>VSCG01000059.1:0-17756 GCA_047459115.1 Micromonosporaceae bacterium
GGCTAATCACTGCCGCCGACACTCGTGGCGTGGGCGCGCAAGCAGGGGACGCCGATCGCCGGCTAGTAGGGTGCTGACCGTGTTCGCGCCACCGCCTGCTCCCCGCCGGTCCTCCGACCGCCGACCCGTCGACGCGGTGCTGTTCGATTTCCACGGCACGATCGCCCAGCTCGAAAACCGGGTGAACTGGATGGTCCGGGCCGCCGAGGCGTGCGGGGTGCACCTCGAGCGGACGCGGGCGGCCGAGCTGGCCGACCGCCTGGACGCGGTCGGTTGGCCCGTGCCGGCGCAGGTACCGGCGCACCTGGTCGAGGTGTTCGCCCGCCGCGACCTGTCCGAGGCGGCGCACCGCGCCGCGTACACCGGCCTGGCGGCGACGGTGGCCAGCGGGATCGACGGCCTGCCCGACGCGCTGTACGAGCGGGTGCTGCGCCCAGACGGCTGGGTGGTCTACGCGGACACGGTACCTACGCTGCGGGCGCTGCGCGCGGCCGGCATCCCGGTGGCGGTGGTCAGCAACATCGGCTTCGACATCCGGCCGCTCCTGGCGGCGTTCGGCATCGCCTCGCTGGTGGACGCGGTGGTGCTCTCCTACGAAGTGGGCTTGTGCAAGCCCGATCCGGCGATCTTCCAGCACGCGTGCGGCCTGCTCGGCGTCGAGCCGGAACGGGCGCTGATGGTCGGCGACACCCCAGCGGACGCGGGCGCGGTGAGCGTGGGCTGCCGGGTGCTCGTCGTGCCCGCCCGCGGCCCGGGTGAGGTCAACGGCTTGGCCGGGGCGCTCGATCTGGCCCGGGTGACCGGGACCGCGGCCGGGGCGGACACCGGGGCGCGCGCCACGGGCCGCGCGATCGGGGAGCGCGTCACGGGGTGAGCACCCGCAGCGCGCCGGGCGCGCTGGTGACCGTGACGGGCAGCGGCAGCGTCCGCTCCCCGTCGGCGTATCCGGTGATCCGGTCCGCCACGATCTCCACTGTGGATGCCTGGTATGTGGTGACCAGGGGATGCGCGATATGGGTGCCGGAGTACACCCGGGGCTTGAGCCGGATCAGCTGGGTACGGGTGAGCGGCCCGCCCACGACGACGTCGAGCAGCCCGTCGGTCGGGTCGGCGCCCGGGCAGATGCGCATCCCGCCGCCGTAGCTCGGCGTGTTGCCCACCGCCACGAGCACCGCCTCCACCCGGTGCTCGGTCCCGTCCAGGCGCAGGGTGTACGAGCGGGGGCGCAGCCCGACGAGCTCCCGGAAGATCGCGATGTCGTAGCGGCGGTCGCCGCGCGGCCACCGCATGCGATTGGCGCGCTCATTCACGACCGCGTCGAACCCGGCGGCCAGCACGGCGCCGAACCAGCGCTGTCCACCGCCCGGGGCGCTGATCCGGGCCAGGTCCACCCGGGCGCCGGTGCCCTCGCGCAGCGCCCGCACGCACGCCTCGACCGCGGCCATCGGTTCGAGCGGCACGCCGACCGCGGCGGCGAAGTCGTTGCCGGTGCCCACCGGGACGACCCCGAGGGCCACGTCGGTGCCGGCCACCGCCTGCAGGGCGAGGTGCACGGTGCCGTCCCCGCCCATCGCCACCAGCGCGGACGCGCCGTCGGCGACCGCGGTGTGGCACGCCTCCTGCGCCTCCTCACGGGTACGCGCCGGCAGTGGCCGGACGGTGTGCCCGGCGGCGCCGAGGCGGTCGACGAGAGCGGGCAGCAGCCCACGGTGGCGGCCCTTACCGGCGAACGGGTTGGCCAGGACGGCGACGGTCACGCGCAGAAGCTACCGTGCACCGCGGGCGGATGCCGGCCCGGCATCGTCGCGCGCCCGGCCCGGCTGTCGCTTCGCCGTAAATGTCCCCCTACGCCGGCCCGCCCCCACAGGTGCCCCTCGGGCTCAGGTCACGTCGTCGTACCGGTCCCGCCGGCTGAGCGGCTCGGGTTGGTCGTAGCGTTCATCGAGCGGTACGGGACCGCCCACGGGCTCGGGCGCGGGCACCGGCTCAGGCGCCTCGACGGCCGTCCGGTCGTACTCCAGCGGCGACGCCTCGTCGTCGGAGATCCCCGAGTAGTCGGGCTGCCGACGGCGGCGCCGGGCGTCGTTGAGGAACGCGACCCCCACGGCGGCGAAGTAGAGGAGGCTGAGCGCGGCGGCGAACAGCGTCATGCCGAACGGCCCGGGGTCGGGCGTGGTCACCG
The DNA here is from genome assembly GCA_047459115.1 of Micromonosporaceae bacterium. Taxonomy (GTDB): domain Bacteria; phylum Actinomycetota; class Actinomycetes; order Mycobacteriales; family Micromonosporaceae; genus VSCG01. Next base: position 2,183 of record VSCG01000059.1, read on the forward strand.
CGGCGAACGCGAAGCAGATGAACACCGCCACCCGCCACCAGCCCAGCATGCGCCGGCCGGTGACCACCCCGGTGAAGTTCAGCAGCAGCAGCACGAGCGGGAACTCGAACGCCGCCCCGAACAGCAGGATCATGCCGGTGACGAAGTCGATGTAGCGGACGTACTCCAGTTGGGTGGCGACGTCGGTGCCCGCGAACTGCTGGAGGAAGTAGATCGCCTTTTCCGACAGGAAGTACGCCAGGACCGCGCCGGCGGCGAACAACGGCGCGGCGATCGCGGCGAAGACGTAGGCCCACCTGCGCTCGTGGCGGTGCAGACCGGGCGCGATGAACGCCCACAGCTGGTAGAGCCAGACCGGGCCGCCGATGATCAGGCCGAGATAGAGCGCGATCTTCAGCATGATCATGAACGGGCCGGCGACCTCCAACTGGCTGAAGGTGCACTCATGGCCCTGCGCGGTGATGATGTTGCAGTACGGCCGCTTGAGCACCTCGAGCACGTCGTCGGCGAAGAAGAAGGCGACGATGAGGCCACCGGCGATGCCCAGCGAGGCCTTGAACAGCCGGCTGCGCAGCTCCTGGAGGTGCTCGATGAGGGTCATCGAGCCGTCGGCGGCCCGCTCGAACTGGCTCGGGCCGCGCCGCTTCGGCAGGAACGCCACGACCGTCAGGCGGGGTCAGCTGCTGTCGCGGACGCGCTGGGCGGAATCGGCCGTCTGGGCCGGCGACGCCTCGCCGTCCACCACCGGCGGCAGCGGCTGGCGCCCGGCCTGGGCGTCGGCCTTCTCCGCGAGGTCCTTGTCGTCGTCCATCAGGCCCTTGGTCTCGGCCTTGATGATCCGCAGCGACCGGCCGAGCGAGCGGGCCGCGTCGGGCAGGCGCTTGGCGCCGAAGAGGAGAATGAGCACCGCCACAAGTATGGCGATGTGCCACGGCCTTAGCGCATTCATCCGACTGCCTCCTGGGTGTCGACGGGCGACGCCCCCATCGTACGTGTGATCCGCGCCAGCGCCATCACCGCTAGCCGGTGGAATCGCGGGACGTGCCCGGCCGGCCCGGGCGGCGGGAAGCCAGCTGCTCGGCCTCGCCGGCGAGCGCCTCGATACGCTGCTGCAGGGCCAGTGCGCTCGACTGCAGGTGCTGCGCGTCGCCGGCGCGTTCGGCGAGCCGGCGCACCGCCCGGTCCAGGCCGGCCAGCCGGCGCAGCACGGGCAGGGCGGCGAGCCCGAGCACGAGCGCGGCGACGACGAGCCCGCCGAGCGGGACCAACCAGATCACTCCGGCAGCCTACCCACCCGGGCCACCGGGTGCCCGGATTCAGGGATCGACGCCGTACGCGGCGAGCGCGGCCCGGGCGTCGTCGGCGACGTCGCGGGCCAGCTCGGCCGGTGCGAGCACCGTCACATCCGGGCCGAGCCCGAGCACCAGGCGACGCGCCCACGCCAGGTCGGTGACCCGCAGCGACACCACCCAGGCCTCCGGGGACTCCGCGCGCACCTCCTCGCACGGGTAGTACTCGGTGATCCACCGCCCGCCGCGACCCACCCGCAGGGTGACCAGCGGCAGGTCCGGGCCGGGGCGGAAGATCCCGTCGCGCACGTCGGCGGGCCGCGCCTGCGGCGGCGGCGCCGCCGGTTCGTCGAGCTCGACCAGGCCGTCGATACGGTCCACCCGGAACATCCGCACCGCCTCGGCCCGCCGGCACCACGCCTCCAGGTAGGCGCGGTCACCGACCACGAGGACCCGCATCGGGTCGACCACCCGCACGGTCGTCGCGTCCCGGGCGGCGGTGTAGTACGTCAGGCGCAGCGCCCGGCGGCGCTCGACCGCGCCGCGGATGGTGGCGAGCCGGTCGTCGTCGCCGGGCAGCCGGACCGCGACCGGCGCCTCGCCGACCCGTCCCGCCGCTGTCTCGATCTTGGCAAGGGCCCGCTGCACCGCGTCACGGTTGGCGGTGCCGGGCGTCTCGGCGAGCAGTCGCAGCGCCACCACGAGCGCGAGAGCCTCGTCCGGGGTGAGCCGCAGCGGCCGGTCCATGCCGGCGTCGTAGGTGATGGTCACCCGGTCGCCGTCGAAGGCCATGTCGATCAGGTCGCCCGGCCCGTAGCCGGGCAGGCCGCACACCCACAGCAGCTCCAGGTCCTCGCGCAGCTGCCGTTCGCTGACCCCGAGGTCCGCCGCGGCGTCGGCGATCCGGATGCCCGGACGGGCCAGCAGGTACGGCACGAGGTTGAGCAGCCGGGCCAGGCGGTCGCCGGCGCCCCGGGACGGGGTGCGCTGCCCGGGCGCGGTCATGACGTGGTCACCGCTGGAGTCACGTCGGGGCGCTGCGCCGCGTCGACGTGACCGGCCAGGACCGTGCGCAGCCGGGCCACCACGGCGTCGCGGACCTCGGGCGGGTCGAGCACGACCACGTCCGGTCCGTACCGCACCAGCCACGACGCCAGCCCGTCGGGGTCGTGGTAGGACAGCGTGACCCGGTCGCCGTCCGGGCCGGCGGTCACCTGGTCCGCCCACCGGCGCACCCCGGCGGCGCGGCCGGGCCGCAGCAGCACGGTCGCGGTGCCGGTGATGCGCCGCGGACCCCACCACCGGGCCACGTAGCTGATCAGGTCGACGTCGGCCGGGGGCTCGAACGCGCCCGCCGGGCCGGTCGCGCGCACCGCACCGACGATGCGGGACAGCCGGAAACACCGGGGGGCGTCCCGGTCCAGGTCGTGACCCACGACGTACCACCGCCCGCGCCAGCACACCACGCCCCAGGGCTGCAGCCGGCGGGTGGTCGGCGCGTCGTCCTCCGGCACCCGGTAGGCGAACGTCACCGCCCGGCGCTCGCGCGCGGCAGCGGTCAACGGCGCGAACGCCGGGTCCACGGTGACCACGGGCTCGACGCCGAGCGTGGCGTGCGGGTCGACGTCGATCCCCGAGGCGCGCAGCTTGGTCAGCCCCGACGATGCCGCCGCGGCCAGGCCCGCGTGCTGCCACAGCCGGGCGGCGATGCCGACCGCGGCCGCCTCGTCGGGTTCGAGCGGGATGTCGGGCAGCGCGTACTCGCGCGGCGCGATGCGGTAGCCCGGCTCGCTCTCGAACACGCTCGATGTGCCGGTCTCCAGCGGCACCCCGAGGTCGCGCAGCTCGGCCTTGTCCCGCTCGAACTTGCGCTGGAACGCCTCGTGCTCGCGCGGGTTGTCCGGGTCGTGCTCGTAGCCGGGCACGGTCGCCGCGATCTGGGCCGCGGTGAGGAACCGTCGGGTCGAGAGCAGGCAGATCACCAGGTTGACCAGACGTTCAGTGCGGGTCCGCGACACGCCGTTGACGCTAGCAGCATCCGAACGTCTGTGCGCACGGGCACGCGGACGGGTTGTGGTGGCGCCCCACGCCGGCGGCCGGTCACCGAACCGGTAGGTTGACGCCGTGGTGCGCTGGCGGGCGGGGACGGTGACCGGGGTACGCCGTCGCTGGCATGGGGCCGTGGAACTCGACGTGACGCTCGACGGGGAGCCGAGCGGCGACCACGTGGTGCCCGCCCTCGCCTACCCCGCCCTGGTCGGCGAGCCGGCCGCCGGCGACCGGGTGCTGCTCAACCTCGGCGCGGTCGCGCTGGGCCTCGGCACCGGCGGGTACGCGATGGTGGTGGCGCTGCCGGACCGGCTGCCGCCGGATCCACCCGAGGCGGCGGCCGGACGCGACGCCGGGCACCTGGTCAAGGCCCGGTACACCCCGTTGCAGACGATCGTGCTGGGCGTCGACGAGGAGGCCTCCCCGCACCGCGCCGCGCTCGCCGACGCGGACACCGTGGACGGCATGCCGGTCGTCACCGCCGACCTGCACTCGGCCCTTGCCCCGATCCTCGCCGGAGTGCACGCGACCCGGCCGGACGCCCGGGTGGCGTACGTGATGACCGACGGCGGGGCGCTGCCGGCCTGGTTCTCCCGCACCCTCGACGGCCTGCGTGACCGGCTGGTCGGCACGGTCACCGTAGGCCAGACGTTCGGCGGTGACCTGGAGGCCGTAACCGTCCACAGTGGACTACTCGCGGCGCGACACGCGCTCGGCGCGGACGTCGCGGTCGTGGCGCAGGGGCCGGGCAACCTTGGGGCCGGCAGCCGGTGGGGCTTCTCCGGGGTGGCGGTCGGCGAGGCGGTCAACGCGGCCGCCACGCTGGGCGGTCGCCCGGTCGGGTCGCTGCGCCTGTCGGTCGCCGACCCGCGTCCGCGCCACCGGGTCGTGTCGCACCACAGCCTCACCGCGTACGGGCGGGTGGCGCTCGCCGCCGCGGACCTGGTGGTGCCCGAAGGGCTCGACCCGGATGTCGCCGCGGCCGTGGACCGCGCGCTGGCCCCGCTGGCGGTCCGGCACCGCCTGGTGCGGGTGCCGGTCGACGGGCTGGACGCCGCGCTGCGCGCCGCGCCGGTCCCGCTGTCCACGATGGGCCGCCGGTTGGACGAGGATTACCCGTACTTCCTGGCCGCCGCGGCCGCGGGCCGGCACGCCGCCGCGCTGCTCGGGTAGGGCGCCCGCGGGCTCAGGCGAAGATGATCAGCGCCGCCCACCCGGCCAGGAACGCCAGCAGCGCCGCGACCAGGACCCAGGTCGGCACCCGGTACTCCCCGCGGCGGTTGCGCTCGATCTCCGCGACCACCTTCTCGCGGCGGCGCTCCAGCCAGCTCTGCCGCTCCCGTCCGGGGTCCGCCATGGACGTGCCTCCGGTCACCGTGGTCACATGCTCGCGATCAGCCGCTCGACGCGTTCGTCGTAGGCACGGAACGGGTCCTTGCACAGGACGGTGCGCTGCGCCTGGTCGTTCAGCTTCAGGTGCACCCAGTCGACGGTGAAGTCGCGCCGGCGCTCCTGGGCGTGCCGGATGAACTCACCGCGCAGCCGGGCCCGGGTGGTCTGCGGCGGCCGCTCCTTCGCCTCGAAGATCTCCAGGTCGGTGGCGACCCGGTCGACCTGCCCGCGCCGTTCCAGCAGCGCGTACAGACCGCGCTTGCGGCGCAGGTCGTGATAGGCGAGGTCCATCTGCGCGATGCGCGGGTGCGACAGCGGCAGGTCGTGCTTGCGCTGGTACGCCTCGATGAGCTGCAGCTTGGTCACCCAGTCGATCTCGCGGGCCACCGCGGACAGGTCCCCGGTCTCGACCGCGTGCAGAGTGCGGCCCCACAACTCGATCACCCGCTTGGCCGTCTGGTCGCCGGCCCGGCGCTCGACGAACTCGCTCGCCTTGGCGAAGTACTCCTGCTGGATCTCCAGCGCGCTGGCCTCCTTGCCGTTGGCCAGCCGCACCTTGCGCCGCCCCGTTATGTCGTGGGAGACCTCCCGGATCGCCCGGATCGGGTTCTCCAGCGACAGGTCCCGCATCGGCACCCCGGCCTCGATCATGCGCAGCACGATGTCCGCGCTGCCCACCTTGAGCAGCGTGGTCACCTCGTTCATGTTCGAATCGCCGACGATGACGTGCAGCCGGCGGTAGCGTTCGGCGTCCGCGTGCGGCTCGTCACGAGTGTTGATGATCGGCCGGGACCGGGTGGTGGCCGAGGAGACCCCCTCCCAGATGTGCTCGGCCCGCTGCGACAGGCAGTAGACGGCGCCGCGCGGCGTCTGCAGCACCTTGCCGGCGCCGGCGATGAGCTGCCGGGTGACCAGGAACGGGATCAGCACGTCGGCCAGGCGGCCGAACTCACCGTGCCGGGAGACCAGGTAGTTCTCGTGGCAGCCGTACGAGTTGCCCGCCGAGTCGGTGTTGTTCTTGAACAGGTAGATCTCCCCGGCGATGCCCTCGTCGTGCAACCGCTTCTCGGCGTCGACGAGCAGCCCCTCCAGGATCCGCTCCCCGGCCCGGTCATGCACGACCAGGTCGACGACCGAGTCGCACTCGGGCGTGGCGTACTCGGGATGCGAGCCCACGTCCAGGTAGAGCCGGGCGCCGTTGCGCAGGAACACGTTGGACGAGCGGCCCCACGACACGACCCGGCGGAACAGGTAGCGGGCCACCTCGTCCGGGGACAGCCGCCGCTGCCCGCGATAGGTGCACGTGACCCCGTACTCCGTCTCCAGCCCGAAGATGCGCCGGTCCATGCACCGACCCTAGCCCCCGGCACGGCGCATGGCGTAGTACGAAACACAATCGTCGTAGCTGGGCAGCAATCCGGCGGCTCGGGCGTCGGCCAGCGTCGGCGCCGCGGCGTCCCGCGCGGACAGGATCGGCGCCTCGGCCGGCCAGTCGATGCCCAGGTCGGCGTCGAGCGGGTGGACCGCGTGCTCGTGGGCCGGGCGGTAGACCTCCGAGCACAGGTAGGTCAGGGTGGCGTCGTCGGTCAGCGCGCAGAACGCGTGCCCCAGCCCTTCGGCGAGGAAGATGCTGCGGCGGTCCACGTCGTCGAGCCGCACCGCCTCCCACCGCCCGAAGGTGGGCGAGCCGACGCGGATGTCCACCACCACGTCCAGCACCGCACCCCGCACGCAGGTCACGTACTTGGCCTGCCCGGGGGGCACGTCGGCGAAGTGGATGCCGCGCACCACGCCCCGCGCGGAGACCGAGGTGTTGACCTGGGCCACCCGCATCGGGTAGCCGACCTCGGCGGCGAGGTGGTCGCCCCGAAACGACTCGAGGAACAGCCCGCGCGGGTCGCCGTGCTGGACCGGAGTGATCTCGAAGGCGCCCGCGATGCTCAATGGCCGGATCCTCATGGCCGGCGATCGTAGCGAAGGCGGCGGCGGGGCCGGTCAGGCGCGGCGCGCGACCGTGACGAACTCGTTGTAGGTGAACACCTTGCCCACCGGGCGCGGGAACGGGAAGGAGTACTGGCGCTCGACCACTAGGCCGAGGTCGGCGCACAGCTGGGCCGCCGCGGCGAAGTCCACGAACCACACATGCGTCTCGTCACTGGCGTGCCCGCGCTCCTGCGGCGTGATGAACACCACCTTGCCGCCGGGGCGCACGAACTCGAGGTAGCCACCGACCACCTCGCGGGCCTGCGCCGGTTCGAGGTGTTCGACCAGGTGCGCGGCGAGCAGTGAGTCGAAGGCCGCCGGCGTGGCGTGCGGGGTGGCGAGGAACTCCTCCACGGTGTACGCCTCGAGCCCGCGCGCTCGCGCGTAGGCCACCGAGTCCGCGTTGTGGTCGACGCCGACTCCGGCGCCGTCGAGGTGGGCGAGGTTGCGCCCGAGGCCGCACCCGAGGTCGAGGGTGCGCCCCAGCCGCAGCCGGCGGACGTTGTATCGGTACGGCGCCTGCGCGTTGATCAGGCGCTTCCAGCGGGCGCCGGCGAGGCGGTCGAGCCGGTGGGTGTAGGCCGCGTCATCGGTGCCGCCGCCGGGGCGGGTGGGGGTGGTTGCGGACACGGCTCCTACTGTGGCAGTCCGGTCACGCTTCGGCAATGGTGTGTCGGGGCGAATCGAGCAGGTCGAGCAGGTAGCTGCCGTAGCCGCTGCGGCGCAGCGGCTCGGCGAGCGCCCGCAACTGGTCGTCGTCGATGAACCCGGCCCGCCAGGCGGCCTCCTCCAGGCAGCCGATCTTCAGGCCCTGCCGCTCCTCGATCACCCGCACGAACTCCGACGCCTGCACCAGCGAGGTGAACGTGCCGGTGTCCAGCCAGGCGGTGCCGCGGTCGAGCACCGTGACGTGCAGCTGGCCGCGGCGCCGGTACTCCTCGTTCACCGCGGTGATCTCCAGCTCGCCCCGGTCGCTCGGTTTGAGCCCGCGCGCGATCTCCACCACCTCGCCGTCGTAGAAGTACAGCCCGGGGACGACGTAGTTGGACTTCGGCTTCTCCGGCTTCTCCTCGATCGAGAGCACCCGGCCGTGCTCGTCGAACTCCACGACGCCGTACTGCTCCGGGTTCGCCACCGGATAGGCGAACACGCGCCCGCCGGTCACCCGGGTGTGCTCGCGCAACTGCCGCCCGAGCCCGGTCCCGTGGAAGATGTTGTCGCCGAGGATCAACGCGACCGGCTCCCCGGCGATGAAGTCCGCGCCGATGAGGAACGCCTGGGCGATGCCTTCCGGACGCGGCTGCGCCGCGTACTCGAAGCGCAGCCCGAACTGGCTGCCGTCGCCGAGCAGGCGCCGGAACTGCGGCTGGTCCTCCGGGGTGGTGATCACCAGAATCTCCCGGATGCCCGCCATCACCAGCGTGCTCAGCGGGTAGTAGATCATCGGCTTGTCGAAGACCGGCATGAGCTGCTTGGAGACGGCCCGGGTGATGGGCCACAGGCGTGAGCCCGTACCGCCGGCGAGAATGATTGCCCGCACTGCGGCAGCGTACCCTGTGCCCCCGCTCGGTCTTCGCGTAGACTCTCGACGCCGTGAACCTGTTCGTGACCGGCGGCGCCGGTTTCATCGGATCCTACTATGTCCGCACGGTGCTGACCGACGGATACCGGACGAGTGCGGGCGCTTCGGTCACCGTGCTGGACAAGCTCACCTACGCCGGAAACCTGGAGAATCTGGCCCCGGTGCGCGACTCGCCACGGCTGCGCTTCGTGCACGGCGACATCTGTGACGCCGGGCTGCTCGACGAGGTGCTGCCCGGGCACGACGCCATCGTCCACTTCGCCGCCGAATCGCACGTGGACCGCTCCATCCGCGGCGCGGCGCCGTTCGTGACCACCAACGTGCTCGGCACCCAGACCCTGCTCGACGCCGCGGTGCGCCACCGGATCCCCCGGTTCGTGCACGTGTCGACGGACGAGGTGTACGGCTCGATCGAGCACGGCTCGTGGGACGAGACCTGGCCGCTCGCCCCCAACTCGCCCTACTCGGCGGCCAAGGCCGGCTCCGACCTGCTCGCGCTCGCCTATCACCGCACGTACGGCCTTGACGTGGTCATCACCCGCTGCTCCAACAACTACGGGCCGTACCAGTACCCGGAGAAGGTCATCCCGCTGTTCGTCACCAACCTGCTCGACGGCCTGACCGTGCCGCTGTACGGCGACGGCGGCAACGTGCGCGACTGGCTGCACGTCGCCGACCACTGCGCCGGCATCGAACTCGTGCGCCACGGCGGGCGGTCCGGCGAGGTCTACCACATCGGGGGCGGCACCGAGCTGACCAACAAGGAGCTCACCGCGCGGCTGCTCGAGGCGTGCGGCGCCGGCTGGGACCGGGTGGTGCAGGTCGAGGACCGCAAGGGGCACGACCGGCGCTACTCCCTGGACATCACGAAGATCCGCGAGGAGCTCGGGTACGCCCCGACGATCGACTTCGACACCGGGCTCGCCGAGACCGTCGAGTGGTACCGGGCCAACCGGGCCTGGTGGGAGCCGCTGAAGGCCGCGCATGCGTAGCTGGCTGGTCACCGGCGCCGGGGGCATGCTCGGCCGGGACCTGGTGTCGGTGCTGCGGGAGCGGCGGGACGTGGCGACGAGGGCGCTCACCCGCGGCGACCTCGACGTGACCGACGCCGCCGCGGTCGCCGCCGCGGTCGCCGGCCACGATGTGGTGTTCAACGCCGCCGCCTGGACGGACGTGGACGGCGCGGAGACCGCCGAGGAGGCGGCGACCGCGGTCAACGGCACCGGAGTGGCGAATCTGGCCGAGGCCTGCGCGGCCACGGGCGCCCTGCTCGTGCACGTCTCCACCGACTACGTCTTCGCCGGGGACGCGGCCACGCCGTACCCCGAGGACGCCCCGGTGGCGCCGATCAACGCGTACGGGCGCAGCAAGCTGACCGGCGAGCGGGCGGTGGCCCGGCTGCTGCCCGATCGCGGGTACGTGGTGCGGACCGCCTGGCTGTACGCCCCCCACGGGCGCAACTTCCTCACCACCATGCGGCGGCTGGCCGGCGAGCGGGACACCGTCGAGGTGGTCGACGACCAACGGGGCCAGCCCACCTGGTCGGCCGCGCTCGCCCGCCAACTGGTCGCGCTCGCCGACGCCGCACTCGCCGGCCGCGCCCCGGCCGGCATCTACCACGGCACCGCGTCCGGCGAGACCACCTGGTACGGCTTCGCCCGCGAGATCTTCGCGTGCCACGGGTTCGACCCCGACCGGGTACGGCCGACGACCAGCGACCGGTTCCCCAGGCCGGCCCGGCGCCCCGCGTACAGCGTCCTCGGCCACGCCCGGTGGGCGGCGACCGGGGTTGTCCCGCTGCCGCACTGGCGTGACATGCTGTGGGCGGCGCTGCGGGCCGGCGGGGCCGTCACCACAGGGGAGGCCGTCCGATGAGACTGAACATGGTCACCGCGCTGGCCGGTCTTCTCGTGCTCGGCGTGATCCTGGAGCTGCTGCGCCGGCGACGGCTGCGGGAGAAGTACGCGATGCTGTGGCTCGCGGTCGGCATCGTCGTCCTGCCGCTCGCCTTCTTTCCCCGCCTGTCCGACGGCGCCGCGGCGATGCTCGGGGTGGCGAGCGGCGTGAGCCTGGTGCTGTTCCTCGGTTTCCTGTTCCTGCTGCTGGTCTGCGTGCATCTCAGTTGGGAGGTGAGCCAGCTGGAGGAGGAGACCCGCACGCTGGCCGAGGAGTTCGCCCTGCTGCGGACCGAGATCGAGGCCCAGGCCGGAATCGAGGCCCAGGCCGATATCGGAGCCAGGATCGAGGCGGGGGCGTCCAGTGATCAACGATAAGCGGGTCCTCGTCGTGATCCCGGCCTGGAACGAGGCCGGCAGCATCGCCACCGTGGTGCGGGAGGTCCGCGGCGAGCTGCCCGGCGTGGACGTGCTCGTCGTCGACGACGGCTCGACCGACGAGACGGCGGCGCTCGCCCGCGAGGCCGGGGCCACGGTGGTGCGCCTGCCGTACAACCTCGGGGTGGGTGGCGCGATGCGCGCCGGCTACCGCTACGGCCTGGAGCACGACTACGACGTGGTGGTCCAGATCGACGCCGACGGCCAGCACGACCCCCGGTACGTGCCGAAGCTCATCGACGCCCTGGACGTGGCGGACCTCGTCATCGGCGCGCGCTTCGCCGGCGAGGGCGCCTACCGGGTACGCGGGCCACGGCGCTGGGCCATGGCCATGTTCTCGGTCGTGCTGTCGCGCATCGCCCGGACCAAGCTGACCGACACGACGTCGGGGTTTCGGGCCGCGAACCGCCGCGCGGTCGAGCTGTTCGCGAAGTGGTACCCGGTCGAGTACCTCGGGGACACCGTCGAGACGCTGGTGTACGCGGCCCGGCGCGGTGTCGTGATCCGGCAGGTGCCGGTCGCGATGCGCGCGCGGATGGCCGGGGTGCCCAGCCAGTCGCCGGTGAAGGCGGTGGCGTACGTGGCCCGCGCGGTGACCATCCTGCTGCTGTGCCTGGTGCGCCGGTGAGGGTGCCCGGTAACCCGGTGAGGGTGCCCGGTAACGCCCTGCGACGACTGCTCCCGGACGGCACCTTGGCGGTCGGCGCCGGGCTCGGTGTGCTGGGCGTCGGCGCGTTCGCGCACCTCGGGATCGCCGGGCACGCGCTGGACGATGTCGGGATGTCCGCCCTGTCCGTGCTGTGGTCGGTCTCGCTGGTCGCCAGCCAGGGCCTGTTCCTGCCCATCGAGCAGGAGATCACGCGGCTGGTCGCGGCGCGCGCGGCCCGCGGCGACGGCGCCGGGTACGTGATCCGCCGCGCGGCGGCGCTGTGTGCTGTCGTACTGGCCGTGCTGCTGGCCGCCCTGCTGCTGGCGACCGGGCCGCTCACCGACCGGTTGTTCGGCGGGGACCCGGCCCAGGTCTGGATCCTCGCCGGCTCGGTCGCCGCGTTCGCCGTCGCGCACGTGGCCCGGGGGATCCTCGCCGGCCGCGGCCACCTCGGCTGGTACGGGGCCCAGCTCGGCCTCGACGGAGGGCTGCGGATCCTCGTCGCGGGCGCGCTGTGGCTGGCGGGCGTGGAGTCCGCCGCGGCGTACGGGGCGGTGCTGATCCTCGCTCCGGCCCTGGCGGCGGCGGCGACGCTGCGCCCGGCGCTGCGTCCGGACCGACCCGGCCCGCTCGTCGCCTGGCCGACGCTGGTCAAGGGGCTGGGTCTGCTCACCGTCGCCACGCTCATGGCTCAACTGGTCGTCAACATGCCGGTCGTCAACGCGCGGCTGCTGGCCCCAGCCGACGCGGCGTTCGTCGCCGCGCTGCTCGCCGCCCTGGTTCTCGTGCGGCTTCCGCTGTTCCTGTTCGGCTCGCTGCAGGCCGCCCTGCTGCCCGGCCTGTCGGCCGCGCTCGCGGCCGGCGACGAACGGGCCTGGCGGCGGCTGCTGGTCCGGGCGCTGGGCGTGGTGACGGCGCTCGCCGGCGCCGCCGGAGTGGTCGGCGTCGTCGCCGGCCCCGCGCTGATCCGGGTCTTCTTCGACGCTCCCGACGTGCTCGGTCGCGCTGACTTCGCGCTGCTCGCGGCGGGCACGTTGGCGTACCTGTGGGCGCTCGTGCTCGGCCAGGGCGTGCTGGTGCGCGGCCGGCACCTGGACCAGGCGGCCGCCTGGGTCGCGGGCGGCGCGCTGCTGGTCGCGGTCACGCTGGCGCCCGGTGACGTCGCGCTGCGCGTCGAGCTCGGCTACACGGCCGGGGCGGCGCTCGTGGCGGTGGTGCTCGCCCTGGTGCTGCTGCTGCGCCGCCACCCGTCGGGCAGGACCGGGGCGCGCGGCCTGGCGGGGACGGCGGCGGTGGCGGCGGGAGGCGGGCGGTGAGCGCCCCCCGGGTCACCGCGGTGGTGCTGGCGTACGGCGCGGAACCGTGGCTCGCGCAGGCCGTCCGGGCGGTGCTGGACTCGGCCGGCGTGGATGTCGACGTGGTGCTCGTGGACAATGGCGCGACCGGCGACGCGGTCGACAAGCTGCGCGACCTGCCGGGGGTGCGGGTTGTCGAGCCGGGCGCCAACACCGGGTACACGGGCGGCTGCCGGCTCGGCGCGGCGGCGGCGACCGGAGATTTCCTCGCATTCGTCAACTCCGACGCGATCGTCTCTCCGCACGCCCTGGCCCGGTTGACCGCGGTCGCCGCGGAGCCCGGTGTCGGGGCGGCGATGGGCTCGATCCGCCTCGGCGAGCAGCCGGATCTGATCAACACGGCCGGCAACCCGCTGCACTTCGCCGGGCTGTCCTGGGCCGGCGGCAACGGTGAGCCGGCCGGCGCGTACTCGGTGCGCCGTAGCGTCGCGTCGGTGAGCGGCTGCTGCTTCGTGATGCGCCGCACGCTGTGGGAGGAACTCGGCGGCTTCGCCGAGGAGTACTTCGCCTACCACGAGGACACCGAACTGAGCCTGCGGCTGTGGCAGCGAGGGCTGTCAGTGGAGTACGTGCCCGACGCCGTGGTCGCCCACCACTACGAGTTCTCCCGCAACGAGCTCAAGCTCTACCTGCTGGAACGCAACCGTCTGGCGACGCTGCTCACCACGTACCAGGCCCGGTCGCTCGCGGTGCTCGCCCCGATGCTGCTGCTCACCGAGGCGGCGATGGTCGCGGCGGCGGCCGGCGGCGGCTGGCTGCGCCCGAAGGTGCGGGGGTGGGCCTGGCTGTGGCGGCACCGGGCGTGGCTGCGGGAGCGGCGACGGCTGCTGCAGCGGGAACGGACGGTGCCCGACCGGGCGGTGGCGGCGCAGATGACCGCCCGGTTCGACCCGACCAACATCGAGGCCCCGCCGGGGATCGGCGTGTACAACACGATCGCCGCCGTCTACTGGCGGCTGGCCCGCCCGCTGCTGCCGAAGCGGCTGTGATCGTTCCCGTACGGCTCGTGGTCGTGCCCGTACGGTTCGTATTCGCTACCTGGCGCGAACCGAGGTTCTGGTCAGGGATGGCCTGGTCAGGGTGGCCTGGTCACGCCGGGCAGTCGATGCCCACCGGCGGTCAGGCGCCGGTGTCGTCGCGGGTCGGTGAGGGCTCCGGTGGCGTCTCCCCGGCCGGGGTGCCGGGCTCAGGCGGTGCCTCGGACGCGGCGGGGGCGGCCTCCGACGACGGTGCGGCCGCGGGCGCGGACTCCAGCAGCGAGGTGAGCGCGGCGCCGGTGATACGCCGGAACGTGCGGCCCGACCGGCGACGGTCCAGCACCGCGACCTCCAACTGATCGGCGGCGAGGGTGCGCGGCTGCCCGCCCTCCGCGCCCACGCTGCCCAGCGCCGACACGGCCAGGCGCAGCGCGTCGGCGAGCGGCATGTCCGGCCGGTGCCCGGCCCGCAGCCCGGCGGCGATCGTGTCGGCGTGCCCGCCCATCGCCATGAAGTTCGGCTCGTCCTGCACGGACCCGTCGTACGTCAGCCGGTAGAACTCGTCCTGCTCGGGCGTGGCGCCCACCTCCGCGACACACAGCTCCACCTCGAACGGCTTGCCCTGCTCGCTGAAGATCGCGCCGAGGGTCTGCGCGTACGCGTTGGCCAGCGCCCGCGCGGTGACGTCGCGCCGGTCGTAGGAGTAGCCGCGCAGGTCGGCCATGCGCACGCCGGCCGCCCGCAGGTTCTCGAACTCGTTGTAGCGCCCCACGGCGGCGAAGCCGATCCGGTCGTAGATCTCGCTGACCTTGTGCAACGTGGTCAACGGAGGGGTCTCCGCGACGAAGAGCACGCCCCCCTCGTACGAGAGCACGGCGACCGGTCGCCCACGCGCGATGTTCTTGCGCGCGAACTCCGAGCGGTCCCGCATGATCTGCTCGGGCGAGGCGTAGAACTGCATGGCCACTGCGGACGGTCTCCTTTGCCGGCGTTCTGGTGAACGGTTGTCGGGCGGGTAGGGGGTGGTCAGCCGCCAGGGTTGCCCATGCGCTCGCGCACGACGGTCTCGGCGACCTCGCCGGCCTCCTCGTCGGTGAGCCGCCGGGTGCCCTCCGCGGTCGCGGTCATGACGACCGGGTAGATCTTGCGGGTCAGATCCGGGCCACCGGTCGCCGTATCGTCATCGGCCGCGTCGTAGAGCGCCTCCACGGCGAGCCGCACCGCCTCGTCGACACCCAGTCCGGCGCGGTAGCGCTTCTTCAGCGCGGACTTGGCGAACAGCGAACCGGATCCGATCGCGTCGTAGCCGGTCTCCTCGTACACGCCGCCGGCCACGTCGAAGCTGAAGATGCGCCCGGCCGTGGCCGGGTCCGCCGCATCCAGGTCGAACCCGGCGAACAGGGGGATCACGGCGAGCCCCTGCAGCGCCGCGCCGAGGTTGTTGCGGATCATCGTGGCGAGCCGGTTCGCCTTGCCGTGCAGCGAGAGCATCGCGCCCTCGATCTTCTCGTAATGCTCGAGCTCCACCTGGAACAGGCGGATCAGCTCGATCCCCACTCCGGCGGTGCCGGCCACGCCAACCAGGGAGTACGCGTCGGCCGGGTGCACCTTCTCGATGTCGCGGCTGGCGATGAGGTTGCCCATGGTGGCCCGCCGGTCACCGGCCATGACCACCCCGCCGGAGCAGTTGATCGCGACGATGGTGGTGGCGTGCGGGGCGAGCTCGGCGGCCAAGCCGGGTGGCAGGGGCCGCCGACCGGGCAGCAGCTCCGGGGCGGCGATGCTCAGGAACTCCGTGAAGGATGACGTCCTCGGTACGGTGAACGCAGCTGGTAGACGCCCGGATGGATCAAGAACCGCTGCCACGTGGTTCCCTTCAGGTAGTCGATCGCCTTGCCAAGGTACTCGACGCGGTCCCGGAACTGGCCGGGACCGCCGTTGCAGTTGAAGCAGAGTACTCCCCCG
>VSCG01000060.1:0-17572 GCA_047459115.1 Micromonosporaceae bacterium
TGCACCGAGTGCGGCCGCTGCCAGTCGCAGTGCCCGGCCTGGAACACCGGCAAGCCGCTCTCCCCGAAGCTGCTCGTCCTGTCGCTGCGCGACCACGCCTACGCCAAGGCGCCCTACCTGCTGGCCGGCGACGACAAGTCCGCCGTCCCCGCTGCGGCGGTCGCCGAGGCCGAACGGCCGCTGATCGGCGACGCGGACGCCGGCGGCGTGATCGACCCCGACGTGCTGTGGTCGTGCACCACCTGCGGCGCATGTGTCGAGCAGTGCCCGGTGGACATCGAGCACGTCGACCACATCGTGGACATGCGCCGCTACCAGGTGCTGATCGAGTCCAGCTTCCCGCCGGAGGCCGGCGTGATGCTGCGCAACCTGGAGAGCCGGGGCAACCCGTGGGGCGCGCCGCAGAACACCCGGGAGGACTGGACCAAGGGCCTGGACTTCCCGGTCCCGCGGGTCAGCGACGGCGGGGACTTCGAGTACCTCTTCTGGGTCGGCTGTGCCGGCGCCTTCGAGGACCGGGCCAAGAAGACCACCCGCGCGGTCGCCACCCTGCTGCACGAGGCCGGCGTCAGCTTCGCCATCCTCGGCGAGGGCGAGACCTGCACCGGCGACCCCGCGCGGCGGCTGGGCAACGAGTTCGTCTTCCAGATGCTGGCCCAGCAGAACGCCGAGACGCTGAACGAAACGGGCGTCAAGAAGATCGTGGTCACCTGCCCGCACTGCTTCAACACGCTCGCCAACGAGTACGGCAAGCTCGGCGACGGCTCGGTCGGCTGGCGCGGCGAGGTGGTGCACCATACGCAGTTGCTCGCCGACCTGGTCAAGGCCGGCCGGCTCACCCCGGTCAAGCCCATCGACGGCGGGCTGACCTACCACGACCCGTGCTACCTCGGCCGGCACAACCGGGTGTTCACCCCGCCCCGCGAACTCCTCGGCGCGGCCGCCTCCGAGGGCGTCACCGAGATGCCCCGCAACAGCGAGCGCTCCTTCTGCTGCGGCGCCGGCGGCGCCCGGATGTGGATGGAGGAGCGCATCGGCAAGCGGATCAACATCGATCGGGTCGAGGAGGCGGTGGCCACCGGTGCCCGCACGATCGCCGTCGGCTGCCCGTTCTGCAGCACCATGCTCGGCGACGGCCTCACCGCAAGGAAAGCGAGCGGCGAGGCCGGCGACCAGGTCGAGGTGGTCGACGTGGCAACCGTGCTGCTGCGCTCGGTCAAGCCGGACACCGCCGCCTAGCGCGCCATTGCCCAGCCCGGATCGGCGGCGTTGCGACGTCCGGCACAATGAGCGCTGAGGTGAGAGGCACATCGACGGTCTGCTGCTGACGGCGCTCGTGCCGCTGCTGGCCTTCGTCCTCCTGACCGCCGGCAACGCGTTCTTCGTGGCCGCCGAGTTCTCCCTGGTGACGGTGGACCGGGCGGCGATCGACGAGCAGGCGGAGGCAGGCGACCGCACGGCGCGCACGGTGCGTCACGCGCTGCGCGAGCTGTCCTTCCAGCTCTCCGGCGCACAGCTCGGCATCACGATCACCACGCTGCTCACCGGGTACCTGGCCGAGCCGGCCATCGCCCGGCTCCTCGGCCCGGTGCTCGGGCCCTTCGCCGGTCAGGGCGGCACGTACGCGGTCTCGTTCACCCTCGCCACGCTCTTCTCGATGCTCTTCGGCGAGCTCGTGCCCAAGAACGCCGCGCTGGCCCGGCCGATGCCGATCGCCCGGGCCACCGCTGGTCCGCAGCGGGCGTTCTCGAAGGCGTTCGGCTGGCTCATCCACGCGCTCAACGAATCGGCGAACTGGATCGTCCGCCGGCTGGGCATCGAGCCGCAGGAGGAGCTCGCCTCCGCGCGCTCGCCCGAAGAACTCGGCCTGCTCGCCGCGATCTCGGCCCGGGCCGGGGCGCTGCCGACCGAGACGGCGGTGCTGCTCCAGCGCATGATCCGGTTCGGCGACAAGCGCGCGGCCGAGGCGATGACGCCGCGGGTGGACATCGTCGCGCTCAAGGCCGACCAGACGATCGACGAGATGCTCGCGACGGCCCGCGCGACCGGCCGCAGCCGGTTCCCCGTGTACGAGGAGACGCTGGACGTCGTCACCGGCCTGGTCACCGTCAACGATGCGCTCGGCGTGCCGCCGCAGCAGCGGGCGACCACGACGGTGGCGGCGGTCGCCCGCGAACCGGTCTACGTGCCGGAGTCCCTCGACCTCGACGGGGTGCTGCGCGCGCTGCGCCGCGCCGGCAGCGACCTGGCGATCGTGGTGGACGAGTACGGCGGCACCGACGGGCTGGTGACCGTCGAGGACCTGGTCGAGGAGCTGGTCGGCGACATCATCGACGAGCACGACATCGTCCCCGCCGACTACATCGCCCCGGACCTGACCACCGAGCTGACCGCGCCCGGCGGGCCGCGGGAGTTCCTCGTCGACGGCGTGCTGCGGGCCGACGAGGTGCGCGACCAGACGGGCTTCCGGCTGCCCGAGGGCCCGTACGAGACGTTGGCCGGGTTCTTGATGGCGCGGCTCGGGCACATCCCGAGGACCGGCGAGACCGTGGTGGACAACGGCTGGGAGTTCACCGTCGTCGAAGTCGAGAAGCACCGCATCGAACAGGTACGGGTGGTCCGGCCGCCGGAGGCCGCCGGTGATTGAGATCCTGGTCGCCCTGGGCCTGCTGCTCGGCAACGCGTTCTTCGTCGGCGCTGAGTTCGCGCTCATCGCATCCCGGCGCACCATCATCGAGCCGATGGCCGCCACCTTGCGGCGGGCGGCCTGGGCGCTGTCGGCGATGAACCAGATCCCCCTCATGATCGCCGGCGCGCAGCTCGGCATCACCATCTGCTCGCTCGGCCTGGGCGCGATCGCCGAGCCCGCGCTCGCCCGCCAGCTGGCGGGGCCGTTCGTCGCGCTGGGCCTGCCCGCCAGCGCCGCACACCCGGTGGCCTTCCTGATCGCCCTCGCGATCATCGTGGTCCTGCACACGGTGATCGGCGAGATGGTGCCCAAGAACATCGCCATCGCCGGTCCGGAGGCGTCGGTGGTCTGGCTGGGGCCGCTGATGCTCGGCTTCTGCAACGCCACCAAGCCGCTCCTG
The DNA here is from genome assembly GCA_047459115.1 of Micromonosporaceae bacterium. Lineage (GTDB taxonomy): Bacteria > Actinomycetota > Actinomycetes > Mycobacteriales > Micromonosporaceae > VSCG01. The sequence goes on from VSCG01000060.1 coordinate 3,090, forward strand.
CTGGCGATGAAGTGGCTGGCCCGCCAGGTGCTGCGGATCTGGCGGATCGAGGCGACCGAGGCGGTGAAGACGGTGTTCACCGCGGAGGAGTTGAGCAGCCTGGTGCTGCAGGCGCGCACGGAAGGGCTGCTCGACCCGGTGGAGCACGAGCGCATCACCGCCGCGCTCGCGCTGCACCGGCACACCGCCGAGGACGCGCTGCGGGCGTGGGCCGATGTCACCACGGTGAGCGAGGACGTGTCACCCGCGTCGCTGGAGGTGCTCGCGACCCGCACCGGCCGGTCCCGCTTCCCGGTGGTCGCCCGTCAGACCCGGCGCGTCCTGGGGTTCGTGCACGTCAAGGACGTGCTCGGCTACACCGGCGCGCGCCGCCGCGAGCCGATCCCGCCCGAGCTGATCCGTCCCCTGCTGGCCGTGGCGCCGGAGCGCACGCTCGCCGAGCTGCTGCTCGCGATGCGCCGGGGGGCGCGCCACATCGCGCTGGTCACCGACGGCCGTACGCCTCTGGGCATCGTGACCCTCGAGGACGTCCTGAACGCCGTGGTCGGCAACGGCGAGGCGCCGAGCTTACGGGCGTGAGGAAACCTCGCCGCAGCACTCAGCGTGCAGGCATGGTGGCCGTGCGAAGCGGGTCGGTGACAGTCCTTGCCTTTCCCGGCAAGGGTTCCCTAGTGTTGGGCACCGTCCGCCCGGATGTCGGTCTCCATACCGGAGCCCAGGGCGGACACCGCCGAATCGCGCGAGCGAGCCGGGGAACCAAGGGCGCCTTGGGGTGAGTCCGTGGGCGTGACGCCGCGGTAGGGCACGACTCCCGCCCGAACCCGTCAGCTAACCCGGCAGGCGGTCTGGGGAGGAGGATCGGCGGTGGGCGGCCGTACGGTGCTACGGGCTGTGCTCGGCGCCTTGGCGTTCGTCGTGGGGTTGCTGCCGGTGACCCACGCGCACGCCGCGCCGAGCGTCGAGGAGATCGAGAAGCAGATCGACCAGCTGTGGAACCAGCTCGAACCGACCATCGAGCAGTACAACAACATCCACAACCAGCTGAAGAAGAACCGGCAGAAGTCCGCTGAGCTGGCGGCCCAGATCGAACCGCTGGAGCTGCAGGTCGATCTCGCGCTCGCGCAGGTCAGCGAGATCGCGGTGGAGTACTACAAGGGCGGTGGCCCCACCTCGGTGCTCGCCGCGATCCTCAACAGCGGCACCCCGACCGCGCTCGCCGACCAGCTCGATCTGCTCGAGCAGGTGGCCAAGGCGCGGCAGGCGGAGATCTCGGCCGTGCGCGCGGTGCGCGACAAGTTCGACGCCGAGAAGAAGCAACTCGACGACCTCATCGCGCTGCAGGCCGCACAGGACGCGGACCTCGCGGCGAAGAAGAAGACCATCGAGGCCGAGATGCAGCGCCTGCAGCGGTTGCGCATCCAGGCGTACGGGTCGAGCAACGTCGGCGGAGAGCTGCGCATCGGCGCGTGCCCGCCGGTCTACATCGGCGGCAAGGCCGGCACCGCGGTGCAGTTCGCGTGCAGCCAGATCGGCAAGCCGTACGTGTGGGGCGCCAGCGGTCCCAACGGCTACGACTGCTCCGGGCTGACCCAGGCGGCGTGGGCCAAGGCCGGGGTGTACCTGACGCACTACACCGGCGCCCAGTGGAAGGAGGGCACCCCGATCTCCGCGGCCGACGCCCGCCCGGGTGACCTCGTGTTCTTCTACAGCGACCTGCACCACGTGGGTCTGTACGTGGGCAATGGGCTGATGGTGCACGCGCCGACCTTCGGTGACCGGGTCCGCATGGCGTACGTCAACAAGATGCCGGTCGCCGGGTACCGCCGCGTGGGCTGACTGACCGGCGAGGAAACGGACCCGGAGCCAGACTCCGCGCCGGTCGGTCGAGACCGGAACGCGTCGTCTGACTCCGGGTCCGTTGCTGTGTCACCAGAGCACGGACGGCTTGATGTTCACGTCGGCGAGGTCGACGAACATGAACCGGTGTCCGAACTGGATCTGCACGTACGTCTTCTCGCCGCGGATCACCGTGCCGTCACCGGGGCTGGACCAGTCGTACGTGGTGGCGCGGTAGTACTCGCTGGGCGCGATCATCCCGACGACGTACCGCTGCCCGGCGGGCAGTTCGTACTGCAGCGGCGTGATCGCCTGGTAGGGCACGCCGGGCGGGTAGGCCGCCTGCTCCGGGTACGCCCGCCCGTACACGGGGATGCTCGTCCGCCCCGGCTTCGGGGTGACCACGAACCCGACCGACCACAGCGCGGTCGGCGCCGAGGCCGGGTTGTAGAACCAGCCCTTCTGGCCGAGGTACCAGATGGCCGTCCAGTCGCCCTGCCGGTCGGCGATGGCGAACTGCTGGCCCGCGTCCACCCGGCTGCCGTGGTCGGAGACGTGCATCGTGGACCGGGATCCGTCCGGGCGCAGCCCGATGTCGTACAGCAGCGGCGCGTCGTGGCGTGGCTCGCTGCGCAGGATCACCGAGGTGGAGCCGCGTGACGGGCACGGCCCCGGACCGTCGCACCCGGTGAACGCCGGCCGGTTGGTGTCGAAGTCGGGGTTGATCGTGACGATGCCGCCGACCGGCGTGCCGATGCCCTTGAACGGGGCCTTCAGCAGGTCGAAGTAGCGGCCCCAGTCCCAGTACGGGCCGGGGTCCCAGTGCATGCCGCGCACGTTGGCCGGCAGGATGCCCGGCACGTTGTCGTGGCCGATGATGTGCTGACGGTCGAGCGGGATGCCCAACCGCAGCGCGAGGTAGCGCACCAGTTTCGCGGACGCCCGGTACATCGCCTCGGTGTACCAGGTGCCCTGGGCGGCGAACCCCTCGTGCTCGATGCCGATCGCCTTGGCGTTGACGTACCAGTTGCCGGCGTGCCAGGCGGGGTCCTTTGCCTTGACGTGCTGCGCGGTGTGCCCGTCGACCGAGCGCATCGTGTAGTGCCAGCTCACCCAGTCCTTGTCCTGGGCCAGGCGGACCGTGCCGTCGTAGTAGCCCTCGGCGTCGTGGATCACGATGTACTCGATCTTCTGCTGCGCCGGGCGGTTGCCCTTGTCGTGGTTGCCGTAGCTGGCCACGTTGCTGCCGTCGCCGCGTAGTTCGTACGGTGCCGGCAGCCACTCGCAGGAGATGTCGATCGGGCACTCCAGGCCGTCCGGGCGCTCCAGCCGGCGCAGGCCGAGGCCGTTCAGCCAGCTGCGCTCCGGCTGTACGCCCTGCGCGGCCAGGGTGACCAGGTGCCCGTCGTCGGTGACGCGGCTCGCGCCGGCGTTGATCTGCGCGTACACCTCGTCCGCGAAGGCCGCCGCCGCGTCGGCGTTGTCCGCGCCCGAGTAGCGGGCGACCGCGCCGTACCAGGCGGCGGGGTCACTGTCCGCACCGGTCGGGGCACCCAGGCTCTCCTGGTATGAGCGCAGCAGCGCCGCGCCGCCGCGGATGTTCGTGGCCGGGTCGGCGCGTAGCGCCTCCGGCGTGGCCCCGGTGAGCTGCGCGGCTCGGTCCACGGTCTGCAGCGCCTGCGGGTCGGGCGCGAGCGACGGTGGCGCGGTGGTGTGTCCGACGGCCAGCGGCCGGCTCTCGTCGCCGCGCCGGTCCTCCGCATCGGCGTGCCCGGCGACCGCGTCGGCGTGCGGCGCGTCGGGCTGGCTGGCGAGGTACGCGGCGTCGGTGAGGTGCATGGGCCCGAATCCGCCGCCGGTGCTGGGCGTGCCCGCGTTGGTGTCCCAACGGGACTGCAGGTACGACACGCCGAGCAGGACGGGCAGCGGCACGCCGTACTCGGTCGCGGCCCGGGCGTAGACCTCCGCCCGGCTCTCGACCGGCTCGGCCTGTACGGCGGCCGCGGGGCTCAGGACGAGCACCAGCGCGGCGCCGCCGGCGAGGACTCTCGTGCGGTGCATGCGAATCTCCTCCCGAGAGGGACAACTTGACGCCACCCTTGTCTGATGCATGTCACTGTGTCAATACATTGCACCGCAGTGATCGTGCGGTGAAAGAAATGTGCAGTCACGGAGAGTGACAGTCGGCCCGGTCGAGTGACGTGCCCGTACTTGCACGGCGCCAGCGCGCGTCTCTAGGCTGAGGGCCGTCTGACGGACAGACACCGCCGAATCGAAGGAGTCGAGCCGGGGAACCACCGAACCGGTCGGCCGCTCACGGGGCGTCGCGACACCCCGCCGGGGCGGCCGGCGCCAAGGGGGACACCTTGAGACGGTTCACCTGGGGTGAATCCGCGGGGCTGGTACGCCTCCGCGGTAGGGCGATCTTCCCGCCCGAACCCGTCAGCTAACCCGGCAGGCGGTTTGCGGAAGAAGGAGTCGGCACTTCGGTGGCCAGTCATACCGAGCGGCGCGAGCCGCGGCCCGTGCACGCCCGACGCCTGAGCAGAAGTCTCTTCACGATGGCGGTGGCGTGCCTGGCCGCCGCGTCCCTGATCCTGCTCCCCGGTGGCCGGCCCGCTTACGCCGAGCCCACGGTCGCGGAGATCGAGCGGCAGATCGACGAGGCCTGGCGCAAGCTTGAGCCGATCATCGAGGAGCACAACTCGACCCGGGTCAAGCTCGCCGAGAACCAGGCGAAGGTGGCCGAACTCGCCGCGCAGATCGAGCCGTTGGCGCTGCAGATCGAACTCGCCATGTCCCGCGTCGGTGAGATCGCCGTGGAGGCGTACAAGAGCGGCCCGCAGTCGACGCTCAACGCGCTGCTGACCAGCGGCACGCCGACCGCGCTCGCCGACCAGCTGTCGATGCTCGAGCAGCTGGCCAAGATCCGCAAGGATGAGATCAGCGGCGTCATCGACCTGAAGGTCAAGTACGAGCAGCAGAAGGCCCGGCACGACTACCTGGTCATGCAGCTGAGCAAGACCGAGGCGGAGCTCGCCGAGAAGGCGAAGGAGATCCAGGCCGAGTTCGACCGGCTGCAGAAGCTGCGGCAGAGCGTGTACGACCAGACCATCGGCCGGACCTCGCTGCGGCCCGCCCCGTGCCCGGTGACGTACCCGTCGGGCAAGGCCGGCACCGCGGTGAAGTACGCGTGCGCCCAGATCGGCAAGCCGTACGTGTGGGGCGCCGCCGGCCCGAACTCGTTCGACTGCTCAGGGCTGACGATGGCCGCGTGGGCCAAGGCCGGGGTGTACCTGCCGCACAACGCGGCCGCGCAGCGCCGGTCCATGCCCTACATCAAGCGGGCCGACCTGCGCCCGGGTGACCTGGTCTTCTACTACAGCGACCTGCACCACGTCGGGATGTACGTCGGCAAGCACAACGGGGTCGACTGGATCGTGCACGCCTCCCAGCCGGGTGTGCCGCTCAAGATGCAGCGGATGGACTCCTCGCCGATCCACAGCTACGGCCGACCGGGCTAGGTTGCCGGCCGGCTGCTGCAAGATCCACCCGACTTGAATCGCCTAGCCGCGGTCGGCCTGCGTGGGGCCGGGTGTCGGGCGGTCGGTGGGCCAGACGCGCCAGTTCTGCCACGCGCGGCTCGGCGTGGGGCCGCGCTGTCCCTGGTAGCGCGACCCGTAGACCGCCGAGCCGTACGGGTGCTCGGCGGGTGAGGAGAGCCGGAAGATGCACAGCTGTCCGACCTTCATGCCGGGCCACAGCGTGATCGGCAGGTTGGCCACGTTGGACAACTCCAGCGTCACGTGACCGGAGAACCCGGGGTCGATGAAACCGGCGGTCGAGTGGGTGAGCAGACCCAGCCGGCCCAGGCTGCTCTTGCCCTCGATGCGCCCCGCCAACCGGTTGCCGAGCGAGATCACCTCGAACGTGGAGGCGAGCACGAACTCGCCGGGGTGCAGCACGAACGGCTCACCCGGCGGGACCTCGACCGGGCTGGTCAGGTCGTCCTGGCGGACGGCCGGGTCGATGTGCGTGTACAGGTGGTTGTTGAAGACCCGGAACATCCGGTCCAGTCGGACGTCGATGCTGGACGGCTGGATCAGCGCCGGTTCGAACGGGTCGAGCTGCAGGTTCCCGGCTTTGATCTCGGCGACCAGGTCCCGGTCGGATAGCAGCATGAGCCCCAGCGTAGCGGGCCTACCGATCTCGAACATATGTTCGATAGACTGCGCCGCATGGCTTCGTGGTCGGAGTTCGCCGCCGCGGCCCCGTGGCTCGCCCGCGAGATCCGCGCGCTGGTGCACCAGTACGGGCCGGGCCTGGGGTATCTGGCGACCGTGCGCCCGGACGGCGGGCCGCGGGTGCATCCGGTGGCCCCGGTCGTCACCGACCAGGGCCTGTTCTGTTTCGTGATCGACTCGCCGAAGCGGCGCGACCTGGAGCGCGACGGGCGGTACGCGCTGCACGCGTTCCCGCCCGAGGACAGCGACGACGAGGCGTACCTGGCCGGCCGTGCCCACCCGGTGACCGACCGGCGCCGGGTGGCGCGCGTGGCCGACCTGTCGCGGGCCGCGCCCGGCGTGGATTGGCGGCTGTTCGAGTTCACGGTCGATGTGGCGATGCTCACCCGCTACCCGGGCTCCGCGCCCGCGCCCACCGCCACCCGGGGGTCCGGCCCGCGGCCGTCGTACCATGTCTGGCGTGACCCGGCCCACCGCCGGGCCGCGCCCTGCCCGGGCGGCGCGGCAACCGAGTTGACGGACCAGGTACAGTAGGTGACTACCCGCGGGTGTAGTTCAATGGCAGAACATCAGCTTCCCAAGCTGACAGTGCGGGTTCGATTCCCGTCACCCGCTCCACAGCAAAGGCCCTGGTAAGACACACCGTCCGGCCAGGGCCTTCTGCTTTCCGCGCCGTCGCTTGAGACCGGCGTGCCCGTTGCGTGCCGATCGATGGCCAACGACAGGGCGTCAGGATCCGCAGGCTTTGGGGCCGGATAGGAGCACCCCGGTGGGGTCGTTCACGGGCTGGCCAGCTGGTCACGGCGACGGACGAGGTACGCCTTTTCGGCGGTGTTGCTGGCGAGCCCGATAGCCCGGTCGTACGCCGCCCGCGACTCCTCGCTGCGGCCCAGCCGGCGCAGCAGGTCGGCGCGGGTGGCGTGGAAGGCGTGGTAGTTCTCCAGCGGCAGACCGTCCACCTCCGCCAGGGCGACCTGCGGCCCGTCGAGCTCGGCGACCGCGATCGCCCGGTTGAGCCGCACGATCGGCGAGGGGTCGAGGCGGACCAGCTGGTCGTAGAGCGCGACGACCTGCGACCAGTCGGTGTCACGGAAGTCGCGGGCGTCGGTGTGGACGGCGTTGATCGCGGCGAGCATCTGGAAACGCCCCGGCGCCTGCCCGGAGGCGAGGCGCTCGCGGACCAGGGCGTGGCCCTCGGCGATCAGCTCGCGGTCCCAGGCGCCGCGGTCCTGCTCGGCGAGGGTGACGAGCTCGCCGCTCGCCGACACCCGCGCGGGCCGGCGGGCCTCGGTCAGCAGCATCAGCGCCAGCAGTCCGGCCACCTCGCCGTCCTCGGGCATGAGGGCACGGACCAGCCGGGTCAGCCGGATCGCCTCCGCGGTCAGGTCACCGCGGACCGGCTCCTTCCCGGGGTCGGAGGCCAGGTAGCCCTCGTTGAAGATCAGGTAGAGGACCGTGAGCACCCCGGTGACCCGGGCCGGGAGGTCCTCGCGGAACGGCACGCCATAGGGGATCTTCGCCGCCTTGATCTTCGCCTTCGCGCGGGTGATCCGTCGGCCCATCGCGTCCTCGCGGACCAGGAACGCGCGGGCGATCTCGGGCACGGCCAGCCCGCCGACCATCCGCAGGGTCAGCGCGACCCGTGACTCCATGGCGAGAGCCGGGTGGCAGCAGGTGAAGATGAGGCGGAGCCGGTCGTCGTCGATGGCGCCGAGCGGCTGAGGGGGGTCGGACAGCACCAGCGCCTCCTTGTGCTTGTCCTCCCGCCTGACCTCGCGTCGGAGCCGGTCGACGGCCTTGCGGTAGGCGGTGGTGGCAAGCCACGTACCGGGATTCGGGGGGACGCCGTCGACCGGCCAGCGCTCGACGGCGGTTGCGAACGCCTCCGCGGCCATCTCCTCGGCGATGTCAAGGTCGCGCAAGCGCCTGGCCAGGGTCGCGACCACCCGGGCCCACTCCTCGCGGTAGACCCGGGCGATCACCTCGTTGGTGTCAGTCACAGGAACGGCCGGAGCTCCACCCGCCGGTTGCAGGCTTTCGAACCGAGAGCGGCGAGCCGCAGCGCCGCGTCAAGGTGGGGGGCCTCGATGATCCAGAAGCCGCCGACGTACTCCTTCGATTCCAGGTAGGGGCCGTCGGTGAACACCGGCTCCCCGCCCCGGCCGTCGACGACCGTGGCCGTGCTGGGCGAGGCCAGGCCGCCGGCGAAGACCCAGTGGCCATTGGCCTTGAGCTCCTCGTTGAAGGCGTCGATCGCGGCGATCTCCTCTGCCGTGGCGGAGTTGGTCGTGTCGTCGAGCACGGAAATCAGGTACTGCGCCATCGGGATCATCTCCTGTCGTCGGTGGCCGTCCCTCGGGCCGCCTTTCACCCCTGCTACGAACGCCGCTGCCTCGATCCGACACACTCCCTGAGGTTTTTCGCGGCACCTAGGCTGACGGGTCATGGACTCGCGGTTCTCAGATACCTCACCGGTAGCGGCGCTGGTCTTCGGGGGCCTTTTTGTGCTGGTCGGGCTGGGGCTCGTCGGTTCTGCCGGCGATCTTCAACGACAGCGGGATGCCGGTGAGCCTCCGTTGTTCCCCGAGTGGTTCAGCGGGGGTGGTACGAGCGCCGACCGCATCTGGTCGCGATGTCCGGCTACGGGTTGGCGGCGGTCGGGTGTCTTCTCGTCGTGCTGGGGATCCTGCAGTTGACGGTGCTGTAGCACGACGCTCGCGCTAGCTGTCGAGCGACCGGTGCGAGGTCGCCAGCCCGACGCCGTCGGCGAGCAGATCCACCGAGCGCAGGCGTTGCTCGATCGTCGGGGACTGGTGCGCGACGATCAGCTCGTCGGCGTCGGCGTGGGCCGTGAACCAGTCCAGGTACTCCTTGACCGCCGCCGGGGTGCCCACCGCGGTGTATTTGACCATGTGCTCGATCTGCTGGCCGTGCGGTGCGGCGAGGATCTCGTCGGCCTGCTCGTCGGTGAGGTTCTGCCCCCGCCCGAGCAGCCACTTCACCCGCTGCCGCTTGACGATCCGCAGCTGCCGCTGCGCCTCCTCCTCCGTGTCCGCCGCGATCACGTTCACCGCGGCGATCACGTACGGCCGGTCGAGCTGCTCGGAAGGGCGGAACTCGCGGCGGTAGAGGGCGACCGCGTCCTGGAGCGCGTTCGGCGCGAAGTGCGAGGCGAAGGCGTACGGCAGCCCGAGCGCGGCGGCGAGCTTGGCCCCGAACAGCGAGGACCCGAGGATGTACAGCGGCACGTTCGTGCCCCTGCCCGGAACCGCCTCGACGTCCGGGACCAGGCTCCGGCCGGTCAGGTAGCCCTGCAGCTCCTGTACGTCGTACGGGAAGCTCTCCGCCGAGCGTGGGTCCCGGCGCAGGGCGTACAGCGTCTTCTCGTCGGTGCCCGGGGCCCGGCCGAGGCCGAGGTCGATGCGCCCGGGGTGCAGGGTCTCCAGCGTGCCGAACTGCTCGGCGATGGTCAGCGGCGAGTGGTTGGGCAGCATGATGCCGCCGGCGCCGACCCGGATCGAGCTCGTGTTCGCCGCCACGTGCGCGATGAGCACGCTCGTCGCCGAGGAGGCGATCCGCGGCATGTTGTGGTGCTCGGCGTACCAGACCCGCCGGTAGCCGCGCGCCTCGGCCAGCCGGGCCAGCGCGACGCTGCCCTCGAGGCTCTGCCGCGGGGTCTCCCCGGGGCCGATGGTGGCCAGGTCGAGTATCGAGAGCGGGACAGTCACGGATGCAGACCTTTCACGACGGCGACCGGCGTTGGCACGCCACGATCGACTCGAACAACCATACGAGCGGTCCGAGCGCCCACGTGCCTGCTGGTCCTCGCGCTCACCGCTCGTCGAGTTCGCGTTGCTCCGCTAGTTCGTGCCGCCGCCGCCCGGCGCGACGGATCCGCCAGACGACGAACGTGGTGACCGCGATGAGCGCGACGATCATCGCCGCCCCGCCGCCTGCGGTGCGCCCGATCGCCGCGTAGGAGGCGCCCGCCAGGTAGCCCAGCGTCACCGTGCCCACGCCCCAGACCACGCCGCCGGCCGAGTTGTAGAGGAGGAACCGCGGGTACGGCATGCGGGCGGCGCCGGCGAGCGCGGGCATGACGGCGTGCAGAAACGTGACGAACCGGCCGAGGAAGACGGCCATCCCACCGCGCTGGGCCAACTGCTCCTCTGCCGCCCGCACCTGGTTGCGCCGCTTGTGCAGGGCCCGGCTGCGCAACAGCCGCGGGCCGAGCCAGTACCCGATCGCGTAGCTGGTGTTGTCGCCGAGGATCGCGGCGGCGACGACCAGGGCCATGATGCCGGGCAGCGAGACCCGGTCCGCGCTGGCGGCGACGCCGCCGAGGATGGCGGCGGTCTCGCCGGGCACGACGAAGCCCACGAACAGCGCGTCCTCGGCGAAGACCAGCAGCCCGACGCCCGCGTACACGAGGGTGCCCTCGACGGCGAGCAGTCGGTCCAGCCAGCTCATCCGATGGTCATGCCGCAATCGGCGGGCGTTAAACGACCGGGAGCGGTCAGCGGCCGGGAAACGGCCAGCGGCCGAGGAGCAGCCGGGCCGTCGGGGCCTGTCTCCCGGGCGTCAGGACCGGGTGGTCGACGACCCGCCGGCGCCGCGTCTGCGCTGGGCCGACACCCCGGCGCCGGTGAGCGTCTCGAAGACCCCCGTCACCTTCATCACCCGCTCGACGATCTTCACCGGATTGGTGACGATCATGCGGATGCCCCGGTCCGCCAACTGCCGGTGGGAGACCACGAGCACCCCCACCCCGGTGGAGTCGATCAGCGGCACGTCCTCGACGTCGATCTCCAGGACGCTTGCGTCCGCGTGCCCGGCGAGCGCCTGGGTGATGGTCTCGCTGATCAGGTCACTGGTGGCGAAGTCCAACTCGCCGGCGAACCTGATCCGCACCCAGGAACCGTCGCCCTCGATCGCCTGCACCACCGCCATCTCGGGCCTCCATTCCCCGCCGCCGCGGTACGGATGTCGCCGCCCGCATAGGGATTATGGCGGCAACTTGCAGCTCAGCGGCGCCCATCGGCGTACGGCGGTTCCGGCCGACGGGGGTGGACGGGCTTTCTCCGGGCGGGTTGGCGGCGGGCGAACTCGAGGTCGTGGTGGGTCAGCAGTGATCGGACGCCGAGGTCGACGGCCACGGGCCGGGGACAGGCATCGACGATCACCGCGGCGCCGAGGTACTGGGCGCCGGCCGCGTGGACCAGTGACCGCAGTGCCGCGATCTGCGCTCCGGTCGCCACCCAGTCGTCGACCACGAGCACCCGGTCCGTCGCGGACAGCAGCCGTGCCTGCACGCTCAGCGTGATGCTGCGTCCGCGGTAGTCCGGCGCCGTGGTGCGGCGCAGCATCCGGGCTGCGACACGTCCCCGGCCGTCCTTGTGCGCTTCGACGAACCCGACGCCGAGGGCGTGTGCGACCAGCGGTCCGAGCAGAAAACCCGCCGCCTCGGGAGCGACCACGACCGTCGGCTCGGCTTCGGGGAACAGCGCGGCGAGCGCGGGCCCGAGCCCGGCCAGCAGCGCCGGTTCGCGCCACCACCCCGACATGTCGCTGACCTCGTGCGTCGCGTCCGCACCCGGATCGAGCCAGCGGAACTCGGTGAGCAGGCGGACGGCGAGCGGCTTAGTCACCACGCGCTCATCCTCCCATCGCCGACGGTCCGGGTCCGTGACGCGCGGCTTGACCGGAAGGTCGGGCACCACCGACCGGCCTAACGTCCGAGGTGGGCAGCCGATCGGACCAGTTACCTCGGCTGTCAGGGCGATCTGCGGCGGGCACAGCAACCGGCACCGGCCCCCGCCCGTCTGACCGGACGTGCGTGGTGATGGCCGGATGGTCAGATCGGCATACGTTGAGTGGTCAACTCCGTTCATTAGCCGCGCGGGATCGGGCATGCTGGTGCGCGAACCGATGAAGCGACACGCGCCGGGCCGCCGCCCGATGAGTTCCGAGTCCCGCGCCGGCTTCGGCGCGGCCGTCGTGCTGCTCGCCCTCGTGTCGATCGTCGAGCTAGCCGACGGTACCGAGCCAAACTACCTCGGCCTGTTCGCGGCCGCGCCGTTTCTGGCGGCCGTGCTCGCGTCCTGGCGGGCGGTGCTCGCGGTCGGGGCCGTCGCCGCGCTGCTCGGCACGTTCTTCGCCGTCGCCGCGCCGTCCTTCGGCATCGCGACCGCCGTCAACGTCGGCGGCGTGATCCTGGCCACGGCCATCGCGAGCGCCGTGGCGTGGCTGCGGCAACGGCAGGCGGAACGGATCGACGAGCTGTCCCGGCTGGCGTCGGTGGCGCAGCAGGCGGTGCTGCGTCCGGTCGGGCCGCAGATCGGCACGCTCGCCGTCGCCGGCCGGTACATCTCGGCCAGCGCAGCCGCGGACATCGGCGGCGACCTCTACGAGGCGCTGGACACGCCGTACGGTGTTCGGATGATCATCGGGGACGTCCGGGGCAAGGGCCTGGAGGCGGTCCGGTTGGCCAGCATCGTGCTGGGCTCCTACCGGCACGTCGCGTACGAGCGGGCCGACCTGCGCGCGATCGTCGCCGACCTGGATCGGGCCGTGGCCCGCAGCGTCGCGGACGAGGACTTCGTCACCGCGGCCCTGGTCGAGGAGCGCGGCGGCACGCTCACCATCGTCAACTGTGGGCACCCGGCGCCGCTGCTGCTGCGCCGCGGTGAGGTCGTGCCCCTGGAACCGCCCGCGCCCGCCCCGCCGCTCGGGTTCCGGCCCGCTGTCGAGCAGCGGGTCGAGCGGCTGGAGCCGGGCGATCGGCTGCTGCTCTACACCGACGGGCTCGCCGAGGCGCGCCGCGACGGCGAGTTCTTCCCGATCGCGGAGCGGGCCTGGCGACTGCTCGGCCACGGGACCGTCGCCGACGGCCTGGCCTCGCTGGAGACCGCGCTGGTGGAGTGGGTGCGCGGACACCTGGACGATGACATCGCGCTCGTGCTCATGGAGTACACGGGCGCGCAGCCGATGCCGGAGCCGAGCACGCCGACGTGGGAGGTGGGCTCCCCGCAGGTCGAGCCGACGGGCTGAGCCGCGGGCCCTTGCCCGGGGGCCCGGAACGGTCGGCGCGGTCTCAGAGCGGCGTCGACGGGCGCAGCAGCGCGGCGGGGCCCCCGTCGACCACGGTGTCGTCCTCCTCGACCCGCAGATCGATCGGGCTCTCGTCCTCGGCTGCGACCGGCTCGGTCGCTCGGTGGCGGCCAACGTAACGGTCCGGCAGTCGGCGCCCGAGCAGGGCCGCGAGAAAGTCGATGATCACGTATAGCTCCCCCAACTACACGCGCCTAGCGCGTCACTTGCCCAACGAGGGCGTTCGCCGGGCGTCACGCCGTCGCCCGAGCGGGTGACCGTGGGGTCGGGGAGATCACCTTGTCCACCGCCGAGGATCGGTAATATACTCATGTTACCGCTCAGTAACTTATCCGACGGTGGAGACGGGGATCGGGCGACGATGACGCACTACAAGAGCAACCTGCGGGACCTGGAGTTCAACCTGTTCGAGGTATTCGGCGCCGACCAGCTCCTCGGCACCGCGCCCTACTCGGATCTCGACGCGGACACCGCGCGCGGCATCCTCGCCGAGGTCGAGCGGCTCGCCCGCGAGGACCTGGCGGCGAGCTTCGTCGAGGGTGACCGGAATCCCCCGGCCTTCGACCCCGCCACGCACAGCGTCACGATCCCCGGGCCGTTCCGGCGCTCGTACCAGGCCTTCATGGACTCGGAGTTCTGGCGGCTGGACCTGCCGGAGGCGCTGGGCGGCACCAACGCCCCACGCATCCTCTGGTGGTGCCTCGCGGATCTCGTCCTCGGGTCCAACGCCCCGGTCTGGATGTACGCGTCGGGGCCGTCGTTCGCGCACACGCTCTGGCTCGAGGGCACGCCCGAGCAGAAGGAGTGGGCGAAGCTGATGGTCGAGAAGCGGTGGGGGGCCACGATGGTCCTCACCGAGCCGGACGCCGGATCCGACGTGGGCGCCGGCCGCACCCGCGCGGTCCCGCAGCCCGACGGCTCCTGGCACATCGAGGGCGTCAAGCGCTTCATCACCAGCGGCGAGCATGACCTGGCCGACAACATCGTCCACTTCGTGCTGGCCCGCCCGGTGGACACGCCCGGCGCGGGCGGCCCCGGCACCAAGGGGCTCTCGCTGTTCATCGTGCCCAAGTTCCACTTCGACCCGAAGACCGGCGAACTCGGCGAGCGCAACGGCGTGTTCGCCACCAACGTCGAGCACAAGATGGGCCTGAAGGTCTCCGCTACCTGTGAGCTGTCCTTCGGCCAGCACGGCGTACCGGCCAAGGGGTGGCTGCTCGGGGACGTGCACGACGGCATCCGGCAGATGTTCCTGATCATCGAGTACGCCCGGATGATGGTCGGCACCAAGGC
>VSCG01000061.1:0-17527 GCA_047459115.1 Micromonosporaceae bacterium
CCCCCCGATGTTCCCAGTGCTCCCTGGTGGGCCGTTTGACCGCCGCGGAGCACGGCGAAGCCCAGCGGGCCGGACGCCGCACATGGTGGCACGGTCGCCCGGGCTGGCGCGACCCACGATGGCCGTGGGCGCGGCCGCGCGGCGAAACGTGGAATATTTGAGCGCATGAGAGCACGGGTACTTGTGGTCGACGACGATCCCGCGCTGGCTGAGATGCTTGGCATCGTGCTGCGCAGCGAAGGGTTCCTGCCCTCGTTTGTGGCTGACGGTGAGCGGGCCCTCGTGGCATTCCGGGAGAGCAGGCCGGACATCATCCTGCTTGACCTGATGTTGCCTGAAATGAGCGGAATTGACGTCTGCCGCGCTATCCGTGCCGAATCCGGTGTCCCGATCGTCATGCTCACTGCGAAGAGCGACACGGTGGACGTCGTGCTTGGGCTGGAGTCGGGTGCCGACGACTACGTGGTCAAGCCGTTCAAGCCCAAGGAACTCATCGCCCGGATGCGCGCCCGACTGCGGCGCAGCGAGGACGTGACGCCCGAGACGCTGACCATCGGCCCCCCCGGTCACCAGATCATCATCGACGTGCCCGCGCACACGGTCACCCGCAACGGCGTCGAGGTCAAGCTCACCCCGCTGGAGTTCGACCTGCTCGTGGCGCTGGCCAGAAAGCCCCGCCAGGTCTTCACCCGGGAGGTGCTGCTGGAGCAGGTGTGGGGCTACCGGCACGCCGCCGACACGCGGCTGGTCAATGTCCACGTGCAGCGGCTCCGGGCCAAGATCGAGCCGGATCCGGAGCACCCGGAGATCATCCTCACCGTCCGGGGCGTGGGTTACAAGGCCGGAACGAGTTAGTTTGGCCTGTTAGGCGAAATGTTCACCCTCCGTACGCTCGCGTCGTCCGCCGCCGGTCACGTCCGCTCGGCGGCGGCGATCGTGCGCCGTAGGGCCGGGCGCCACGCGCTGCGGGCCTGGGCGAGCGTACGGCGGGCCTGGCGGCTCTCGCTGCAGCTGCGCATCACGACGATCACCCTGGTCCTCTCCGCCGCGCTGGTGGGCGCGTTCGGCGTGACGGTCGCGAAGCGGATCACCGACCAGCTCCTCGACGACAAGATCCAGCACGCGGGCGGGCTGGTCACCAACGGCGCCGACTGGGCCAGCGGGCAGCTCAACACGGTCACCCAGCCGCTCGACCCGGGCCTGGACAGCCTGCTCGAGACCGTGCTGGCGAGGCTGGCGCAGGAGGCCGGCGAGGGCGTGGTGCTCGCGGCGGTGCAGGGCGAGCCGGTGCGGGCCGTCAGCACCTATCCGGACACCGGGGCGATCACCCCGCCCGTCTCCCCGGAGCTGCGCGAGACGATCACCGAGCAGCCGCAGCGCGCCTACCAGATCCGTACGGTCGATCTCGGCAGCGGCGAGCGGCGCTACCTGATCTTCGGTACGCCGGTGCGGATGAGCTGGGGCTACATCGAGCTCTACTACTTCTTCCCGCTCGACCGCGAGGCCAAGGTGGCGGGGCAGATGCGGACCACGGTGGCGGTCACCGGCGGCGCGTTGGTCCTGCTCCTCGTGGCCGTCGCCGGACTGGTGACGCGGCTGGTCGTCCGGCCGGTCCGCGTGGCCGCGCGCACCGCCCAGCGGCTCAGCGCCGGCCTGCTCGACCAGCGCATGGAGGTGCGCGGCGAGGACGAGCTGGCGCTGCTGGCCGCCTCGTTCAACCAGATGGCGACCAACCTGCAGCGGCACATCCACCGGCTGGAGGAGATGTCCCGCCTGCAGCGCCGGTTCACCTCGGACGTGTCGCACGAGCTGCGCACGCCGCTGACCACGGTACGCATGGCCGCCGACCTCATCTTCGCCGAACGCGACTCGTTCGACCCGGCGGTCGCGCGCAGCGCCGAACTCCTGCAGCGCGAACTGGACCGGTTCGAGAGCCTGCTCACCGATCTGCTGGAGATCAGCCGGTTCGACGCCGGCTTCGCTGTGCTCGACGCCGAGCCGGCCGACCTGGTCGGGATCGTGCGTCGGGTGGCCGAGCGCCTGTCGTCGCTCGCCGCCCGGACCGGCAGCGAGATCCAGCTCGTGCTGCCCGAGCATCCGGTCATCGCCGAGGTGGACGCCCGCCGGGTCGAGCGGATCCTGCGCAACCTCGTGGGCAACGCGGTCGAGCACGGTGAGCATCGGCCGGTACGGGTGACTCTCGCCGCCGATGAGGGTGCGGTGGCGGTCACGGTGCGCGACTACGGCATCGGGTTGCAGCCGGGCGAGGAGAAGGTGGTGTTCAACCGGTTCTGGCGCTCCGACCCGTCCCGGGCCCGGCAGACCGGGGGGACCGGGCTCGGCCTGTCGATCAGCCTGGAGGACGCGCGGCTGCACGGCGGCTGGCTGGAGGCGTGGGGAGCGCCCGGCCAGGGCGCCCAGTTCCGGCTGACCCTGCCGCTGCGGCCCGGGGACCGGCTCGTCTCCTCGCCGCTGCGGCTGGTGCCCGACGATGCGCGCGTCGCCGCGCCGCCCGGTCCCCGCACCGCCGAGCCGGCGGAGCTGGTCGAGACCATCACGGAGGTCGGCAATGCCTAGGCCTCGTCTGATCCGCACGGCGGTGACCGGGCTGCTCGCCGGCGTCCTCCTGCTCGCCGGGTGCGGGATACCCGACGAGACCCGTGTGATCGTCGACGGTCCGGTGGCGGAGCGGGACGCCAGGGGCGAGGGCGCCGGCGGACTCACCCCGTATCCGCCAGCGGCCGCGAAGACCGACGAGGACCTCGTGCGGTACTTCCTGAAGGCCGCCGCCGGGGACATCTCCACCGCGCCGGAGCGGTTGCGGCAGTTCCTCGCGAAGCCCGACACGTGGCAGCCGGGCACCACGATCACCGTGGTCCGGGTGGGCCGGATCCGCACCATCCAGCCGGTAGCCCAGACCAGCCAGGTGGAGGTGCAGTTGCAGCCGGTGGGTCGGTTGACCGCCGGCGGGTACGTCGTGCCGTTGAGCGGGCCGGCGGCGAAGAGCATCAAGCACGAGTTCCAGGTGGTGTCCGGCGGTCCGGAGGAGCCGTCGAAGCGCTTCATCCTCAACCCGCCGTCCAACGTCATGTACCTGGACAGCGTCGCCCTGACCGAGTGGTACATACCGCAGCCCGTCTACTTCTGGGACAGCACCAACACGACACTGATCCCGGAGCTGCGCTACCTGCCGACGTCCGTGCCGCCGCCGGCTCGCCCGACCCAGATCGTGCAGTGGGTGCTCGACGGTCCGTCGGAGTGGCTGCAGCCGGTCGTGCAGCGGCTACCGGACGGCATCGACCTACGCGACAACGCCGTCACGGACGGTGACCGGCTCGTGGTCAACCTCAGCGCCAAGGCCGCCGAGGTCAAGGATCCGCAGCGGCTGCTCGTCCAGTTGGGCTGGTCGCTGCGGGACACGCACCGCGGGCCGATCGTGCTGCAGATCGAACGCCAGCCGAAGGCGGAGGGGGAGACGGACGCCAACCTGTTCGCCAACCGGGCGGCCGCGTTGGGCGAGCCGGTGGCGTACTGCATCGCGGGCGGCACGATCGTGCGCGCCGAGCTCAACGAGGGGGAGTGCCAGCGCACATCGGACCTGCCGGGCGGCCTCGCACCCGAGATGAACCGGCGGGTTCAGGCGGCGGCGATCACCCGCACCGGCAAGCGGGCGGCTGTGGTGCAGGCGCTGGACAACGGCCGTGTACGGCTGCTGGTGAGCGAACTGGCGGGCCGCGGCGGGGGAATCAGCGCCACCGCAGGGGAGTTCAGCGGCCAGGTCGGACGGCCGGTCTGGCTGGCCTTCCCGGGCGAGTCGACGGAGCGCGGGCTGATCCCGATCGCGGGCGGACTGTACGAGTTCAGCGCCGAGCCCGGTGTGTCACGAGTGGACATCCAGGGGGAGATGGAACTGTCCGACGTGACGGCCGTCGCGGTCGCGCCGGACGGGCGGCGGATCGCGATCGTGGCGGGCGGCCGGGTGTACGTGGCCACGGTGAGCATCGTCGAAGGCAAGGTCTCCATCGGGCCGCCGCGGCAGTTGGTGAGCTCGGTCAGCGACATCGTCGGGGTCGGCTGGAGCCGGCAGGAGCGGCTCGTGGTGGCCGGCAAGAGCGGCGACAGCGCGGCGATCGCGGAGATCGGGGTCGACGCCGGCATCGAGGAGATGTTCCGGTCACCGTCGGAGGCCGCCCTCGAGATCAGCGGCCTGGTGGCCTTCCCGAACAGCCCGGCCGTCTCGGCTCCCGGCCAGGTGATGATCCAGGCGAACGGCACCGCGTGGGTCGTCTACGTCACGTCGTACCGCAGCCTGCGTCTCGCGCAGCCGACCACCCCGTCACCCGGCAGCACCCCGGCCCCCGGCGGCGAGCCGGCGACCGAGCCGGTGACCGCCTCCTTCTTCGCCGACTGACGTGACCGGGTGGTTGGGCGCCGCCGGGGTGGCGCTGCGCGAGACCGTCTCGGATCTGGCGGCGCTGGTGCTGCCGGTCACCTGTCCGGGGTGCGGCCGCGATGTCTCCCCACCCTCCGCCCGCTTCTGCCCCGCCTGCGCCGGGGTGCTGGCGGCCGCTGTCCCCGGCCCGGTGTCCCCGTCGCCTGTCCCGGCCGGTATGCCGCCGTGCGCGGCCTTGGCGCCGTACGACGGGGTACTGCGGGAGGCGATCCTGGCGTACAAGGAGCGCGGCCGCCACGACCTGGCCCGCCCGCTCGCCGGGCTGCTCGCGGCGGTCGTGTCGGCCGGATCGGATCGGGCCGCGCCGCTCGTGCTGGTGCCCGTGCCGGCGACCGCGTCCGCTGCCCGCGAGCGGTTCGGCGACCACATGGCGCGCCTGGCCGGGCACGCCGTGCGGACGCTGCGCACCGCAGGCTGGTCGGCCGTGGTGTCGCGTCCGCTGCGGGCCCTGCCACGCCCCGACTCGGCCACGCTGGATACCGCCGGTCGCGCCCGGGCGGCCGCGGACGCCTTCCGGGTACGCGCACGCGCCGTCCCCGCCCTGCGTCGGGCCGCGGCGGCCGGCGCCCGTGTCGTCGTGGTCGACGACATCGTCACGACCGGGGCCACGCTCGCCGCGGTCGCCCGTGCGCTGGCCGCCGCCGGCGTCCCCGTCGCCCGCGCCGCCGTCCTGGCGGCGACGCAACGCCGTCTGGCGGCTGGGCAGGGCGGGTGAGTTGCTTTCTGTGACGAGGTAGGCACCGGCCGGTGTCGGCGCTGCGGATGCCTGCCTGGCGATCATGGACTAGCGTGAGAGGTGCTCCGCCAGGTCTATGGAGGAGGTACCCGTGGACATCGTCGTCAAGGGTCGAAACGTCGAGGTACCCGAGCACTACCGCGTACACGTCGGGGAGAAGCTGCGCAAAGTCGAGCGGTACGACCAGAAGCTGTTCCGGATCGACGTCGAGTTGCTCCACGAGCCCAACCCGCGGCAGGCGGACCGCTGCCAGCGCGTCGAAATCACCTGCTACTCCAAAGGTCCGGTGATCCGCGCCGAGGCGTGCGCGGCGGACTTCTACAGCGCGCTGGACGCCGCGATCGGCAAACTGGAGACCCGGCTGCGCCGCGCCGCCGACCGCCGCCGTATCCACTATGGGCGTCAAACTCCGGTCTCCGTGGCCGCGGCGACCGCCGCTCTGCTCCCCGACCCCGGCATGCCGGCCGCCAAAGGCGCTGAACGGGCCGGGTCCGTCGCGCAGACCGTGCCCGAGAGCGCCATCGTGTCGCAGCGCGACGAGCCCGCGTACGAGCCGGGGCGGATCGTGCGCCGCAAGGAGCACCTTGCTCAGCCGATGTCGGTCGATGATGCGCTCTTCGAGATGGAGCTCGTCGGGCACGACTTCTATCTGTTCCTGGACAAGGAGTCGGGCCGGCCGAGCGTGGTCTACCGGCGCAAGGGCTACGACTACGGTCTGATCAGCCTCGTCGAGTAGCACCCGGGCTCGACGAGCGCACCCGTCGCCGGGGCGGTTCTGATCCGGCCCGGCCGCTCCGGCGGCCGGAGTGGCGATCGTCACGCTCGGACTCGATCCGGCTGTGCTCATGATCGCCACGGATCCTGATCCGTATGGATCCGCCCGTCTCGCGGCGTCCCGCGATCCGGGGTGCCGGCCCCACCGCCGTACCGAATTCTGTCTGGTTTGTTCTGGTGTGGCCTTTTCAATCCGTGACGGCTGACGGCAACCGGCCCGGGCGGCCTACGATGGGTCGGCAGACTGTCTAGGGGAGCGCTACCCGTGTCGATTCTGGAAAAGATCCTCCGCGCCGGCGAAGGCCGGATGCTGCGGCGCCTGCAGGCGATCGCCAAAGCCGTCAACTCGATCGAGGACGACTACGTCGACCTCACCGACGCCGAGCTGCGCGCGTTGACCGACCAGTACCGAGAGCGCCTGGCCGACGGGGAGACGCTCGACGACCTGCTGCCCGAGGCGTTCGCCACGGTCCGCGAGGCGGCCAGGCGGGTGCTCGGGCAACGCCACTACGACGTCCAGATCATGGGCGGCGCTGCGCTGCACTTCGGCAACATCGCCGAGATGAAGACCGGTGAGGGCAAGACCCTGGTCTCCACCCTGCCGGCGTACCTCAACGCGCTCACCGGCAAGGGTGTGCACGTGGTCACGGTCAACGACTACCTGGCCCAGCGTGACGCCGAATGGATGGGTCGGGTGCACCGGTTCCTCGGCCTGACCGTGGGCGTGATCCTGCCCAACCGCCCGGCCGCCGAGCACCGGGCCGCGTACGAGTGCGACATCACGTACGGCACCAACAACGAGTTCGGCTTCGACTACCTGCGCGACAACATGGCGTGGTCGAAGGACGACCTGGTCCAGCGCGGCCACTACTTCGCGATCGTGGACGAGGTCGACTCGATCCTCATCGACGAGGCGCGTACCCCGCTGATCATCTCCGGCCCGGCCGAGCAGTCTGCCCGGTGGTACACCGAGTTCGCCAAGATCGCCGAGCGTCTGCAGCGGGGTAAGGACGGCGAGGGCGACTACGAGGTGGACGAGGCCAAGCGGACGGTCGCGATCACGGAGCGCGGGGTCGCGAAGGTCGAGGACCGGCTCGGCATCGACAACCTGTACGAGTCGGTGAACACCCCGCTCGTCGGCTTCCTCAACAACGCGATCAAGGCCAAGGAGCTCTACAAGCGGGACCGCGACTACATCGTCGCCGACGGCGAGGTGCTCATCGTCGACGAGTTCACCGGCCGCATCCTGCACGGACGCCGCTACAACGAGGGCATGCACCAGGCCATCGAGGCCAAAGAGGGCGTCGAGATCAAGCAGGAGAACCAGACGCTCGCGACGATCACCCTGCAGAACTACTTCCGGCTGTACGAGAAGCTGGCCGGGATGACCGGTACGGCGATGACCGAGGCCGGCGAGTTCAACAAGGTCTACAAGGTCGGCGTGGTGCCGATCCCGACCCACCGGCCGATGATCCGCGTCGACCGTCCCGACGTCATCTACAAGACCGAACAGGCCAAGTTCAACGCGGTCGTCGAGGACATCGTCGAGCGCCACCAGGCGGGCCAGCCGGTCCTGGTCGGCACGGTCAGTGTCGAGAAGTCCGAGTACCTCTCGCAGCTGCTGCGCCGCCGCGGCATCAAGCACGAGGTCCTGAACGCGAAGTTCCACGCCCGCGAGGCGGAGATCGTCGCCCAGGCGGGGCGCAAGGGCGCGGTCACGGTCGCGACCAACATGGCCGGCCGCGGCACCGACATCCTGCTCGGCGGCAACCCCGAGTACCTGGCGGCGGCCGAGCTGCGCCAGCAGGGCCTCGACCCGGTCGAGACACCCGAGGAGTACGCCAAGGCGTTCGAAGAGATCCTGCCCCGGTGGAAGCAGCACTGCGCCGAGGAGGCCGAGGAGGTCATCGCGGCCGGCGGGCTGTACGTGCTCGGCACCGAACGGCACGAGTCGCGGCGCATCGACAACCAGCTGCGCGGGCGCTCCGGCCGGCAGGGCGACCCGGGCGAGTCCCGGTTCTACCTGTCGCTGCAGGACGAGCTCATGCGGCGGATGCGCGCCGGGGCGGTCGAGGCGGTCATGGACCGGCTCAACATCCCCGAGGACGTGCCGATCGAGTCGAAGATGGTCACCCGCCAGATCAAGAGCGCGCAGGCGCAGATCGAGGCGCAGAACGCGGAGATCCGCAAGAACGTCCTCAAGTACGACGAGGTGCTCAACCAGCAGCGCCAGGTCATCTACGCCGAGCGCAAGCGGGTGCTCGACGGCGAGGATCTCAGCGAGCAGATCCGGCACATGATCGACGACGTGATCACCGCCTACGTGCAGGGCGCCACGAGCGAGGGGTACGCCGAGGACTGGGATCTCGACCAGCTGTGGAGCGCGTTGAAGCAGCTCTACCCGGTGGGGGTCACCCTCGAGGATCTGGAGGAGGAGGCCGGCGGCCGGGAGGCCCTCGACCCGGACTTCCTCCTCGACCGGCTCAAGACCGACGCGCACGAGGCGTACGCCCGTCGGGAGGAGGAGCTGGGGCCCGAGGCGCTGCGTCAGCTCGAGCGGATGGTGCTGCTGCAGGTCATCGACCGCAAGTGGCGCGAGCACCTCTACGAGATGGACTACCTCCAGGAGGGCATCTCGCTGCGGGCCTACGCGCAGCGCGACCCACTGGTGGAGTACCAGCGCGAGGGCTACACCATGTTCACCACCATGATGGACGGCATCAAGGAGGAGACCGTCGGCTACCTGTTCAACCTGCAGGTTCAGGTGGAACAGGCGCCCGCGCCGGCTCCCGCGATGGCGCCGGCCGGGGTTCCGCTGCCCGATGGCGCGGCCTCCGGCAACGGTGGGGGCGTGGCGGTCCGCGCGAAGGGGCTCGCTCCGCGCGGGGTGCAGCCGCGCGCGCTGCAGTACAGCGCTCCGGTGGTCGACGGCGAGGCCGGCCGCAGCGGGGTGGTCCACGAGACCGCCCCGGCGCTCGGGCTCGGCGCGGCCACGAGCGCGGCGGCAGCGTCGCGCAGGCAGCCCGCCCAGGGCCAGGCGACCGGCGGCAGTCCGTCGCGTAACGCCCCGTGCCCGTGCGGCTCGGGGAAGAAGTACAAGCGCTGCCACGGGGCCCCCGGCACGGCCTAGCCGTTCTGCGCGTAACGCTCTCGGCCGGCCCGAGGTGTTCGGGCCGGCCGCGGCGTTTCACGACCTGACCGGCCAGTCACACACTCTGATCGACACCAGATACCGGCAAACCGCGGTGTCGGCAGGGCACGACATGCAGGAAACCGCGGTGACCCGGCCCGATTCGCGCCCGACATCCTGCAAATCGCGCCCTCAACCGGCGCCGGACACCCCGAGATCCCGGCAAACGGAGTCGATCAAGGCGGCGGACACCGCGACAACAAGAAAAGCGCGGCCCCGTCCTCGTCTCGGACACCGCGATTTCCCGTACTTCGTGACGATCACTGACAGGGGCGGTCACAGCTGGGTGGCCGGCTCGACGGAACCGTGCCGCGGCGATATGCCGGACACCTCCGGTAGCGGTCTCGCGCGCGTCGGCTCAGACCACCTGTGCGCTCAGATCACCTGGGCGCTCAGGTCACTTGTGCGCCCAGACCACCTGGCGCTCAGACCACCTGGGCCAGGGTGCACAGCCAGCCGGACGGCCGGCGCTCCAGGCGTAGCGCCAGGGCGAAGGCGCGCGTGTCCATGCCGAGCACCGCGGCGGCCTCCGCCACGCCCGGGCGCGGTTCGCAGACACGCAGCTTGCGCAGCCTAACCCGGGGCACCCGGCCGGCCCGCCCTGGCTGTGCGGCGACCGGCCGTACCGTCCGCCACGGCTGTGCGGGCCGGCCGGAGAGCGCCGGCCCGACCGGGGGCACGGCGCGCGCTCTCGCCACGACGAGCTGCTCGGCGACCCCGGCGAACTCGGTGGGTGCCGTCAGCGGGCGCAGGTGGGTGGCTGGGCGGTAGCCGTTGAGCACCTCGAGGCACAGCGACAGGAAGTGCATGGTCGCTCCCTGCGCCGGGGACGGGCGACGTGCGGGACCGCCGGGCGAGCCCAGTGCATGCAGCGAGCCCGATGCGTGGGGCGAGCCCGGTGCGCTCGACCCGGTCGGCGACGGGGCGCCCGTGCCCTGGCCCGATCGGGTGGCATCCGGTCGCGCGGGCTGATCCGCGGGCCGGACGCGCGGATCCGGACGCAAGCGGGGCGCGCCAAGCCACGGCACGTCCGCGCCCCGCCGCGCCGTCGACCAGTCGAGGGGCAGCGGCGGCTGCGCGAGCGCGAGGGGATCGACTGCCGCCGGCCCCAACTCGTCGTCGTACGGGGGATCGATCGGTGGGGCGGGACGGACGCGGATCGGCGGGGCGAGCAGAGCGGGCATGACGCCTCCCAGGCTCCCGGGAAGTTGACCCTGTGTTTGCTTTCGTTTGCCTACGACTAGTTGTAATAGCCTTCGATAGCTTCCGTCAACAGGGCGTGACAGATCAACTGCACGTTCCGGAATTTCAGGAACCGGATCGCCGGTGCGCCCGTCAGTCGTCGCGAACGCTGATCAGCCGTCCGGGTGGTCGCGCTTCACCAGCGGGTTCTGCGCCACGTAGGCGGCGGTCTCCTCGTAATTGCGCTGGATGTACTCCTCCAGCTTTACGCGCTCCACGCGCCACTGGCCGCGACCGCCCACCCTGATCGCGGGCAGCTCCCCGCTGCGCACCATGGCGTAGGCCTGCGCTTCGGTGATGTTGAGCTCGGCTGCGACGTCGGGCAGTTGCAGGAACCGTGGCTGGTTCATGTGCTTCAGTTTGCCACCGGTTGCCTGCCCTTGTCCGCAGGCGATGCGTCACCAGTTGCCGAGGATCCACGGCACGGGCGCCGGCGGGGTGTAGAAACGACACCGTGACCGAGCTTGTCCGGGTCTACCTGCCCGCGACCCTTCCCGCGCTCGCCGACTTGCGTCGGCAGGGCGAACTGGGCACCCCACCCGTCGCCGCGCAGGCGGTGACGCCGTCGCTGCGGGAGTGGTACGCCGAGGGCGACGAGGAGGAACTCGAGTACGTTGCCTTCACCCACGCCGCGCAGGCCGCGCTGCGGCTGCTGCGCGCCGACCCGGCCGCCCCGCGGCGGCGGGTCGTGGTCTCCGCCGACGTGCCGACCTCGGTGATCGTGCGCACGGATCCGGATCTCGGCTCCAGCGCGGTATGGCTCGGCTCCCCGGTGCCGCGTTCCGCGGTGGCCGCCATCCACGTGGACAGCGCCGCCGCCGAGCCGGACGTCGCCGCCGCGGTCGAGGTCGTCGAGGCGGCCGCGGCCGGCGATGCGGACGCACGGTTCACTGTGGACGGTGTGGAGGACCACGCGCTGGAGTGGTACGACGTGTCCGAGCTCGATCAGCTGGGCTGAGCCGAACCGGGCGCGGCCCGCTGTGGCTCGGTCGGCTTCGCCACCTCCGGCCCGGGTGCGGCTGGCTTCGGCACGGACGGATCGGGCCGGCCCGCCGGTGA
The DNA here is from genome assembly GCA_047459115.1 of Micromonosporaceae bacterium. GTDB lineage: Bacteria > Actinomycetota > Actinomycetes > Mycobacteriales > Micromonosporaceae > VSCG01. Next base: position 11,455 of record VSCG01000061.1, read on the forward strand.
TGCTGCCTCGGCGGCCCGGACCTCCTCGCGCGGGTCACCCTCACGCGGGTCACCCTCAACCGTTGCGTCGCCCTCGAGCGGTTCACCCTCGGCCGTCGCGTCGCCTTCGAGCAGGTCGTCGTCGGCGCGTGACGGCAGGGTGCGCCCGAACGCGATCATCGCGACGATCGGGCAGAGGAACAGCACCACCAGTCCGTGGTTGATCCGCGAGTCCGCGGCCCAGGCGAAGGCGATGCTGTCGGCCTCGCTGGACGCGGCCACGGCCAGCAGCCGGGCTCCGCCGACCCGGGTGAAGACCTCGGCCAGCAGCAGCATGACGCCCGGGGTGACGCCCGCGGCCAGGTACGCCGGCCAGCGGGCATCGGGGGCACGGCCGCGCAGCCGACGGTACGCGAGCAGCCCGCCCACGATCGCGCTCAGCGCCGCGGCCGTCGGGGCGAACCAGCGGAACGCGTCGACCCGTGCCGCCGCCGTACCGTCCGCGCCGAACAGGCTCATGAGCCGCTCGCGGAACACCAAGTTGATCAAGAAACCGGTGAGAAAGACGCCGAGGGTGGCGGCGAGACCGGCCGCGGCGACCGCGTGTGGCACCAGCACGGCCAGCACCGCGCCGAGCACCGCGGCGAGCCCGATGGCGACCGCGAGCCCGGTCAACGACTCCTGCACCCGCCAGGTGAGCAGCACCGAGGCACCGGCCAGGGCACCGACGACCAGGCCCGCCGGCACGGCGCCGACCAGCCGGGGCAGGGCGCGGGCGGCGGTCACCGGCTGGCGCCGGGCGAGCGTCGTGACCGCGCCCAGGCCGGCCGCGCCACCGGCGAGCAGGCTCGCCGCCATCCCCGTGGGCAGCGCGATCGCGACGCTGGTCACGGCCGGTCCGTTGGCCGCGATCGACCACAGGATCACCGCGAGCCAGGCCAGCACCAGCGTGACGAGCAGCCCGGTCCGCGGCTCGCGCGGTGCCTGCACGGGTTCCTCGGCCTGGGCGGCCGGGGAGGTCTCGGTCATGTCGCGTCTCCTCGCTGCGGCGCCGGTCCCGATGCGCGCCGCGCACCGGGACCCAGCGTACGCAAAGGGCCCGGGTGGACCGAGGTGAGAGGATGTGAGGTGGACGCGCCAACGTTGTCGTGATCACGAAGGAGCCCACGATGGACGCGGTAGCCACCGTCCCCGAACCACGCAACGAACCGCAGCGCGGCTACGCCCTGGACAGCCCCGAGCGCGTCAGCCTGCAGCGCCGGCTCGCCGAGTTGACCGCCGAGCGCATCGACCTGCCGATGACGATCGGTGGTCAGCAGCGCATGGGCGGCGGCGAGGCGATCGATGTCGTCCAGCCGCACAAGCACCGGCATGTGCTGGGGACCACCCACAACGCAACCAACGAGGATGCGGCGGCCGCGGTGGCGGCTGCGAAGAAGGCTGCGCCGATGTGGCGGGCGCTGCCGTACGAGGAGCGGGCCGCGATCTTCCTGCGCGCCGCCGACCTGCTCAGCGGCCCGTGGCGGGACACGCTCAACGCGGCGACCATGCTCGGACAGTCCAAGACCGTCGTCCAGGCGGAGATCGACTCGGCCTGCGAGTTGATCGATTTCCTTCGCTTCAACGTCTACTACGGCCACAATCTGCTCGCCGAGCAGCCGATCTCCTCGCCCGGCGTGTGGAACCGGTTCGACCACCGCCCGCTCGAGGGCTTCGTGTACGCGATCACGCCGTTCAACTTCACCGCCATCGCAGGCAACCTGCCCACCTCCGCGGCCCTGATGGGCAACACCGTGGTGTGGAAGCCCGCGCCGACGCAGCAGTTCGCGGCGCACTTCACGATGCGGCTGCTGGAGGCGGCCGGGCTGCCGCCGGGGGTGATCAACATGGTCACCGGTGACGGGATCGCCGTCTCCGAGGTGGCGTTGACCGACCCGGACCTCGCCGGGATCCACTTCACCGGCTCGACCAGGACGTTCCAACTCCTGTGGCGCACGGTCGGCGAGAACATCGACCGCTACCGCAGCTACCCGCGCCTGGTCGGCGAGACCGGCGGCAAGGACTTCGTGATCGCCCACGCCAGCGCCGACCTCGACGCGCTGCACACCGCGCTGATCCGCGGGGCGTACGAGTACCAGGGGCAGAAGTGCTCGGCCGCCTCCCGGGCGTACATCCCGCGCTCGCTGTGGGAGGACGGCGGCCTGCGGGACCGGTTGGCCGCCACGACGGAATCGCTGACGTACGGCGACGTGACCGACTTCGCCAACTTCGGCGGCGCGGTCATCGACGGGCGGGCCTTCGCCCGGCACACCGCCGTGCTCGAAATGATCAAGAATTCGGACGTGTGCACGATCCTCGCGGGCGGGACGGTGGACGGATCCGAGGGATGGTTCGTGCGGCCGACGCTGCTGGAGTGCACCGACCCCACCCACGAGGTGTTCACCACCGAGTACTTCGGACCGATCCTGGCCGTGCACGTGTTCGAGGACCGGCACTTCGAGGACGTCGTGCGCCAGGCGGAGTCGGTCGCGCCGTACGCGCTGACCGGATCGCTGTTCGCCAACGACCGGCGGGTCGTGGAGTGGGCGAGCGAGGCGCTGCGGTTCGCCGCCGGCAACTTCTACATCAACGACAAGCCGACCGGCGCGGTCGTCGGGCAGCAGCCGTTCGGCGGGGCCCGGGCGTCGGGCACCAACGACAAGGCCGGCTCCTGGCACAACCTCATCCGGTGGGTGTCCCCGCGCACCATCAAGGAGACGTTCGTCCCGCCGACCGACTACCGGTACCCGCACATGGGCTGACCCGAGTCCGGCCATGCCCGCCGGAGGCCCGGTCAGGGGCGGGGTGACCGGCTCTCAGGCGGGGGCGACCGACTCGATGCGGTCGAGGGCGAAGACGCGCTCCTCCTCGCGCAGCCGGCACCACGCCTCGACGACCCGGCCGTAGAGTTCGATCGGTTCGATCACCCGCTCAGACCGGTTGCCCTGCGCGTTGGTGTAGGAGATGAGCACCGGGGTGCCGTGGTCGATGGCGTGGCTGAGCAGCCGCTGCTCCCCGGCGGACAACCGCGGCGTGAGGGCAGCGACGAGGGACTCGGTGTCGTCGGGGTCGGGCGCCGTGACGCTCAGTGCGCCGGCCGTCCGAGTCACGCCGCCGGCCGTGGCCGCACCGGCCCGCGCATGCGCCTTGGGTGTGGGTCGCGGCCCGGCCAGCAGCGCCGCCGCCAGCTCGGCCGGGTCGGCGGGCTGCGGCTGGGTCGCGGCCGGCCGCCTCGCCGACGGTACGGGAGACCAGCGGCGCCGCGCGACCGCGCGGCGCCGGTCGACGCGCTCGATCACCGGGGCGCCGTCCGAGGACTCGCCGACCGGTGCGTACCCGGCCGCCCGCAGCGCGGCGAGCGTCTCCTCGGTTGACCTGCGGCTGGCGAGCACCGTGGGCGCGAGCACCGTGAGGCCGAGCGGGGCGAGCCTGCGGGCCGCGGCGATCTCGGCGAGCAGGGCCGGATCCTCCCCGCGGATCACGCACCCCACCGTCCGTACCCGGACCTGCCCGTGCCGGCGGGCCACGTCGCTGATCAGGTACTCCAGCGGCTGCGGCACCACCCCACCGGCCGCGACCTCGGCGAGCGCGGCGAGCAGCCCGGCGCCGGTCTCGCCCGCGTCGAGCGCCCGGCGCACCGAGGAAGGCGAGAAGCGCCACGTCGTTGCCCCGCCCGCGGATTCGCGGTCGGCCGCCGAGTCGAGCAGGGCCGCCAGCGTCGCGGTGGGAGTGCCGGGCACGACCGCGGTCAGGTCCGCGCCGAGCAGCGCGGTCGGCACGGCGTCGGGCAGCAACTCGCGCGCCGCCTCGGCCAGCGCCCCGTCCCGGGCGGCGTCCGGCCGGTCGGGCGGCGAGTCGATCGCCGCAGGCAGCGCCCGGCCGAGCGGGGTCAGCGTCCCGTGGGCCACCACGCCGAGCCACCTGGCCTCCCGCCAGAGCGCGTGGACGAGGTCGTCGGGGTCGGCGAACGCCCCGACCAGGAGCGGAGCCCGCCAGACCAACACCTCGAACAGGTCCCTTTCGTCGACCACGCCGCGGTCCGCGGGCAGGTCGGCCGCCGCGTGCAGCATCTCGCGGCGTACCTCGCAGATCAGGTCCCCGAACGGCGCCTGGGACAACGCGGCGGGTGGTGGCTCCCCGGTCGGTGACCGGTCGGCGAGCGGTGCGGTGGGCAGTCGTACCCAGGCCTCCAGCAGCGGCACGAGGCGCTGCGCCGGCTCGCCCTCGCGCCACGCGTCGTACCCTTCCGTGGGCAGCACCTCGGTGGGTGTCCAGTCGGGGCCGGTCATCCCGAGCAGGCCCGCGGTGTAGGCGAGTTCCAGGCCGAGCCGCACCTGCGCCTCCGGCACGCCCAGGGCTTTGCCGAGCCGGCGCAGTTCGCGGGTGCCCACCCCGCCGGCCTTGCGCAGCGCGGGCGGGGCAGCCGCGCACGTCTCCAGCAGCGCGGTCACCGTGGCCACCGCCGCGTTGGCTGCGGCGGCCGCCTCCCGGGCCACGGCCTCCGGGCCCGTGGCTGCCAGCGGCGGTACGGGTGGCCGCGGGGCGAACGGGGTGTGTTCGCTCTCGCGCAGCCAGACGCGGCCGGCACGCGATCCCGAGCCGGGCGACGGCTCGGGGACGACGTGCCGCACACGCTCGGTCACGCGCAGGTCGTCGCCGTCGGGCCAGACCAGACCGCGCATGGCCAGCACGCGCAGCGTGGCGTCGAGGTCGGGGTCGTCGGCCCGCCGGCCGACCTGGGCCGCGAGCCGTTCGCGGGCGACCGGCTCACCGCCGCCAGCCTCGAGGATGGCCTCGATGAGCTGCACCGCCGGCAGCGGCAGGCGCTGCACGGCGGCCCACACCGACGGTGCGGACTGCAGCCGGTCGGCGAGTTCGGCGAGCGTACGTGGGACGGGCAGGGCGAGCGCGTCCGGGCGTCGGGCGAGGATCTGGCCGAGTTCGTCCGCGGGCAGGCTGGCCAGCCATTCGGCGAGGTGGGACGCCACGAAGCCGTAATCTAGTGCGGCTTCCACGAACGTTCACCGGGTGTCCGGTTGTGGGTGCGCCGCTGTGGGCGGCGGGTCACGTCGGCGGCCCGCGCCGGGCAGGCGCCGGCCGGCTCGAGGGTGCATTGCGACTAGCCTGGCGTCATGACGTATCACGTACCCCGCACCCGCGATCCTCGGTTCGGGGAGCAAGGGGGGCTGCTCACCTACGGCAGCTACCTGCGCCTCGCGGACCTGCTCGACCAGCAGGTGCCCGAGTCGGATCCCCCGGCGCACGACGAACTGCTGTTCATCACCATCCACCAGGCGTACGAGCTGTGGTTCAAGCTGCTGCTGTTCGAGTTGACCGACGCCCGGGACCGGATGCTGGCCGGTGAGACGTACCTGCCGCGGGTGCGCCTCGAGCGCTGCCGGGCGATAGAACAGGTCCTCGTCCACCAGGTCGACGTCATCGACACGATGACACCGCAGGACTTCCTGGCGTTCCGCGACAAGCTGGCCCCCGCGTCGGGTTTCCAGTCGGTGCAGTTCCGGGAGATCGAGTTCCTGTCCGGCTTGAAGGATCCGGGCTACGTCGACCGGTTCCGGGGCCTGTCCGAGGAGGAGCGCGCGCGGCTGAGGCGGCGGCTGGAGGAGCCGAGCCTGTGGGACGGGTTCCTCACCACGCTCGCCAAGGCGGGCTTCGACGTGTCTACAGCGGACGGGCGTTTCGCGGCGTACCAGCGCATCGCCCATGACCGGGAGCGCTACGGCGCGTGGTGGGACCTCGCCGAGGCGCTGATCGGGCACGACCAGGCGTGGTCGCTGTGGCGGGCCCGTCACGTCCTGATGGCCGAGCGACAGATTGGGACGAAACCGGGCACAGGGGGCAGTGCTGGCGGGGCCTACCTGCGCTCCCGCGTCGACCTGCGCTTCTACCCGGAACTGTGGGAGCTGCGCTCGCGGCTGTAGAAGGGGATTGTCGCTTCGTCCCGTCCCCCGTTCGGGCCACGGCTACCGTAGGAGTGGTCACGCCGGGTCGCGGCACGCTATACCGTGTGCGCAGGGTCCAGATCGGTCGGCCGGGC
>VSCG01000062.1:0-17396 GCA_047459115.1 Micromonosporaceae bacterium
GGCGGACTCAGCGCACCAGGCGGACTCAGACCTCGTCGACCAGCTCGGCGATGGAGGAGACCACCCGGGACGGCCGGTACGGGTAGCGCTCGACGTCGGCCGGGGTGCTGATGCCGGTCAGCACGAGGATCGTGTGCAGCCCGGCCTCCAGTCCGCACAGGACGTCGGTGTCCATCCGGTCCCCGATCATCGCGGTGCTCTCCGAGTGGGCGTCGATGGTGTTCAGCGCCGAGCGCATCATCATCGGGTTCGGCTTGCCGATGAAGTACGGCTCGACGCCGGTGGCCTTGGAGATCAGCGCGGCCACCGACCCGGCGGCCGGCAGCGCCCCCTCGCCGGACGGGCCGGTCGGGTCGGGGTTGGTGCAGATGAACCGGGCGCCCCCGTCGATCAGCCGGATAGCCTTGGTGATCGCCTCGAAGCTGTAGGTGCGGGTCTCGCCGAGCACCACGTAGTCCGGCTCGTGGTCGGTGAGGATGTAGCCCGCCTCGTGCAGCGCCGTCGTCAACCCGGCCTCGCCCAGCACGTACGCGGTGCCGCCCGGCCGCTGGTCGGCGAGGAACTGCGCGGTGGCCAGCGCTGAGGTCCAGATCCGTTCCTCGGGCACGTCGATGCCCATGCGGACCAACCGGGCGTGCAGATCGCGCGGCGTGTAGATCGAGTTGTTGGTGAGCACGAGGAACGGGCGGTCCCGCTCGCGCAGCCGGGCGACGAACTCAGGGCCGCCAGGGATCGGCTGGCCCTCGTGCACGAGCACGCCGTCCATGTCGGTGAGCCAGGCCTCGATGGGCTTGCGCCTCATCGTGGCCGGCCCCGGACCGGCGGCCTGGGGCAGCAGTGCCCGGGACAGGTGTCCCACATCTCCAGCTTGCCGAGCTGCCCCCGCGGGCCGGTGTCGTGCAGCCGCTCCTCCACCAGCTCCCGCACCATCCGCACGAACCGTGGGTCGGTACCCGGGGTGGCCGCCCGCGCGAACTCCAGGCCGAGGGACTTGGCGGTCCCCGCGGCCTCGGTGTCCAGGTCCCACACCACCTCGAGGTGGTCGGAGATGAACCCGATCGGGCTGACCACCACGGACGTGGTGCCGGCGGCGGCCAGCGCGGCGAGGTGGTCGTTGATGTCCGGCTCCAGCCACGGCACCTCGGGCGGTCCGGACCGGCTCTGCCAGACCAGGTCGTAGGGCAGGTCGGGCGCGGCCGCCGCGGCGATCAGCGCCGCGGTCTCCTGCAACTGGGCCTCGTACCGGCCGCCGTCGGGGCCGGACCGCTCGGCCATCCAGATCGGCACCGAGTGGGCGGTGAAGACCAGACGGGTCGTGGACCGCCGCGTCGGGTCCAGGGTGGCGAGTGCGGCGCGCACCGCGTCGACCTGCGGCTCGATGAACCCCGGCGCGTCGTGGTAATGACGAATCTTGTCGATCACAGGGGCCGCGTCGCCGAGCGCCGCCCGCGCGGTGGCGATGTCGTCCAGGTACTGCCGGCACGAGGAGTACGAGCTGTACGGGCTGGTCACGAACGCGATCGCGCGGCGCACCCCGTCGCCGTGCATGCGCAGCAGCGTGTCGTGCAGCAGCGGGTGCCAGTTGCGGTTACCCCAGTACAGCGGCAGGTCGATGCCGGCCGAGGCGAACTCGGTACGCAACGCGGCGAGCAGCTCTCGGCACTGGGCGTTGATCGGCGACACCCCGCCGAAGCTCAGGTAGTGCTCGGTGACCTCGGCCAGCCGTTCCGGTGGCACACCCCGACCACGGGTGACGTTAGCCAGGAACGGCGCCACGTCCTCGGGCCGCTCCGGGCCGCCGAACGAAACCAGGAGAAACGCGTCGTACCGCACGCCGTCGAGGGTAGCCTCGCCCGCGCCGCCCGGGCGGACAGGTCCCGCCAGCGTGGCCCCGGTCGCCCTCGGCCGGTGGCCCCGGACCGGCCCGTCGGCTGCGCCGCCGGCCCTGTGACCCGCGCCGCCGGCCCCGTGACCCGCGCCACGGGCCGACGGATTCAGGCGCCCACCGCGTGGTAACCGCCGTCGACGTGCACGATCTCGCCGGTGGTCGCAGGGAACCAGTCCGACAGCAGCGCCACGCAGGCGCGCGCCGCCGGCTCCTGGTCGGTCAGGCTCCAGCCCAGCGGCGCCCGCCGCGTCCACGCGTCCTCGAACTGGTCGAAGCCGGGGATCGACTTCGCCGCCATGGTGCGCAGCGGACCGGCGGAGACCAGATTGACCCGGATGCCCTTCGGGCCCAGATGCATCGCCAGGTACCGGTTCGCCGCCTCCAGCCCGGCCTTCGCCACACCCATCCAGTCGTAGACCGGCCAGGCCTTGGACGCGTCGAAGGTGAGCCCCACGTAGGCGCCGCCGGATCCCATGAGCGGCAGGCACGCCATGATCAGCGACTGGTAGGAGTATGTCGAGACGTGCACCGCCGTGGACACGTCCTCCCACGGGGCGGTCAGGAAACCGCCGCCGAGGCAGCTCGGCGGGGCGAAGCCGATGGAGTGCAGCACCCCGTCGAGCCCGTCGACGTGGTCGCGCACGCGGTCGGCCAGTGACGCCAGATGCTCGGGGTTGGTGACGTCGACCTCCAGCACGGGCGCCGCGGCCGGCAGCCGCTTGGCGATGCGCTCCACCAGCGAGAGCCGGCCGTACCCGGTCAGCACCACCGTCGCGCCCTGCTCCTGCGCGATCCGCGCGACGGAGAACGCGATCGACTGGTCGGTGATCACCCCGGTGACCAGCAGCCGTTTGCCGGCGAGCAGTCCTGCCATCTCGTTGCCTCCTCAACGTGGCGCAGCGTCCGGACGCGCCGCGCCGAATGTCCGTGGCGCCGCACCGCGCCGACGTGCCTGTCAGTGGCCCATACCGAGCCCGCCGTCGACCGGGATCACCGCGCCCGACACGTACCCGGCGGCGTCGCCGGCCAGCCAGGTCACCGCGCCGGCCACCTCGGCCGGTTGCGCGAACCGCCCGGCCGGGATCGCCTTGAGGTACTCGGCGCGGCGTTCGGCGGGCAGCGCGTCGGTCATGTCGGTCTCGATGAAGCCGGGGGCGACGACGTTCGCGGTGATGCCGCGGGAGCCGAGCTCCCGGGTGATCGAGCGGGCCAATCCCACCAGGCCGGCCTTGCTGGCCGCGTAGTTCGACTGGCCCGGTGAGCCGTAGAGCCCGACCACCGACGAAATGAAGATCATCCGCCCCCACCGGGCCCGCAGCATCTTCGTCGCCGCGCGCTTGGCGCACCGCCACGCGCCGGTCAGGTTCGTGTCGAGGACCCGGCCGAACTGCTCCTCGGACATGCGCAGCAGCAGGGTGTCGTCGTTGACGCCCGCGTTGGCGACCAGCACCTCCACCGGCCCCAGCTCGGCCTCGACCCGGGTGAATGCCTCGTCCACCGACGCCGGGTCGGTGACGTCGCACGGCACCGCGAACAGCTCCGGCGGCGGAGCGCTGCTGCGGTGGGTGACCGCCACCCGGTCACCCTGCGCGGCGAAGGCCTGCGCGATCGCCAGGCCGATCCCCCGGCTGCCTCCGGTCACCAGCACGGTGCGGGCCATGCTCCCCCTCCAGCTCATCCGGGCACCACCGCCCGGTCGACAGGTGCGCGATGAGACTAGGCGCTACTGCCGGGTACAGCGAAACCGGGCGTCGCCCGCGCCGCGAACGCCGCCAACCACCCGCCACCCCGCGCCGATCCCCGCCTCTTGACACGTCCCCGCCTCTTGACACGGGGGGTACGCTTTGCGCGGTCTTCCGCCGCTCGGCGCGTTCGCGCCCGGCGACCTCGTGTGACCGCCCGCCCACGACCGTAGGAGGTGATCGCTCGTGCGAGATAGCGATCCTCCCAGTCGTGGCCCGGCCGTCTGATTTCGCCGCCCGCCACGCTCCCCCGCCACGGCCGCACGCCGTGGCGCCGCTTCGTGTGCCCGACGCCAGCCGCCACCAGGGAGCCTCGCCGATGAACCGCTACCTCGCCCCGCTGGGCTTCACCCTCGCCGCCGTCTGGGTGCTCGTGGTCTTCGTGCTCGTCAGCGCCGGGGCCCGGTGACCCGGGTCACGGCATCCGGGAGGTCCACAACAGACTCGCACCCGCCGCGGCCAGCGCGAACAGCAGCGCCGCCGCCGTGTACCACTGGCTGATGTCACGCGGCGCCGTGCGGTGGCCGATCGAGCTGCCGATGTCCTCGTAGACCTGGCGCAGCTCGTCGGCGGTCGCCGCTTCGTAGAAGAAGCCGTTGGTGGACTCGGCCAGGCTGGCCAGCGAGAGCCGGTCCACCGGGACCCGCTGCATCTGCCCGGCGATGTCGACCACGCCCTGGTCGGTGCCGAACGCGATCGTGAACACCGGGACGTTGGCCTCCGCGGCCGCGGAGGCGGCGTCCTCCACCGACCGGCCGTAGGTCCGGTAGCCGTCGGAGAGCAGCAGGATGCGCGCCGGCGGGGGTCCCTGCGCCCCGTCGGCGGGCACGGCGCGGATCGCCTCCAGCGCGGTGAAGACGGCCTCGCCGGTAGCCGTGGCCTCGGCGAGTTGCAGCCCGGCGATGGCCTGGGTGACCGCGGCGCGGTCCTTGGTCGGCGACACCAGGACGTTGGCCGACTTGGCGAACGAGACCAGCCCCAGGTTGTACGACTCGGGCAGCTGCTCGGCGAAGCGGGTGGCCGCGTCCTGGGCCGCGGCCAGCCGGTTGGGTGGCACGTCGGTGGCCTGCATGGACAGCGACACGTCGATGGCGAGGATGATGGTGGCGCGCTCGAGCGGCACCTTCGTGTCGATCGACGGGCGGGCCATCGCGGTGGCGAGCGCGAGCATGGACAGCAGCAGGGCCACCGCCGAGACGTGTCGCCGCCAGCCGAGGCCCTTTGGCGCCAGCGCGCGCAGCAGGGCGAGGTTGGTGAAGCGCATCGCGTGCATGGCGCGCCGCCGCTGCCGCCAGACGTACCAGCCGGCCACGGCCAGCACCGGCAGGAGCGCGAGCAGCCACCACGGTTCCAGAAATCGGATCATCGAGTCGTTCCCCGGGTCCTCGCGTGCCGCTGCCCAGCGACGAAGCGCACGATGTCGAGCAGCCAGTCCGAGTCGGTGCGCAGGCGCAGATGACCGGCCCCGGCCGCACGCAGCGCGGCCGCGATCGCGCCCCGCTGCTCGGCCGCCGCGGCGGCGTACCGGGCGCGCAGCCGGGGGTCGGCCGTCTGCACCTCGTGTATCTCGCCCGTCTCCGGATCAGCGAGGGTGAGCACGCCGACATCGGGCAGGTCCAGCTCGCGCGGGTCGACGACCTCGACCGCGAGGACGTCGTGGCGCACGGCGAGCTTGCGCATCGGGCGTGCCCAGCTTGCGGGCGGGGCGAGGAAATCCGAGATCACCACGGCCAGGCCCCGGCGTCGGGGCGGGCGGTTCAGCCGGTCGACGAGCGCACCGAGGTCGGCGCGGCCGGGCCGTACCGGGGTGGTGGCGATCGACCGGAGCAGGCCCTGGGCCTCCTTGCGCCCCGGTCGGGCGGGCAGCCGGACCGTGTGGTCGCCGCCGGTGCCCACCACCGCGCCGATCCGGTTGCCGCCGCGTACAGTCAGGTGCGCCAGCGCGGCGGCGGCTGCGATGACCAGGTCACGCTTGAGGCAGCGGGCGGTGCCGAACTCCAGGCTCGCCGACAGATCCACCGCCAGCCAGGTCTCCAGCTCTCGGTCGGCGACCGTACGGCGTACGTGCGGCACGGTGGTGCGCGCGGTCACCGGCCAGTCCATCCACCGCACGTCGTCGCCCGGCCGGTACTCGCGGGACTCCCCGGCCTCGGTGCCCGGCCCGGGCAGCAACCCGATGTAGTCGCCCTGCAGCAGGCCGTCGAGCTTGCGGCTGATCAGCAACTGCAGCTTGCTCAACACCGGCTCCGCGTGGGTGGCGTCCCCGGCCAGGCTCACCCCGGCCAGGCTCGCCCCGCCGCGGCCCGCGCCGGTCCCCGTCGCGGCGGCGCGGATCACGAGGGTTGCCCTCCGAAACCGGGCCAGCCGGCCGGCGGTCGCGCCGGCGAATGCGGCGCGACCGGCGATCCACTGGGGACGGGCGGGCCGACCGCGCTCTGCCGGGGCGCGACGGTCGGCAACGGCACGGTGGCCAGCACACGGGCCACGATGTGGTCGGCCGGGATGTCGTCGGCCAGCGCGTCGTAGGAGAGCACGAGCCGGTGCCGCAGGATGTCGGGCGCCACGTCCTGCACGTCCTGGGGCAGGGCGTAGTCGCGCCCGCGCAGCAGCGCCAGCGCCCTGGTGGCGCGGACGAGCCCGAGCGACGCCCGAGGGCTCGCGCCGTACTGGATCAACGGGGCGATGTCCGCCAGGCCGTGCTCGCGCGGGCTGCGGGTGGCGACCACCAGCCGCACCGCGTAGTCGACGAGTGCGTTGTGGACGAATACGTTGTCCGCCTTCGCCTGCAGGGCGACCAGGTCGGCGGGGGTGAACACCGCAGCCGGTCGGGGCGGCGCCACCCCCATCCGGTAGACGATCTCCCGCTCCTCGACGTCGGTCGGGTAACCCACGATGATCTTCATCAGGAACCGGTCGCGCTGCGCCTCCGGCAGCGGGTAGACCCCCTCCTGCTCGATCGGGTTCTGGGTGGCCATCACGAGGAACGGGTCGGGCACCCGGTACGTCTCCCCACCGATCGACACCTGCTGCTCGGCCATGACCTCCAGCAGCGCCGACTGCACCTTCGCGGGTGCGCGGTTGACCTCGTCGGCGAGCAGGAAGTTCACGAACACCGGGCCGAGCTCCACGTCGAACTTCTCGCTCGACTGGCGGTAAATCCGGGTGCCGACGAGGTCGGCCGGCACCAGGTCCGGGGTGAACTGAATCCGCGCGAACGTACCGCCGACGACCGTCGCGAGTGTCTCCACCGCGAGGGTCTTCGCCACGCCGGGCACGCCCTCCAGCAGGCAGTGCCCCCGGGCCAGCAGGGCCACGAACATCCGCTCGACGAGCCGGTCCTGTCCGACGATCACCCGCTTGACCTCGAACAACGCGCGCTCGAGCTGGCTGGCGTCCTGCGCCGGGCTGCTCGCTGCGGCGGCCGGGGCGGCGGCCGTCGTCGGGGTCTGTGGCGCGGCGGACGCGTCGGCGGGGGCGGACGCGGATGCGGGCTGGTGCGGCTGGGCCACCGGTCCTCCACGAACGGTCGGGTACGACGTTCCCAAGCCTCGCACGTTTGGCCGGCGGTCGGGCGCGCTGCTCCCGTTTCGACAGGCGATCGGGGCACCCGGGTCGGCCGAATGGCCACGTCGGCGGGGTAGACAGGGGTAGACAGCGGTGGACCGGTGGTGGGTACGATGCACCCGTCGCCGGGCGGCTTCCCCCGTGGCCGCCCGGCGCTCCATCTCCTCGGCAGCGTGCCTCTCCTTCGCCGCCTGTGTCTCCCCGGCTGTGTATCTCCTCGGCCGCGTGTCCGGGCTCGGCGCCGCGGGGCAACGGGTGCGACACTCGTGCGGTGGCCGAAGAGACCCTCACCAACCCGACCGGCGGTGCGCTCGTCTGCTCCGCGAAGGGTTGCCGCGCGGGCGCGCGGTGGGCGCTGCGCTGGAACAATCCCCGCCTGCACGACCCGGCCCGGCGCAAGACCTGGCTCGCCTGCGACGAGCACCGCCCGACGCTCACGGTCTTTCTCGAGGCGCGTGGATTCCTGCGTGAGGTGACGCCGGCGGGCGACGACTCGGGCCGCCAGTAGGGCGTAGCGCCGGCGAAAGCCGACAGCGGCCCGGGTCGGCAGGCCGCGTGGGTGGGACGCCGCGGGTGGATCAGCCTAGGCTGGGGACGTGAGCGCGCCGCAGACCCTGAGCCCGCTGGAGCCTTGGCCGGAGACGGTCGACTGGCGTCCCGTCTCGCCCCGCCTGGTCTGGGTCGAGCAGCTGCACCTGCTCGCCGGCACCGCACCCCTCCTCGTCGGCTGCCTGGTCGCGTGGCTCGTCCTCGACACGACGCTCGCGCCGTTGGCCGCGGCCGTCGTCGCGCTCATCGCCGCGGTACGCGCCGTGCTCATCCCCCGGATCGTGCGCTCCTGGGGCTACGCCGAGCGCGAACGCGACCTGCTGGTACGTCATGGGCGGCTGGTCCGGCGGCTGTCCATCGTGCCGTACGCCCGCATGCAGTTCGTCGACGTCACCGCCGGTCCGCTGGAGCGGGCGTTGAACCTCGCCACGGTCCAACTGCACACCGCCGCGGCCGCCACCGACGCCAGGATCCCCGGCTTGGAGCCGCCGGAGGCGTCGCGGTTGCGCGACCGGCTGGCCGCGCTCGGGGAGGACCGGGCGGAGGGTCTGTGAGCGCGCACGCCTCGCCGGTGGTGGAGCCCCGCCGCCGGCTGCACCCGCTCAGCCCGCTGCTCAAGAGCGCCAAGTACGTCGGCCTGCTGATCGTCGCCATCAGCTGGCAAGGGCTGGAGCAGTTGGGGCTGCTGCGGTTCTTCGGCGTCATCGTGGTCGGGCTGGTCGGCACGATCGCGATGTCCGTGGTGAGCTGGTGGGTGACCGGATACCACGTCGTCGGCCGCGAGCTGCGCATCTACGAAGGGCTGCTGTCGCGGCGCACCCGGGCGATCCCGCTGGAACGGCTGCAGGCGGTCGACGTGGTCCGCCCGCTGCTCGCCCGGCTCACCGGGCTCGCCGAGTTGCGCCTGGAGGTGGTCGGGGCGCAGAAGGCCGAGGCGCCGCTGGCGTACCTGCCGGTGCCCGAGGCGGTCGCGCTGCGCGACCGGCTGCTCCGCCTGGCCGCCGGCACCCGGACCGGCGGGCAACCGGCCGAGGCGGCGGCACCCGCCGAGGCGGCTACGCCATCCGCGGCAGTCGCAGCGCCCACCGCGGCCGGCCCTCCGGCTGCCGGGCAGGAGCGGCACCTGCACGAGGTGAACAACTCCGACGTGCTCGTCGGTCAGCTGCTCACGCCGCAGGTCTGGTTCGTGCCGTTCGGGGTGCTCGGGGTGCTGAGCCAGTTCGCCTACGATCCGCGGTGGACGTTCATCGGGCTCGCCAGCCTGGTCACCGCGGCGGTCGGGGTGCTGCAGCAGCCGGTGCGTCGGGTGCTGGAGGACTGGGACTTCCGCGTGGCGATCGGCCCGGCCGGTCTGCGGCTGCGCGGCGGTCTGGTGGAGACCCGCACGCAGACCGTGCCACCGCGGCGGGTGCAGGCGGTCGGCGTCACGTGGCCGCTGCTGTGGCGACCGAAGCGCTGGCTGCGGTGTCGCATCGACGTGGCCGGCTACGGCGGCGCGGAACGGGCCGGGGGTGTGCGCGGCGGTCGGCTGCTGCCGGTGGGCACGTTCGGCACCGCCCGCTACCTGATCGGGGAGGTGCTGCCGGGGGTGGATCTGGCCGCGCTGCCGGCCACGCCGCCGCCCGCGCGGGCCCGCTGGCTCGCCCCGCTGCGCCAACCGGTGCTGCGGGCCGGCCTGACCGATGCGGTGTTCGCGACCTGGGACGGGCTGCTCACCCGCGAACTGGTGATCGTGCCGTACGCCCGGATCCAGAGCGTCCGCGTGGTGCAGGGCCCGCTGCAGCGCTGGCTGGGCCTGGCGAGCGTGCACGCCGACACGGCCGGCAGGCTGCACGCGGCCGCCCGGCACCGGGACGTGATGCAGGCGTGGCAGCTCGCTGCCGAACTCGCGCAGCGGGCCCGCGTCGCGCGCGAACTCGACGAGCAGGCGGCGTCCGG
This sequence comes from Micromonosporaceae bacterium, assembly GCA_047459115.1. Taxonomy (GTDB): domain Bacteria; phylum Actinomycetota; class Actinomycetes; order Mycobacteriales; family Micromonosporaceae; genus VSCG01. The sequence continues at coordinate 9,682 of VSCG01000062.1, forward strand.
GCCCGGACCGGACGCGGAGCCGCAGCGGCCCGGCACTGACGAGATCACGGGCGGCCAAACCCAGGACGGTCCGGCGAAACCATGACGGTCCGGCGAAACCATGACGGTCCGGCGAAACCATGACGGTCGGGCGAAACCATGACGGGCAGGTGAGCCGTCAGGCGCTGACCGCCGTCCCCGGTTCCTTCGGCTTCGCCGTGGCGACGAGCGCGGGCAGCACGTCCGCGATCGGATCGCGCAGCACGGCGTCGGCCATGGCGTCGTACGGCGTGGGTTCGGCGTTGACGATCACGACACGGGCACCCGCGACGCCGGCGGCCACGTCGACGAGCCCGGCGATCGGGTGCACCTGCAGCGATGTGCCGACCGCCAGGAACAGGTCGCATCCGGCGGCCGCGTCGAACGCCCGCTCCAGGTCCCGCCGGTCCAGCGGTTCACCGAAGTAGACGGTGGTCGACTTCAGGATGCCGCCGCAGTGCCGGCACGCCGGGTCGGGCTCGCCCGCGGCCACCCGGTCGAGCGCCTCGCGCATCGTCGTACGGTCGTCGCACGTCATGCACAGGACACCGAACATGTTGCCGTGCACCTCGACGATCAGGCCCGGGTCCACGCCGGCCTTCTGGTGCAGCCCATCGATGTTCTGGGTGACGATCGTGTGCAGCCGACCGGTCCGCTGCAGGGTGACCAACGCCCGGTGCCCCGGGCCCGGCTGCGCGGACCAGGCGGGGTTGTCGCGCCGGGCGAGCCACGCCCGGCGGCGCACCTGGGGATCGGCGAGGTAGTTGTCGAGGGTGAACAGCTTCTCCGCCGCCGGGTCGCGGGTCCACACACCGTTCGGTCCGCGGAAGTCCGGGATCCCGGAGTCGGTGGAGATACCGGCGCCGGTGAGCACGGTCACCCGTTCGGCATCGGCGACCCACCCGGCCACCGTCGACAGCGGGGAGCTCATGGGCCAGACGGTACCCGGATGTGGGCTTGCATCCGAGGCCAGCCCGCCCGTTGCGGGGACGTGGGCCGGCCCACCGCGGGCCTGTCAAGGTTCATGGCAAGCCGTGTCCGCAGGGCTTAGGCTGGCCCTATGGATCTACAGGCGGGGCTGCTGGCGAGGGTCGAACTCACGGTGACCGACGCCGACACCGCGCAGACGGTCGGCTCCGGCGACGTGCCGGTGCTCAGTACGCCGCGGGTGCTGGCGTTGGCGGAGGCGGCGACGGTCGCCGCCACGACGGGGCGCCTGGATTCGGGTCTCACCACGGTCGGCACCCGCGTGGAGCTGGACCACCGGGTGGCCACGCCGGTCGGTCGTACGGTCGTCGCCGAGACCACCCTGGCGAAGGTGGACGGCCGGCGGCTGCTGTTCGAGGTGGTGGTCCGGGACGGGCAGACGGTGGTCGCCGAGGGCCGGGTGGAGCGGGTGCTCGTGGACCGCCACCGTTTCCTGGCCAAGGCGTTCGATGCCTGACTTCGCGGAGGTCGCCGCCGGGGTCTACGTGCTGCGCTACCCGGTGCTCGACGTCAACGCGACCCTCGTCGTCGGCGACGGGGCGGCGCTGCTGGTGGACACGCTCTCCACCGAGGCGCAGGCGCAGGAGCTGGCCGAGGCGGTGCGCCGGGTCACGCCGCACCCGTGGACCGTGGTCAATACCCACCACCACTTCGACCACACGTTCGGCAACGCGGTCTTCGCCAAGGAGCCGGGCTGCGCGATCTGGGGGCACGAAGAGGCCGTGGCGCTGCTGCGCGACCACGCCGAGGAGCTGCGCCGGGGGGCGTGCGAGGCGTTCAGCGACGAGGCGCCCGGGTTCGCCGACCAGCTGGCCGCGGTGACCATCGTCCCGCCGAACCGCACCACCCACCTGGAGTCCACGCTGGATATCGGCGGCCGTACGGTCGTCCTGCGCCACCTCGGTCGCGGACACACCAGAGGCGACCTGATCGTGCAGGTGCCCGACGCTGACCTCATCGTGGCCGGCGATCTGGTGGAGGAGAGCGGCCCGCCCGGCTTCCACGACTCCTACCCGCTGCGGTGGCCGGAGGCGGTCGCCGCGCTGCTCAGGCTCACCGGGCCGGACACGACCGTGGTGCCCGGGCACGGCGCCGTGGTGGACCGCGACTTCGTGGCGCGCCAGCACGGCGACCTGACCGCGCTGGCCTGGCTGATCCGCGAGGAGGACATCAACGGCTCCCCGCCCGAGAAGGTGGCGCGGCACGCGCCGTTCGGCTATGAGGCCGCGTTGGTGGCGGTCCGCCGCGGGTACGCCGAACTGACCGGCCGCGTGTGACTGGCTGGCCGCCGTCACCGGCCGGCTTCGAGGGACTTCAGGAACCTGGCCGAGCGTGGACAGGCGTCCTGGTAGCCCAGCCGCTGGTAGAAGCCATGCGCCCCGGTGCGCCAGCGGCTGCTGGTGATCTCCATGCTGTGGCACCCGAGCTCCCGCGCACGGTCCTCGGCCGCACGCACCAGCGCCGCGCCGACCCCGGTGCCCCGGCAGCGTTCGTCGACGACGAGCGCGGCGAGCCGAGCCCAGCGGCCGGTGCGCTCCAGATGCGGGCAAAGGTGCAGGGCCGCCACGCCCACCAGCTCGCCGTCCACCTCGGCCCCGATCAGAGCGCTGTTGGGATCGGGGAGCCAGTACCCGAGGCGCTCCACGACCTCGCTGGTCGACGCGGGGTAGCCGAGCTGTGTGAGGAGTGCGGCCAGTCGAGGCGAGTCATCCGGACTAATCGGCCTGATCGTGGTCGTCACACTCGACCTCCCCTTGCTCGCGTTCTCGCATGCCACCTAAGGCGCTGCTAAGGGAACGCACCGCACGGTGTCGTACGTCCCGGTCACCGCGTCGTTGCCGACCACGAGTACGACCGCTCACCGCCCACGGTTCGCCCGCACCGCGGTAGCCGATCCTCTCCGGATGCAGAATGTGGCGGTGTCGCGGGCCACTTGACGCGCGCGATGTCAAGGAAATCGTGCCCTTACCGTCCATGATCGACTCGACTTGCCGGTATACCGCGCGGTCCGCGATGCAGGAAACCCGCGACATCATGCATCCGGTGCCCGTCCGGCGCCCGGACACTCCGACTTGCTGAAAATCGCGCACCGGCGATCCCGCGACATGCAGGAAGTCGGGCGCGCGGGTTCCGCGCGCCCCGCGGCCGGGCACCGGGGCGGCACCCGGGCGGGTGGCCGGCCGCGGGGCGGCCTACCGCACGACCGAGCCGACCACCGGCTTGGTGAGCAGTGCGGACTGGTTGCGCTCGATGCCCGGATCGAGCGAGCGCTCCACGAAGATCGCGTGCCAGATGCAGAACACCAGCACCGTCCAGACCTTGCGCGAGTTGTCCGCCTCGCCGCGCCGGTGCGCGGCGAGCAGACCGCGCACGTACCCGAGGTCGAGCAGGTGGTCCGCGCCGGAGGTGGCGAGGATGGTGTCGGCCCACTCGTACATCTCGTCCTTGAGCCACACCCGGGTCGGCGTCGGGAAGCCCAGCTTCTTGCGGTTGACGATCGCCGGAGGCACCACGCCGTCGAGCGCGCGGCGCAGCGCGTACTTCGTCTCCACCGACCGCGGCGGCAGCTTGAGCTCGACGGGGATCCGCGCGGCGACCTCGAAGACCTGCCGGTCCAGGAACGGCACCCGCAGCTCCAGCGAGTGCGCCATCGACATCCGGTCGGCCTTGACCAGGATGTCGCCGCGCAGCCAGGTGTACAGGTCGACGTACTGCATCTTGGTGACGTCGTCGAGCTCGGGCACCTCGGCGTAGACCGGCGCGGTCACGTCCGTGTAGCGCACGTTCGGGTCGTACGCGCGCATGAGCCGCTGCTTGTCCTGCTCGGTGAACATGCGGGCGTTGCCGTAGTACCGGTCCTCGATCGGGGTGGTGCCCCGCTCCAGGAAGCTCTTGCCCTTCACGCCCTCGGGGATCGCCCGCGACACGACCCGCAGCCCCTTCTGCAGCGGCGAAGGCAGCGACTGGACCGCGCGCAGCGACAGCGGCTCGCGGTAGATCGTGTAGCCGCCGAAGAACTCGTCGGCGCCCTCGCCGGAGAGCACGACGGTGACGTGCTTGGCGGCCTCGCGGGCGACGAAGTACAGCGGCACCAGGGCGGGGTCGGCGACCGGGTCGTCGAGGTGCCAGACGATCTTCGGCAGCGCGTCCATCATCTCCGCCGGCCCGATCTTGGTCGGGATCGTGGTCACCTCAAGGTGCCGGGCGGAGTCCTGGGCGACCTCGATCTCCGAGTAGCCGGGCACGTCGAACCCGACGGTAAAGGTGAGGATGTTGGGGTTGAACTCGCGGGCCAGGGCGACCACCGCGGTGGAGTCGATGCCGCTGGACAGGAACGCGCCGACCGGCACGTCCGAGCGCATGTGGATGCGCACGGAGTCGCGCAGCGTCTCGCGGATCTCCCGGTACAGCGCCTCCGGGTCGGGCACCGGCGCCGGACGGAACACCGGGCGGTAGTAGCGGCGCCGGCGCACCTGCCCGCCCGGCTCGTAGGTGACGCACTCCCCCGATCCGATCCGCTCGATGCCCTTGTGCAGGGTGCGCGGCTCGGGCACGTACTGCAGGGTCAGGTAGTGCGACAGGCTGGCCATGTCCAGCCCCGCGTCGCCGGCGAACGCGGCCTGGGAGAACGGCAGCAGCGCCTTCTTCTCGGAGGCGAAGTAGATGCCGTCGGGCGTCTGCAGGAAGTGCATCGGCTTGATGCCGTACGGGTCGCGGGCGGCGAACGCGCGCCGTTCCTGCGCGTCCCAGATCACGAAGGCGAACATGCCGCGCAGCCGGTCGAGGACCGCCTCACCCCAGTAGTGGTATCCCGCGAGGATCGCCTCGCCGTCCCCGGCGGTGGCGAACTTCGCCCCGAACTCTTCGGTCAACTGCTCACGCAGCTCGATGTAGTTGTAGATCTCGCCGTTGAAGGCGAGCAGGTAGCGCCCGTCTGCGTACGGCAGCGGCTGGTGGCTGGACTCCGCGTCGATGAGCACCAGGCGCTTGTGCGCGAAGACCACGTCGGAGTTGACCACCTCCACGCCGGTCTCGTCCGGGCCCCGGTGGTGCATCGCCTCCAGCGCCGCCGCGATGCCGTCCCGGTGGGCGTGCGCGTCGCCGTGCGCGCTGAGGAAGGTGAGCAGTCCGCACATGTCCTTCATCCTTCCACGCGGTACCGTCGGCGTTGTGCAGACCGTGGGAGGAGGCAGGGGGATGGCCGAGGAGCAGGCCCGGGGTGGCGGCATCGAGGCACGTACCGGCGCCGAGGCACGCACCGGCACCGAATCACACGACCCGGACTACCCGGAGAAGCTGCTCGCGTTCATGCGGACCGGCTGGCGCGACACCCCGCTGGAGGTCACGCCGAGGCCGGAGGCGCCGCAGCACGCCAAGCGCCGGGCACAGCTGTCCGCTGCGTTCCCGAACGAGACGCTCGTGATCCCCACCGGCACGGAGAAGGTGCGCGCGAACGACACGTTCTACCCGTTCCGCCCGGGTAGCGACCTCGTCTGGCTGACCGGCGAGCACGATCCCGACGCGGTGCTCGTGATGCGCCCGAACGGCGACGGCCACGACGCCACGCTGTACGTGCGGCCGCGCTCGCCCCGCGACACCGACGAGTTCTTCCGCGACCGGAAGTATGGCGAGCTGTGGATCGGGCGGCGGCACACGCTCGCGGAGAAGTCCGCCGAGCTCGGGCTGGAGACCGCGCACCTGGACGAGCTGCCGGCCGCGCTGGCCGACTGCGCGCCCGCGCGCACCCGGGTGCTGCGCGGCCTCGACCCGCAGGTGGACGCGGCGGTACGGCCGTACGACGGCGGGTCCGGGCACGACCGCGGGTCCGGGCGCGACGCGGAGTTGGCGCACACGCTGGCCGAGCTGCGCCTGGTCAAGGACGAATGGGAGGTCGCCCAGCTCCAGGACGCGATCGACGCGACGATCCGCGGGTTCGAGGATGTCGCGCGGGTGCTGCCGGCGGACCGGCCGGTCTCCGAGCGGCTGCTGGAGGGGGTCTTCGGCCTGCGCGCCCGCCACGACGGCAACACGGTCGGCTACACCTCGATCGTGGGCTCGGCCGAGCACGCCACGATCCTGCACTGGATCCGCAACGACGGGTACACCCGGCCGGGCGCGCTGCTGCTGATGGACATGGGCGTGGAGAACCGGAACCTCTACACCGCGGACGTGACGCGCACGCTCCCGGTCTCCGGCACGTTCACCCCCCTGCAGCGGCAGGTGTACGAGATCGTCTACCGCGCTCAGCAGGCGGGCATCGACGCGATCCGGCCGGGCGTGATGTTCGACGACGTGCACCAGACCTGCATGCGGGTGCTCGCCGAGGGCCTGCGCGACCTGGGTGTGCTGCCGGTGAGCGTGGACGAGGCGATGGACAAGCAGTCGATGCTCTACCGGCGGTGGAGCCTGCACGGTTTCGGGCACATGCTCGGTCTCGACGTGCACGACTGCGCCCGGGCCCGCAAGGAGAAGTACCGGGAGGGCCCGCTCGGCGAGGGCTATGTGCTCACCGTCGAGCCGGGCCTGTACTTCCAGCCCGAGGACGACCTGGTGCCGGCCGAGCTGCGCGGCATCGGCATCCGGATCGAGGACGACGTGCTGGTCACGGCGACCGGGGCGGTCAACCTGTCGGCCGGGTTGCCGCGCACCGCGGACGACGTCGAGGCCTGGCTGGCCGCCCAGCGCGAGGCGGGCCCCCGCCTGCCTGGCTGACCATGCGGGGCCGGACCACCCCCGCCCCCGCTGAGGCGCCCATGCAGGCGACCACCGCCAGCGAGTAGCGCGGGAACCGACCGGTCCATGGCGTGCCGCTGTCCGGCACGCCACGGTCTTTTCTTGGCGCATCACGCGTCTTTCTTGGCGCATCACGCACAAACACCGATAGCGATGGGGATGTCGGTTGACCCAATAACAAGACGGACGTACGGTTTGTTTGTCAGATTCATCGGGGCCGCCGCCACATGACGGCGGCGGCTACGGGAGACTTCGGGAGACGACTTCGGGGGAAGACCAGTTCCCGGGGGGAAGAGGACAACGAGAAACGAAGGAGTACGACGTGGCGAGCCTCGACACCTTCGGTGCCAGGAGTCAGCTGCGCGTCGGGGACACCGGTTACGAGATATTCAAGATCACCGCGGTCCCCGGGCAAGAGCGGCTACCGTACAGCCTGAAGATTCTGCTGGAGAACCTGCTGCGCACGGAGGACGGCGTCAACGTCACCGCCGACCAGATCAGCGCGCTGGGTTCCTGGGACCCGGCGGCCGAGCCCAGCGTGGAGATCCAGTTCACCCCGGCCCGGGTGCTCATGCAGGACTTCACCGGAGTCCCGTGCGTGGTCGACCTCGCCACCATGCGTGAGGCGATCAAGGAACTCGGCGGCGACCCGAAGAAGGTGAACCCGCTCGCCCCGGCCGAGCTGGTCATCGACCACTCGGTCATCGCGGACCTGTTCGGGCGCCCGGACGCCTTCGCCCGCAACGTCGAGCTGGAGTACCAGCGCAACAAGGAGCGCTACCAGTTCCTGCGCTGGGGCCAGAACGCGTTCAACGAGTTCAAGGTCGTGCCGCCGGGAACCGGCATCGTGCACCAGGTCAACATTGAGTACCTGGCCCGGGTGGTCTTCGCCCGGGGCGGGATGGCCTACCCCGACACGGTGGTCGGCACCGACTCGCACACCACGATGGTCAACGGGCTCGGCGTGCTCGGCTGGG
>VSCG01000063.1:0-17329 GCA_047459115.1 Micromonosporaceae bacterium
GGCATCGGATGGCACGTCTGCTCCCGGTCGCCCTCGTCGTGTCCGCGATGGCTGGCTGCACCGGCGAGCCGGGTCGGGGCGTAGCGGAGCCGTCACCCGGCTCCGCGGCATCACCGAACGGCCATGTCGTCGAGTTCGATGGTCCGATCGAGCGCACCGACGTGACGACGCTGCTCACGGTCGGGCCCCGGGCGGGTCCCTACACGACCGTCATCGACATTTCGGGTCGGAGGTTCGAGTTCCTGCTCAACTGCACAGGCGGCGAGCTCACCGTCGCCATCGACGGCGTGGCAACGATGCCGTTCCCCTGCGCCTTGGATAATCTGCGACCCGAGCAGTACGGGGCGGAGTTCAACCTTCTCCGCGAGCCCGGGGAAGTGACGGTCTCGGTGACGACCGCGACACCGTCGGTGCGGTGGCGGATGCACATCGGGCTGCTGCCCGAGCCGAATGGCGTCGCCTCATGAGCCGTGTCCGTGCTCGGCCGCTCGCCTCGGCGGTCGAAGCCGCTTCACCCCGCGGTTCGGATCCGACGGTCGAGCACACCGGCGAGACGCTGTGCGCGGAGGGCAACCCCACGGTGTGCGTGTGGCCGGGGCACCACAGGAGCTAGCCCAAGGGCTGCCGCCGTCCGCTGGCTACTGACGTAACGGAAGTCGGCGGACGCGCAGGTGACCCCGCGCAATGGTTACGACCGCCCCTTTTTCGAGACCTGGAATGACTGCTGGCAGGTTGGCAAGCAAGATCGCGGCCTGCTCCGCGGGAGCCAACTTGTCGGCCGAACGCATGAGGATCAGCGACGGAGCGACCCGCCCGCTGAAGGCGAGAATGCTTGCGAAATCACTATCCGCCGAAAGAATCACCCAGCCGTTGCCCGTGGCGAAACCGGTGATCTCGTCATCCGATGCGGCAAGCAGATCATGATCACGCACATGCGCGGCCTCGTACCCGCCTTCGGTCAGCCTCTCGGCGACGATCGGTGATAGGTTGGCGTCGACCAGGATTTTCATGCCGCCGCGGGCTTTATCGGAAGCTCCCGCTCCTGGACGGCCACCGCGGCGAACTCCAATGCCGCCAGCACGTCATCACGTTCGAGGTACGGGTAATCGTGCAGAACCTCGTCTATCGTCCGGCCCGCCGCTAGCTGGCCGAGCACCGCCGTCACCGTTACCCGGGTATCCCGGATACAGGGAAGCCCTCCCATACGACCAGGATCAATGGTGATCCGCTCGTGAGCCATGCCGCCATGGTAGACCCGGAGGCCGCGCGAGCAGTGGCTGAGCGCCAACCAGTCGCCGGGCCGCAGTCCCGTCGACGCCCACCACGTTCTTCATCAGATGATCCGCGACCTCGGCGATTATCCGGAGAATTCGCGGTCCGGCGCGACGATCTACGTCGACCGCATCACGGTTCACAACGTCCGTGGATCGGAGGCGGTACGGTCCGGTCCGCACGCCGGAGACGAGCGGTGCTCGCGGGATACTCCGTAGCGCGACGAGCAGCGCTCGTTGCCACGGACCCGGATGAGGTGGACCTGCTGGCAAGCTGACCGTGTACGTGCTCAAGCCGCTCCGAGCAGGAGGTGCCGCTGGTGAACGCGCGTGAGGAGATCCTCGCCCGGCTGCGCTCGGCCCGCGCCGACGCGGTGCCGCCGCCGGTGCCTAGGCAGTACCGCCGCGCCGGCGAGATCGACCCGGCGCGGCTGGCCGAGATGCTCACCGACCGGCTGGTGGACTACCGGGCCGGAGTGCACCCGTGCGCCCCGGACGCGCTCGCGGCCACGGTCGCCACCGTGCTCGCCGGGGTCACCCCGCTGGTCGTTCCGTCCGACCTGCCTGAGGACTGGCTCACCGCGTACCCCGGCGTGGTGCGCCGCGACGGCGACCCGCAGCCGCTCACCCTGGCCGACCTCGACGGCGCCGGGGCGGTGCTGACCGGCTGCGCGGTGGCGATCGCGCAGACCGGCACGCTCGTGCTCGACACCGGCGCCGCGCAGGGGCGCCGGGCGCTCACCCTCGTGCCCGACCACCACGTCTGCGTCGTGCGCCTCGGGCAGGTGGTGGCCACCGTGCCCGAGGCGCTGGCCCGCCTGGCCGACCCGACCCGCCCGCTCACCTTCGTGTCCGGTCCGTCGGCCACCAGCGACATCGAGCTCAACCGCGTCGAGGGCGTGCACGGCCCCCGCCGCCTCGACGTGATCCTCGTGTCCGCCGACGGGTGACCCGACCGCGCCCCCGGCGCTCGGGAAGGGCTCGCTCGCGGGTGGTGACAGCGGAGGGAACGCCCGCTACGCTCTCCCCCAACGCGCCCCTATCGCCCGCTTCCCCCGTGGCAGGCGATCGGGGCGCGCCCCTTTTGCAGGCGATTGACCCCGCCCGGCCGGCACCGTCCTCCCACGCGTCCGCTCCCCGCCCGGGCCAGCGCGTTTGAACCGCCCGGCCAGGGGCATGGTCAAGCCCATGCCCGAACGGACCGCCCCGGACGGTCTGGCCGCCGCCGTTACCCGCTGGCAGGGTCTGCGCGTGCTCGTGCTCGGCGACGCCCTGCTCGACGACTGGCAGTACGGGGAGCCGGACCGGCTGTGCCGCGAAGCCCCGGTGCCGGTGGTCTCGCTCGGGCGCACCGAGTACGCCCCCGGCGGGGCCGCCAACACCGCCGTCAACCTGGCCGCGCTCGGCGCCCGCCCGGTGCTCGTCGCTCCGGTCGGCGACGACCCGGAGGGGGCCTTCCTGCGCCGCCGGCTCGCCGGAGCGGGCGTGGAGACCTACCCGGTCGTGGTGTCCGGCTGGCGGACCCCGGCCAAGCGGCGGGTGGTGGCCGGTGACCAGTTGGTGGTACGGCTCGACGAGGGCCCGACACGGGAGCTTCCGGCGCGCGCCCGGCGCACGCTGCGCGCGCTGGCCGAGGCTGCGATGGCGCCCCCGCCCGCCGCGGTGGTGCTCTGCGACTACGGGTACGGCGCGCTCGACGCGGACCTGCTCGGCTGGCTGCGCGAGCGGCGCGGCGACCTCGGCATGCTGGCCGTCGACGCGCATCACCTCGGCCGGTGGGCGCAGCTGCGCCCCACGGTCGTCACGCCGAGCTTCGCCGAGGCGGTCGACCTGCTCGACCCGGCCGCGGCCACGCCCGTAGCGGCCCGGGACCGCGCCGGCGTCGCCGAGTCCCGCGCGGCCGACCTGCTGGAACGCACCGGCGCAAGGACGGTCGCGGTGACCCTGGACGCCGACGGCGCGTTGGTCGTCTCGCGCGACCACGAGCCGGTCCACACCACCGCCCGCCCGGCCGCCGCCAGCCACGCGGTCGGCGCGGGCGACGCGTACCTGGCGGCGCTCACCCTCGCGATGGCCGCCGGCACGGACCTGCCGGACGCCGCCCGACTCGCCCAGGCCGCCGCCACCAGCGCGATCAACGGTCCGGGCACCTGTGTGTGCGGCCGGTGGGACCTGCTCACCGCGCTGCCGGCGGCCGCGCACGGTCCGGCGCGCCACGTGCTCGACGCCAAGGAGCTCATCGCGCGGCTGCGCGCCGACCGCGCCCGCGGGGCCCGCGTCGTGTTCACCAACGGCTGCTTCGACGTGCTGCACGCGGGCCACGTCGGGTTCCTGGAGCAGGCCCGCGCCCTCGGCGACGTGCTGGTGGTGGCGGTCAACTCCGACGCCAGTGTGCGCCGGCTCAAGGGCGACGACCGGCCGGTCAACGGCCAGGACGACCGTACCGTCGTGCTCGCCGCGCTGTCGTGTGTGGACTACGTGACGGTCTTCGACGAGGGCACGCCCGCGCGACTGATCGAGCAGGTGCGCCCGGACGTGTACGTCAAGGGCGGCGACTACCGGCCGGAGCTGCTCGCCGAGGCGCCGCTGGTGCGGCGCCTCGGCGGGACGGTACGGATCCTCGACTACCTGCCCGACCGGTCCACGTCCGCGGTGATCGAACGGATCAGGGCCAGGGCGACGAGCGGCTCCCGATGACCGCGACGGGCACCCGGGCCGGCTCGCCGCTGCACACCGGCGACCCGCGGTTCGGCGCGCCGCGCGAGGTGGACGTGCTGATCCCCACCCGTGACCGGGCCGCCGAACTGGCGGTGACGCTCACCGGTCTCGCGGCCCAGGAAGGCGTGCCCGACTTCGGGGTGGCGGTCAGCGACCAGTCCGAGGGTGATCCGGCCTGGGCCACGCCGGCCGTCGCGGCCGCGGTACGGATCCTGCGCCACCGGGGCCGGCCCGTGCTGCTCGAACGGCACCTGCCGGCGCGCGGCCTCGCCGAGCAGCGGGCGTTCCTGCTCGGCCTCTCCCAGGCCCGCTACGTGCTCTCCCTCGACGACGACGTGTGGCTGGAGCCGGGCACGCTCGCCCGGATGGTCGCCGCGATCCGGCGGCTGGGCTGCGGGTTCGTCGGCAGCTTCGTGCACGGGCTGTCCTTCGTCGACGACGTGCGCCCCGCCACGCACGTGCTGTACGAGGAGTGGACCGGCCCGCCGGTGCCGGAGCGGGTGCGCCCGGGCACCCGGGAATGGGAGCGGTCGCGGCTGCACGCGGCCGCCAACCTGCTGCACCTGACCGAGCGCCTCGGGCTGCGGCCCGGCGAGTGGCGGGCGTACAAGGTGGCCTGGGTCGGCGGATGCGTGCTCTACGACCGGCGCAAGCTCCTCGCCTCCGGCGGCTACGACTTCTGGCCGCACGTGCCGGTGCCACACGCCGGCGAGGACGTCGCCGCGCAACTCGCCGTGCTCGAGCGGTACGGCGGTGCCGGGATCGTGCCGAGCGGCGCGTACCACCTGGAGTCACCGACGACGGTGCCGGTGCGGGAGGTCCAGTGTTACGACGTGACGCTGGCGGAGGTGGCCCGGTGAGTGTGGCCCAGTGAGTGTGGACAGTCTCGTGGCCGGCGTGCGCCGCCGCCTCGACAGCAGCGGGGCCGACGGCGACTACGCGCAGGCCGTCGGCGTGCTGCGGACCGTGCTGCGGGTGGTCGGCGAGCATCTGCCGGCCGGCGAGGCGGCGCTGCTCGCCGCGGCGCTGCCCGACGAGGTCGCGCCCGAGGTGCGCCACCCTGGGCCGCCGTCCACCTGGGACGGCGCGCGTAGTCGCACGCCGCTGCTCGCCGAGCTCGCCGCGCGGCTGGGCACCGACGAGCCGACCGCACAGCGCCGTCTCGCGGCCGTGCTCGACGCGCTCGCCGAGGCGGTCCCGCTCGGCGTGCTCTACCGGGCCGAGGTCGCGCTGCCCTCCGTCGCGTTCACGCTCAACAGGTCCAGGGCCTCCTGAACCACCTCCGCGACCGAGATGTCCGCCACGAACGAATCCTGGTGCGTGCAGACCGGGCCGCCGATGCGGGTCGGGTACAGGTCACGGGTGCAGTCCAGCCCGCAGCGCGGGCAGTGGATGGTCCAGGACGGCAGCGGCCGGTGCCGCGCCCGGTCGACCGGCGCGCCGTTGATCAGGTTGCCGATCCAGAACAGCCCGACGGTCGGCGTACCGACGGCGGCGGCGAGGTGCAGCGGCCCGGTGTCGTTGGCGACCACGAGCGCGCAGCCGGCGTACAGTCCGGCGAGCCCGCCCAGCGACAGCCGCCCGGACAGGTCCGCGGCCGGCGCGCGCATCGCGGACCGTACTCGGGCGACGAGGTCGCGTTCGGCGGCCGCGCCGGTCAGCACGACCTCGCATCCGGCGGCGGCCAGCGCATCACCGACCTCGGCGAAGCGCTCGGCCGGCCAGCGACGCCGCGCGTCGGTCACCCCCGGATGCAGCGCGACCCGTGGCCGGTCCGGGCCGCCGGGCTGCCCGGCGACGAGCGCGGCCTCGGTGAGGTCACGCGTCGTGACCACGAACCTGGGCACGAGCGTGACCGGGGTGGCACCCACCAGCCCCACCACCTCCAGGTAGCGGAACACCTCGGGCTGGTAGTACACGTAGCGCACCCACCGATCCAGCGCGGGCGCGTCCTCGGTGCGCAGCCCGGCGGTCAACCGGGCGCCCAGTTCCCGCACGAACGGATTGGTGTGGCGCCCGCCGCCGTGCAGCTGCAGCGCCAGGTCGAACCGCTCCCGCCGCGCGGCCGCGAAGAACCCGTCGACGTCGGCGGCCTCGCCCGGCTCGGGATCGCGCAGGCCGGGCAGCGGGGGTACGGTCAGCACCCGGTCGACCGGCCCCGGCCGTCCCTCGAGGACGCGCGCGTGCCACGGCGCGCCGAGCAGCACCAGTTCGGCGGAGGGGTAGGCGGCGCGCAGCGCGTCCAGCGCGGGCAGGCTGAACAGGTAGTCGCCGAGCGCGTTGGCACGCACGATCGCGATCTTCTCGACGTCGGGTACCAGCATGCTCAAGACCCTTCCCGCCCGCGAACCGGCCCGGCCCGGCCACACCCTGTCCGCCTGACCCTCGTCCCGCCCCACCCTCGCCGCTGCCCGTTACCCCAGGGAGGCGGCGCGAAAACCGGTCGCGCCCGGTTAGTTGATCTCCCCCACGGTTACCCGGTGTGCATGGTCGAGTTCGGATACAGCCTGCTCGCCGAGCAGGAGGGGCCACAACAGCTCGTCTCCGACGCGAAGCTCGCCGAGGACGCCGGCTTCGACTTCGTCACGCTCTCCGACCACTACTACCCGTGGATCGAGGAGCAGGGCCATTCGCCGTACGCGTGGGGGGTGCTCGGCGCGATCAGCCAGGCGACCAGCCGGGTCCAGCTGGCGTCCCTGGTGACCTGCCCGATCCGCCGCTACCACCCGGCCGTGGTGGCGCAGAAGGCCGCCACCATCTCGCTGCTCTCCGACGGCCGGTTCACCCTCGGCATCGGGGCCGGCGAGAACCTCAACGAACACGTCGTCGGGGACTGGCCGCCCGCGCCGCAGCGCCACGAGATGCTGGTCGAGGCATTGGAGATCATCCGTCCGTTGCTGCACGGGGAGACCGTGCAGTTCTCCGGCGTGCACTTCGAGGTGCCGCAGGCCCGGCTGTACGACCCACCGGCGAACGGCCTGCCGATCGCGGTGGCCGTCAGCGGCCGGTCCACAGCGGACATCGCCGGCGAGTACGGCGACGCGATGGTGGCCACGGAGCCGATGCCGCAGCTTGCGCAGTACTTCGACGAGGCCGGCGGGCAGGGCAAGCCACGGTACGGCCAGCTGTCGATCTGCTACGGGCCGGACCAGCAGCAGTGCGAGAAGCTGGCGTACGAGCAGTTCCGGTGGAGCGGCTTCGGCTGGCGGGTCAAGTCCGAACTGCCAGACACGTCGGCGTTCGCGGCGGCGTCCGAGCGGGTGCGGCCCGAGGATGTGGCGAGCAGCATCGTGTGCGGGCCCGACACGGACAAGCACGTGGCGGCGATCCGCAAGTACGTCGACGCGGGGTTCACTCATGTGTGCGTGGCGCAGATCGGCCGCGACATGCAGGAGCCGTTTCTGGACTGGGCGCGCCGCGAGCTGCTGCCGGCGCTGCGTGACGAGGGGGCCGGCCATGCGTAGGGACCATGGCGCTGAGGGTGTGCCGGTGCGGGAACTGTCCGACGAGGACCTCACCCGGGAGATGCAGAGCGTGCACCGCACGCGCGACGACACGCTGCGGCACGGGCCCGACGCGGCGCTGAGCCAGCACAGCGAGCGGATGGCTGAACTCGAGGCCGAGTACCTGCGCCGCAACCCGGACCGTGAGGTCACCCGCAGCCGGGCCGCGTCACGAGCGGCGCGCGGACAGCCGGTGCGCACCGCGCTCGACCCGGAGGCCGATACGGGCCCGGAATTCGCCGAGGAGCACGACTCGACGACGTTCGCCGGGGAGGTGCCCGGCGGGCTGGAACGCACCCGCGAGCCCGAGTCCCCGCGCGGCCTGGCCGGCATGGACGAGCGCTGATCCTCGTCGCCCGGGCGCCGGAGCGCTCGGGGCTCGCCGGCGTGGCGCGCGTGCGGCTCACGCCGGCACGGCCAGCAGGACGACTCCGACCGCGATCGCGGTGCTCGCGGCGATCCGTACCCGGCCCACCGGCTCGGCGAAGAACACCGCGCCGATGACCGCGGCGACGACCACGCTGCTCTCCCGCAGCGCGGCCACCGCGGCGAGCGCGCCCCGGCTCTGCGCCCACAGCACCAAGCCGTACGCCAGCAGGGACATCACGCCGACGAGCCCGGCCACCAGCCAGGGGCGGGTGGTGGCCGCGGCGGCGGGCACCGGGGTGCCCCGCCGGCGGATGAGGCTGACGACGACGGCGGTCACCAACCCGTGCAGCCCCATCAGCCACAGGGTGTACCCGGCCGGGCTGCCGCTGCGGCGCACGCCCACCCCGTCGAGCAGGGTGTACCCCGCGATCGCGAACCCGGTCAGCACCGCCGCGACGACGGCCGGCCGGTTGGTGCGCACCCGGTGCCACGGTGTGAGCCCGAGCACGGCGACCGCGCCGCCGATGAGCAGGACGCCGACGGCCGGCAGCAGCGGCAGTCGCTCACCGAGGGCGAGCGTCGCCACGGCCGCCACGACGAGCGGGCCCAGGCCGCGGGCGAGCGGATAGGTCTGGTTGAAGTCGCCGAGTCGGTACGACGCGGTGAGCGCCAGCATGTAGCCGACGTGCACCACCACGGAGGCGCCGAGCCACGGCCACGCGGCCCGCCCGGGCGGGGCGACCGACCAGGCACCGAGCGCGGCGACCGCCGCGATCACCGCGTTCATGCGGACGAGCAGGGCGAGCCGGTCGCTCACCCCCTTGGCGATGGCGTTCCAGCCGGCATGCAGCACCGCGGCCGCGAGCACGGCCACGACGACGAGGGGGGCTGCCATCGGCCCCCTAAGGTAGCCGGCGCTCACCGTGCCGCACCCGGTCCTCGGGTGCGGGGTGACCGCCCACACGGTCGCGGGCGGTAGGGTCGACGGCTGTGACGCACCCCTTCACTCCCGCCCTGTTCACCGCTCTCGGCCGGCTGACCGGCCTCGCCCTGCACCCCGCCCGATGGATCGCGCCTGGTCGCCGTGCGCCAGGAGCCGGACGCGAAGGGCGCCCCGCTACGTCTCGGCGCTGTGGGATATCGACCCGCGGGGCGAACGCGGACCGGTGCGGCTGACCTGGTCGGAGAAGGGCGAGAGCCAGCCGGCGTTCCGGCCGGACGGGTCGCTGCTGTTCGTGTCGGGCCGGCCGGAGCCGGGCAGCGACGAGGATGAGACCGCGTTGTGGGAGCTGCCGCCGGTCGGCGAGGCGCGGGTGGTCGCCCGCACGCCCGGCGGCGTGTCCGCCCCGGTCGTCGCGCGCGGATCCGGCACGGTGCTGTTCCTCGGCAGCCGCCTGCCCGGCTCGCGCGACGCGGAGGCCGACCGCGCGGCCCGCAAGGACCGGGCCGACCGCAAGCTGAACCACATCCTGCACGACGGGTTCCCGATCCGACTGGGACCGCGAGCTCGGCGACGCGTGGCCGCGGCTGTTCGTGCTCGACGAGGACGGGCCGCGCGACCTGGCCGGCGACACCCGCCAGGAGCTGCTGGAGCCGACGGTGTCGGTCACCGCCGACGGCCGCACGGCCGCCACCACGTGGCGGGTCCGGCGCCGCCGTGGCCGGCTCGGATACGGCCTCGCGCTGTTCGACGTGGGCGCCGGCGCGGTGCGCGTGCTCGCCACCGGCGAGGACGGGTACGCGTACTCCGCTCCCGCGATCTCGCCGGACGGCCGGTATCTGGCCGCCGTGCGTAAGACCGAGGGCGACTTCGCCACCCCGATGACGTACGCGCTGGTGGTGTTCGACCTCGGCGCGGACGCCGCGCCGGTCGAGGTGCCGGTCGGTGACCTGTACCCGACCCAGCTCGCCTGGTCCGGCGACGGCGCGACGCTCGTGGTCGCCGGCGATCTGCACGGTCGCGGCAGTGTGCTCACCGTCGCGGCCGGTACCTGGGCGGTGCGCACCCTCGCCGACGACGCCGTCTACTCGAGCGTGTGCGTCGACCGCACCGGTTCGGCCGTCTACGCGCCGCGCAGCGCCGTGGACCGTCCGCCGCATCCGGTGCGGCTGGACGCGGACGGCACGGTCACCGAACTGTCCGCGCCTGACCCGAGGCCCGCGCTCCCCGGCACGCTCACCGACGTGACCGCCACCGCACCCGACGGGCAGACGGTGCGGGGCTGGCTGTGCGTGCCGCACGGCGCGTCGGCGGAGCACCCGGCGCCGGTGCAGGTCTGGATCCACGGCGGACCGTTCGGCTCGTGGAACGCCTGGAGCTGGCGGTGGTGCCCGTGGCTGGCGGTGGCGCGCGGGTACGCCGTGCTGCTGCCCGACCCGGCGCTGTCGACGGAGTACGGGTCGGACTGGTTCGCCCGCGCCTGGCCACACCGGGCGGCAGCGGTCTGGTCCGATGTGGAGGCCCTGCTCGACGAGGTGCTGACCCGCCCCGACCTCGACGCGGAGCGGACCGCGTGCCTGGGCGGCTCGTTCGGCGGCTACATGACCAACTGGATCGCCGGGCACACGGACCGGTTCCGGGCGATCGTCACGCACGCCGGGCTGTGGGCGCTGGACCAGCAGCACACCACCACCGACGGCGCCCACTGGAAGAGCACGCTGTTCGGTACCCCGGCCGATCATCCGGAGTGGTACGCGCAGAACTCGCCGCACCACGTCGTCGACCGGATCACCACGCTGATGCTGGTCGTGCACGGCAACCGTGACTACCGGGTACCGGTCAGCGAGGCGCTGCGGCTGTGGTGGGACCTGGTCAGCCGGTTCGACGGCGAGCCCGAGGCGCTGCCGCACCGGTTCTTGCAGTTCACCGACGAGAACCACTGGATCCTCTCGCCGGGTAACGCGCAGACCTGGTACGAGGTGGTGCTCGACTTCGTCGACCGCCACGTAGGGCCGGGCGGCCGGCTGGAGCCGGAGACCCCGTAGCGGTAGCCGCCGTGCCGGGATGATCTTTGAACCGTCCTGTTGCTTTGCTGCACGTTCTGCGAGCAGAGCCGGGCTCTGCACCATGCAGACGAGCAGAGCCAGGCTCTGCGCTATCTGTGCGAGCAGAGCCTCGTGCTCTGCACCAGCGGCGCGGGCAGAGCTCTGCTCGCGTTTGTGGTGCAGAGCAATAGGCTCCTTCAGGCCCCACCCGGCCTCGCTGGATGAGCGCCGCCGGCCGGGCGAGGTGGGCCCGGTCGGGGCCAGGCCGGGTCGCGGTCGGGCGCAGGATTCGGCATATCGCGGTGTCCACGGCTCGCGGTTTGCAGGAAGTCGCGGTATCCGGCCCGGCTCGCCGCACGATTTCCCGGTAAATCGCGGTGTCCTCACCGCCGGACACCCGCGAGATCCCTGCAAATGAAGTTGATCAAGGGCGGGGATAGCGCGAAATCCTGCAATTGGTGCCCCCGGCGCAGCCCATGACACCGCGACATCCTGCATGTCGTGTTGATCACGCGCGGCGAGCGGCGCGACGCGTGCCAGCCGGAACAGAGTCCGGCCGCCAATCCGGAGCCCGCAGATCAGGCCGGGTCTACCCGCCCGGCCAAAGCCCAACCGGTCAGGCCGGGGTTTGCCGGCCAAGCCAAGGTCCGCAGGTCAAGGCCGGGGGTCTGCCGGCCAGGCCAAGGTCCGCCGGTCAGAACGTGCGTTGGTAGAGCGCGCAGCCTCGGCACACGTCCGGCGGCTCGTCACCGGCGAGTCGCCGACGGAACTCCCGGTACGGCTCGCCGTACCAGATCTCCGGGAACGACCGCTCGTCGAGCCGGCCGAGCGCGATCCGGTCGTCGCCCATCACCATGCAGCACGGCTGCACCACGCCGGCGCTGGTGACGTACGCCGCGTCCCACGGCCACGTGCACCCCAGCCCGGAATCCGCCCGCGCACTGGGCGGGCGCGGGACGAGCCGGGGTAGGCGCAACAGCAGTCCGTGCTCGTCCGCGGCCGCGCGGGCCGCCTGGAAGGCGCGCCGCACCGCGTCCGCGTCCCCGCCCGCCTCGGCCCACAGCGCCTCACGCGCGGTGAACCAGCGGATGCCCGCGTACCGGCCGGCCGGGTCGGTGTCGGAGAAGGTGTGGGAGAGGTTCTGCACCCGCAGCTCGTCCACCCCGACTCCAGCGAGTAGTCGTACCAGGTCGGGCAGTTCGGCGACGTTGCGGCGCATCGCGACGAAGACGGCGCGCACCCACGGCGTCGCCGAGCCCGCCGCCCGCTTGGCCGCCACCAGGCCGGCCAGGTTCGCCACCACCCGGTCGAAATCCGCGCCGGCGCGGATCCCCTCGAACGTCGCCGCGCTCGCGCCGTCCAGGGACACGTGCAGCCAATCCAGCCCGGCGGCGACGAGTTCACCCGCCATCCGCCGGGAGAGCAGCGTCGCGTTGGAGTTGAAGCCCACGACGATCCCGCGCGCCTTCACCCGGCGGACCATGTCGAGCAGGTACGGCGACAGCAGCGGCTCGCCGAGCCCCTGCAACGTCAACCGGCGCAGATCCGGCAGCGAGTCGACCAGCCCGGCGAACATCTCCGGTGGCATCGCTCCGCTGACCTTGTTGACCGGAGGGCGGTAGCTCACCAGGCACATCGCGCACCGCAGGTTGCACGCCGACGTGACCTCCACCTGCAGCTCGGGCGGCAGGGGCGGCGCCAGTTCGGGTGCCCCGGATGGCGCGTCAACGGCCATGGCGAGGGCGTACCCCTCGCGTCGGCGTTCAAACGGGTGCCGTCCCGGGTTAGCCGCGACACCGAGGGGTACCTACGCAACGTGCCGGTGGTCGAGCGAGTGATCAAAGCGCCCCCGGAGCGCGTCTTCGCCGTGCTCGCGGACGGCTGGTCGTACAGCGACTGGGTCGTGGGCACCGCGCACATCCGCGGCGTCGACCCCGGATGGCCCGAGCCAGGCACGAAGCTGTACTACCAGGCGGGGCTGTGGCCACTGACGGTCAGCGACAGCACGCTCGCCCTGGAGAGCCAGCCGCCGTCCCGGCTGGTGCTGCGCCCACGGCTGCGGATGCTCGCCCAGGTCATCGTCCGCTTCGAACTCCAGCCGGTCGCTGCGGACGCCACCCGCGTGACCCTCACCGAGAACATCGAGCAGGGGCCGGTGCGGTGGGTGTGGACCAGGGTGAACGACATCGCCATGCACGCGCGCAACGTGGAGTCGCTGCGCCGGCTCGCCGACCTGGTGGAACGGGGCACCGACGGGCAGCGCCCCGCCGACGAACGCTAGCGCCACCGCGACACTAGCGCCCGGCCGACGCTGGCGTCCTGTCTGGACCGAAACCTCGGCGGTGGGTATTGCTCCCAGGGCCGGGTGGTGGCACGCTCCCACCGCAGCACCAACGTCTTGGCGCGGGGAGGACAGGGAGTTGGCCCAGGAGGCAGGGGTCGATACGGTTCCACTCGCTACGGAGAACGCCCCGTCAGCCGGCCCGGTGCGGGCGCCGCAGCCGATCGCGCATCCGGTGCACGCGCCGACCGGGCAGACCCGCCGGTGGCGGCGGCGCGGTCGCCAGTCGTACGCCGGGGAGCTGCGGCTGCTGGCGACGATCCTGGGCGGGCTGACCGGCGGCGCGGTGGCACTGAGCAATCCCGACCGCGATCTCGGCGACACCCACTGGATCCTGTTCGTGGTGCTGTCCACACTGCTCGGTGTGGCCGGCGGTGAGTCCTTCGACTTCGCGGCCGCCCGCTGGCGCGAGATCGCGACCCGGCACCACGTCCAGCTGCGTCACGTGACGCCGACGGTCCTGTCGGTCATCGGCGTGGCCGTCGGCCTGATCGCCGCGACGCCCCACTTCGTCGGCAAGGACGGTCTGACCTGGCGGGGTGCCGCGCTGGCCGCGCTGGCGGTGGTGGGCGGCCTGCCCGCCGCGGCAACCCTCGGCGCGGTGCAACGGCTGTGCCGGGACCCGCTGCCCGGACCGCCCGGAGCGCAGCTCGAGCTGCTGATGGTGCTGCGCCGCCACAGCCTGCGCCTGCTCAACCAGCTCGGACTCCTGGTGGTGTTGGTGATGGGGGTGAACGGAGCGGCCACCGGTTTCGGTCAGTCGCTCTCCCCGACGGTCGTGGTCTTCTCCGGCGCGGTGGCGTCGCTCGTCGTCGCCACGATGTTCGTGCCCGCCTCCGCGGCGCTGCGCCGCCGGGGTGCGCTGTTCATCGAGGAGCACTTCGGCCTGGTGGACGTGCCGACCGAGGAGCTGGTGTCCGCGGCTGAGAAGCGAAAGGCGTTGGAGCACCTGTTGGGCATCGACCAGACCACGTTCGGGGAGCTGAAGAGCGGGCTAGTGATCATGACGCCGTTCGTCATCAGCGCGCTGGCGGCCCTCATCCCGACCCTGTCCTGAGCTACCGGTCCAGGCGCTCGCCCTCGTTGGCGGCCGTACGCCTGCCGTCGCTGTACAGCTTGTGCTGTGCCGCGGCGATGGCGGCCGCGTAGAGGCGGCCGGTCAGCCGGCGGGCGCGGGCGAGCGCCGCGTGCGCCGCGTTCGCACCCGGTCCACCATGGACACCGCCGCCCGGGTACGCCGACGCGCTGGACAGGTACAGCCGGTCGATCGGGGTGTCCGGGCGGCCGAGCCCGGCCACGGGCCGCAGGAACAGCTGCTGGAAGATCGCGCTCGTGCCCGCGCCCACCGCGCCGCCCACCAGGCTCGGATTCTCCGCCTCCAGTTCCTTCGGGCCCGCCACGCGCCGCCCCCTGACCAGGCCCCGGAAGCCGGGCGCGTGCTCCTCGAAGACGGCCTCCATCCGGTCGACCGCCGCGGCGACCTCGTCGGCGGCCCAGTCCGGCCGCCAGGGCAGGTGGGTGTACGCCCACAGCGACTCGGTGCCGGGCGGCGAGCGGATCGGATCGGTGGTGGTCAACTGCCCGGCCACCATGAACGGATCGGGGGGTATCTCCCCGGTGGTGAGCGCGCTGGAGTAGCGCACCAGGCCGTTCATGTCGGCGGCCAGGTGCAGCGTCCCCGCGTTGCGCATGGCCTCGTTGCGCCACGGCACCGGCCCGGCCAGCGCCCAGTCCACCTTGACCGTCGCGACATCCCAGCGGAAGTGCTCGAGATCCTCCATGAGGCGCGCCGGCAGATGGTCGGGGCCGACCAGGTCCCGGTAGAGCACCGGCGCGGGCACGTCCGCGAGGACCGCCCGGCGGGCCGCCACCCGACGCCCATCCACAGTGTCCACACCGACCGCCCGGCCGTGGCGGACCCGGATCCGGGCGACGCGCGCCCCGCACACCACCCGCCCACCGCGGGCGTACAGGCGGGCCACCAGCGCGTCGGTCAGCCGGCCCGCGCCGCCGGCCGGCACGGGGAAGCCGTACTGCTGACCGAGCATCGCCATCAGCCACCCGTACACGCCGCTGCCCGCGTCGACTGGGGCCAGATCGGTGTGCTGCGCGCAGCCGGCGAGCAGCAGCCGTGCGCCCTCGCCGCGGAACAACTCGTCACCGAGCACCCACACCGGCAGGAGAAACCGCCGGGCCAGGCGCAGCGCGCCGGACAGCCGCACCTGGCGCACCAGCGAGACACCGGAGCGCACCGGCGGGAACGGGGTGAACAACCCCTCGACCAGGCCCGGACTGACGCGCAGCCACTCGGCGTACGCGGCGAGCCAGCGCCGCCCGTCCCCGTCCGCGAAGGCCTCGACCGAGGCCGCGGTGCGCTCGGCGTCCCGGGACATGACCACAGCCCGGCCGTCGGGCAGCAGGTGCCCGAGCACGTCGGGCGCGTGCCGCCAGGCCAGGCCGTACCGGCCGAGCCGCAACGCGGAGATCACCGGCGAGGCGGCGGCGAGCGGGTAGAACGCGCTGAACAGGTCGCTGAGGTAGCCGGGCGCGGTGACTTCGGCCGAGCGCACCGCCCCGCCCGGCTGGCCGGTGGCCTCCAGCACCAGCACGTCCCAGCCCGCGTCGGCCAGCAGGTTCGCCGCGACGAGCCCGTTGTGCCCGGCGCCGATGACGACCGCGTCGGTGACCTCAGTGCCCGCGGACACGCTCGTACACCCGCTCGAGGTCGGTCACCACGCGCCGCCAGTCGTAGCGCACCTGCGCCCGGTCCACGCCGGCGTCGGCGTACGCGAACCGGTCCACCTCGCTGCCGAGCAGGCGGCGCAGGGTCGTGCCGAAGGCGCGCACGTCGTGCGGGTGGACGAGCAACCCGGTGACCCGGTGCACCACGCTCTCGGTGTGGCCGCCCACCGCGTACGCCACCACCGGCGCACCGCACGCCATCGCCTCCACCGCCGGCAGCCCGAAGAAGGAGTACGGAGAGGTGCTCGCGTAGACCTGGGCCGAGCGGTACCAGCGGGGCATCTGCTCGGCGCCGACCGCGCCGAGCAGGCGGACCCGGTCGGCGACGCCGACCTCCTCGGCGAGCCCGCGCAGCCGCAGCGCCCACGGGTCGGTGTCGAGCCGCTCGGGCGGCGGGCCACCGGCGATGACGAGTTCGGCCGCGGGCACCAGCCGCAGCGACGAGAGCAGCTCGGCGAATCCGTTGGGCGCCCGGGAGCGGCCCACGGCGAGGATGCGCAGACGGCCGGGATCCGCGGGCTCGGCCTCGCCGCGCGGGCAAAACACCTGGGTGTCGACGCCGAACGGCACGACCGAGATGGCGTCGCGGCTCACCCCGAGCCGGGTCAGCTCGGTCGCCTCGCTGTTGCACAGCGCCACCACCCGGGCGACGCTGCGACCGAGGGCCCGCTCCATGCGTACCCGGTCCCGGGTGCCGACCTCCGGGCGGCGGTGCCAGCGGCGACGGACCGAGCCCAGCGAGTGGTACGTCTGCACCACCGGCAGCCCCAGGTCGCGGGCGGCGCCGACGGCGGCCAGGCCGCCGCACCAGAAGTGGGCGTGCACGACGTCCGGCCGCCATCCGTCCCGCCAGCGCTCCCCCAGCCAGGTGCCGAACGCGTCGACGTGCGACATCAGCTCCGGCACGCTGTCGGGCGCCTCACCGAACGACTCGCCGAACGGCTCGCGCGGCGGCTCACCGTGCCGGTCGGGCGGTGCGGCCGGGCCGTACTCGACCGTCACCCCCTCCGGCGTGAACGCGGACGTCGACTCGCCCGCCTTCTCGCCGAGGGCGTAGACACGTACCTCATGGCCCGCGCGGGCGATCGCCCGGGCCAACTCGGCGACCTGGCGCCGGCGTCCCCGGGCGGCCGCGAACGGGTCCGGCTGCATGCAGATCAGAGCGATCCGCATCCCGTCACCTTCCCCCGCTGTCCCCCGCTGTCCCCCGCTGCCCCCGTCGCGGTCGCCGTCGTGCCCGGCGGCCGCCGCGTGGGATGTTCCAGCCTGGTTCCCCGCTGCGAGCAGCGGAAACCACGGCCACTGCGGGGAAGTCGACGCCGCCGGACCGCCGGGCGCTGCGCGACCGCCTGCGGAATGAGGGTGATGCGGCCCTGGGGGTCAGCGGATCGGCCTAGGGT
>VSCG01000064.1:0-17276 GCA_047459115.1 Micromonosporaceae bacterium
CAGCATGCGGTGCACGTCGAGCGCACGGTCCAGGGCCGCGGTGGTCACGTCTATCCAGCGGTGCCCGTGCAGCGCCTCCCACAGAATCTCGTAACCCTTGGGGTCGGGTGCGTTGTTGAGGTATTCGAGGGCGGTCAGCTGGCAACCGGCGAGCCGACCTTCGCTGAGCAGGGCTTCGAACCGTCGCCGCACCTCGGGGTGCCGGCCCTGGAGGACGTAGACCGACGTGTCCGCGAGGTAGATATCCCCGGCCATCAGGCGGCCGCTGTCCCACGCGCTTCCGACGTCAATTTCGACAAGTCGCGCCCGCCGCCATAGCGCCACCCGCGCTCAGAACCGTCGAAGTCCATCGGCACGCTGTCGAACGCTGCGACGATCGCCTTGGCCTGCTTGCGTAGTGCGAAGGTGCGCAGGGCTGCGTTGATGGTCGCGACCTTGGTGTCGGTGCCGAGCACTTCGCGCGCCGCCTCGAGCCATTCGTCGTTGACGTCGACGGTGATGCGTGTCATGGGAGGAATAATACACCAAGATCATGTGCAGTGAGACACCAAATATCTCAGGAATGAGATGTCACCGAACCTTCATGCAGCGCAACGCCACTAGCGCTGACGAGGGGGTGGGCCGATAGGGTGGACGCGATGGACGAGGCGAGCGTGCAGCCCGAGCCCGTGCTGCTGGAGGAGCCGAGCACGGCGGACCTGAACGCGAAGGTGACCGAGGCGTGGCGGGAATTCGCCCGTGCGCTCGCCGCCGCGCTGCCCGCGTTGCCGAACGGCGCCTGGCTCGACCTCACGCTGGACCCGACCGCCTCCGGCACCGGCGACGCCGTCTACAAGGTCACCGTGCACAAGGGACCGGACGGCGGTCTGCGGGCGTACGCCGTGGGCAACGCGTCGCTGCCGGCCGGTCACCGACTCGACCGCACCCAGGTGGCCGAGCTGGTGGCGCTCGGCTGGTCCCCGCCCGGAGTGGTGCCTGAATCCGATGACCGGTTCGGCCTGGTGAGCAAGGCCGACGCCGAGGCGGCGTTCGGCCTGGCGACCGTGCTGACGCGGACCCTGCACGACATCTACGGAACGCCGCATCCGGCGTTCCTCGTCTACACCGTCTCCGACGACGCGGGCGAGGCGCTGCCCGCCCCGCCGTTGGGCACCGCCCGACCGGAGGCGCTGCCCGGCAGCCCGGGTGCCGACGACCTGTCCCTAAGTCTCGGGGTGGTCGACCGCGAGGAGGAGGAGGGCCCACCGCTCGCCGAGCGGGTCAGGTCGCTGGTCGCCGGACTGCTGCGGGCCGAACCGGACCAGTTGCAGGTGGACTCGGACGGGGACATCAACATCCGCGCCGGTTCGGCGATGGTGTTCGTCCGGGTCCGGGACAATCCACCGCTGGTCGACGTGTTCTCTCCTGTGCTGACCGAGGTCGAGCCGAACGAGCGGCTGTACACGCGGCTCTCGGAGCTGACGAACCGGATGCCGATCGGCCGCCTGTACTGCACCAACGACACCGTCTGGGCGTCCATCCCGGTCTTCGGCCGCAACTTCCAGCCGGTGCACCTGATGCTCGCCATTCAGGTGATGGTCGGCCTGGCCGACGAACTCGACGACCGGCTGTACGGCGAGTTCGGCGGCAAGCGGTTCTTCGGCGAGGGGGACAAGCCGGCAGTCCGCCACAGCGAGCGCACCGGCATGTACCTGTGACACCCGGTCCCTCCCGTCAGCCGGTGAACGGTATCCACGCCAGCGTCCGCAGCGAGTCCACGTCGTTGGCCTTCAGTCCGGCCGTCGAGACCGTCCAGAGCACGTCGCCGATGACGAGCGAGCGGCGGATCTGGCCGGGCATCATCCCGCCCCGGGTCGCCGGATGCCGCACCGTGCCGACCTCGACCAGCTCGCGGTCGGTCACCCGCAGCACCAGGGCCTCCCCGCCGGGCCCGGAGCGCGTCATGAGCGGCACGACCAGCAGCCCTGTCTTCGGCCAGTACAGGAACGCGTGCGGGTCGAACTCCGCCTCGGAGTGGCCGTACCGCACGTGGTACTGCGCGATGCGGCTCGGCCGGGCCAGGTCGCCGACGTCGAACAGCGACACCTGGGTGCCCTGGATCCGCCCCTGCTCGGTGGCTTCCTGGCCGACGCCGATCAGGCGGCCGTCGCCGGCCGGGTGCAGATAGGCGGAGTACCCGGTGATCTTCAGCTCACCCAGCACCGTCGGCGCGGTCGGATCGCTGAGATCCACTGTGTACAGCGGGTCGGTCTGGCGGAACGTCACCACGTACCCGACGGCTCCCACGAACCGGACCGCGTAGATCCGTTCACCTTTGCCGAGGCCGCCCACGCTGCCGGTCTCGACGAGCGTCTCCCCCCGCTGGCGCAGCACGTACACGGTCGACTCGGACCTCGGCTCGCCCCGCGACGGCTGTTCGACCGTGGTGGCCACCCGCAGGTGACCGTCCCATTCAGACATCGCGTACTGGTTGATCAGCCAGCCCGGCACGGAGCCGGCGGCCACGTACCGCGGCCGGCCGGTCCCGGAGATGTCGAACTTGTACAGCTCGGTGCGCTGCTCCGGGATCACCGCCGGTCGGTCCAACCGC
This sequence comes from Micromonosporaceae bacterium, assembly GCA_047459115.1. Lineage (GTDB taxonomy): Bacteria > Actinomycetota > Actinomycetes > Mycobacteriales > Micromonosporaceae > VSCG01. The sequence goes on from VSCG01000064.1 coordinate 2,591, forward strand.
GGCCCGATCCGCCACCGCTGGTCGTTGGCGATGTACAGGCTGGCGCCGTTGCTGTAGACGGTGTCTCCGTCGGCCACGACGGTGACGGGATCTCCCGTGCCGAGGGTGGGCGAGGCCAGGTCGAAGGTGAGCACGGTCAGCATCGAGGTGCCGGTGTACGTGGCCGGGCGGGACACCGCCCCGCAGTCGATGCGGCCCTTCGTCGTTGTGCCGCCCACGCTGACCTCGTACCGGGGCAGCCAGTCGTCCGGACCCGCCGCCTCGATGACCGCCCGGTTGGCTGTGACGCGTTCGGCGTCCGTCTGCTTCTCGTCGTACGGGAAGGCCAGCCGGGGCGCGGAGCGGACCACCACCCGCACGGTCGCGCCGACCTGCCGGGCATCGACCAGCTCACCGTCGATCGTGTACTCCCCGGCGAGCCGGGGCGCGCCGCCGGCCAGCTCGACGAGCAGGAGCCGCGGCCCGGTCGGCCACTGCGGCGTGGGCATCGGCAGGTCCGGATCCCGCAGGACGCCGCCGCGCTCGGGTACCGGCATCGGCAGCGGTACCCCGTAGTGGCCGCCCGGGATGAGCACCAGGGCCCGGTCGCCGCGCAGCAGCAGGTCCACCTCGGCCCACCGGACGGCGTCCCGGGGGCCGTCGTGCAGGTTGAGCTGGCCGGTCATCCGGCGGCTGGCCGCATCGACGACGCGCAGCACGCCCTGGCTGACAGTGAGGATCCGCCGCCCGTCGGTCTTGACGAGGTCCGGCTCGTCCACGCCGGCCTCGTGGGTGTTGGTGCCGGAGTATTCCGGTCCCTGGCCGGGCGGTGTCGGCGCGCCGGCCTTCCCGGCGGCCGGTGCCCGCTCCGCCGCCGCGGGCGGCACGCGCGGCGCGCCGCCGAGATCGTCGCGCGCCACCCCGCCGCCCTCCTGCGCCAAGGTGACGGCCCGTCCGTCGCCGAAGCCCCAGGGCCCCACGTACTGGCTGGCCGCCTGCTTGAGCTTGCCGAGGGCGTCGTCACACGACTCGAACGCGACGAGCCGCAGCGAATTGGCCGGGACGCTCGAGTCGCGGTACACCGAGGCCGGTGGCCGGGAGGTGCACCCGGCGAGGAGCGTGAGACCGGCGGCGAGCGCCAGGCCGGTCAGCCCAGCCGCGGCCCGCGTCGCGGCGTGGCCGGGGATTCGGCTGCGTGCAGGACTCATGCCCCCTTTGACGCGGTGCCGACCGGGACCGTTCCCGGCTGCTCGACGAGGCGGGACAGCACGATCATGCTGCGGGTCGAGGTGACGAACGGTTCCGCGCGCAGCCGCTCGAGGGCCTGCTCGAGGTGGGCGATGTCGGCGGCGCGCAGGTGCACGATCGCGTCGGCCTCGCCGGAGACCGTGTACGCGCCGACCACCTCCGGGTGGCGCCGGGCGGCGGCGGCGATCTGGGCTGGCGTGGTCCGGCCGGTGCAGTAGAGCTCGACGAAGGCCTCTGTGGTCCAGCCGACCGCCGCCGGGTCGACCACCACTGTGTAGCCCTGGATGACCCCGCCGGCGCGCAGCCGGTCGATGCGCCGCTTGACCGCCGGGGCGGACAACGCCACGGCCGCCCCGATCTCGGCGTACGAGGCCCGGGCGTCCTCGGCGAGCGCTGCAATGATCCGCTTGTCTACCTCGTCAATCTGCAACGAATCGCCCCCAGAACGCAAAGTTTTCGGCTGTCATCGGCCATCCAGCCTACCTACTGTTGGTCAACGTGGATCAGGTGGAACGTCTTGCCCGTGTCCGGACATACCTGATGTGTCCGCCCGAGTTCTTCACGGTCGAGTACGCCATCAACCCGTGGATGGACACGACCGCACCGGTTGACGGCGAACTCGCGACCAAGCAGTGGCAGCGGCTGCGGGAGACCCTGATCGGCCTCGGCCACACCGTGCACGTCCTGGCGCCCGAGCCCGGCCTGCCGGACATGGTGTACGCCGCCAACGGCGCGTTCTCGGTCGACGGGGTGGTGTACGGCGCCCGCTTCCGCTATCCGCAGCGCACCGCCGAGGCGGCGGCGCACCGGGCCTGGTACGAGTCGACGCCCGGGTGGCGCTTCGTGGCGCCGGAGCAGACCAACGAGGGCGAGGGCGACTTCGCGTACGTGCCGGGGGTTCTCGGCGGCCTGGTGCTGGCCGGGCACGGGTTCCGCACCGAGCCGGCTGCGCACGCCGAGGCCGCCGAGGCGCTGGGCCGCCCGGTGGTGTCGCTGCGCCTGGTCGACCCCCGCTTCTACCACCTGGACACCGCGCTGGCCGTGCTCGACGACTTCACCGTCGCCTACTACCCGGGGGCGTTCTCGGAGTCGTCGCAGCGGATCCTGTCTCAGCTCTTCCCGTCCGCGGTCATCGCGGACCTCGACGACGCGCTCGCGTTCGGGCTGAACTTCGTCAGCGACGGCCGGCACGTGGTGCTGAGCGGCGAGGCGACGGGCATGGCCACCAAGCTCGAGGCCGCCGGCTACGTCCCGGTCCCGGTGGAGCTGTCGGAGCTCAAGAAGGGCGGCGGCAGCGTCAAGTGCTGCGTCGCCGAACTGCGCCCCTAACCGAGCCCTTCGCATTTTCAGGGAAAGTGTCCCTAGTGGATCTCCTCGGATAGCGCTTTCCCTGTAAATGTTGAGTGGTACGCCGAGGGGCGGGGAGCCCGCGGGCGGTGAGGGCCGCGACCGCCCACTGTGGCACAGCGAAGCAGGCCACCAGCACAGGTGTGGCGAGCCACACCGAGCCGAGCGCGTAGCCGGCGTAGACGAGCAGCGCCGGCGAGCGAACCGCCGGCGAACAGCAGTGCGTAGACCGGGAAGAACAGCACGCCCTCGTCGCAGGCGCGCAGCGCGTGCATCCGCCAGGCGAGACCGACCTAAGCCATGGCAGCAGAGCACTTCATCGATAGCTATTCACATTGATGCCCATTGTGGCTTACTCTCCGGTAACCGGCCCCGTCCTCGGCCCGTGAAAAGGAGTACGCCAATGCGAAGAGGCCTCGCCGTCGCCACGGCACTCGTCGCGGGACTCGTCCTCCCGCTCCTCGCCCCGTACGGCGGCGCGCCCGCCCGCGCCGCCGACCGCCCCCCGATCCAGCCGCTGCCCGCCCACCTGGAGGCCATTCGCGCGAGCGAGGCCACCGCGCTGTACGGCAGCCCCGACATCCGCTCGATGGAGCAGCGCAAGACCTCGCTGGTCACCATGGGGGACAGCGAGATCTCCGGTGAGGGCGTCGGCAACTACGTGCCCGGCACGCACCAGCCCGGAAACTGGTGCGACCGCTCGTACGACCAGGCGGTGTTCCGGACCGGCATCGCCTCGGACGTGCAGTACAACCTCGCGTGCTCCGGGGCGGAGCCCGCGCACCTGATCTACGGCTCGGGCAAGCAGCAGTGGAACGAGCTGAACCAGGGCGACTACCTCGCCATCAAGGCCCGCAACACGAAGATCAAGCTGATCTGGGTGGTGGTCGGTGCCAACGGCGAGGGAACCATCCAGTTCGGACCGGTCGCCACCGACTGCGCGCTGCGCCGGGTGTTCTTCCTCGGCCCCTGCTACCCGACGTACACCGACCAGTGGGCGGTGCGCGTGGACGGCAGCCGGCAGCAGGTGGAGCAGGCGCTCGCGAGCATCAAGCAGACGATGACCGACGCCGGGTACCTCCCCAGCGACTACGAACTGGTCTTCATGTCGTACCCGAGCCCGGGCAGCCCCGACGTCGAGGACAACCCGAACTTCCCCGGCTGGTACAGCGGCGGCTGCCTGCTCTACCTGCACGACGTGGCGTTCGCCCGCAACAAGGCGGTGCCGCTGTTCGAGCGGGCGCTGCGCCAGGCCGCGCTCAACCAGGGCGTGCGCTACCTCGACGCGAGCCGGCTGTTCCATGGCCACGAGCCGTGCACGGACAACACGATGGTGCGTGGGCTGTACATCGAGCTCGGGATCTGGGACGAGAACGCCGCCCGGCAGTCGTTCCACCCGAACTATCGCGGGCACGGCGCGTTCGCCGAGTGCATCACCAGGTTCTACGCCTCCGGGCTGCCCACCGGCACCTGCGTCGACCCCGCGTCCACCGGGCACGCCGCGTTCTACGGCGGGCTGCTGGAGTTCAAGCAGCTGCGCAACGTCGCCACCGGCACGTGCGTGGACGGCAAGGGGTACAACTCGCGCAACAACACGGTGCAGCAGTCGTACCGCTGCCACGGCGGGCGCAACCAGGGCTTCTGGTACGACCCGACGCACCGGTCGCTGCACTCGGAGCTGTCCCACGACCGCTGCCTGGACGTGTCCGGCGCCAACTTCGCCGTGGGCACCACGGTGAACATCTACGACTGCAACGGCACGAACGCGCAGAAGTGGGTGTTCTCGGGAAGCCAGATCAAGCCTGAGGCCGCCCAGCACCTGTGCCTGGCGTTCGACAACCCGCTGCTCGGCACGCCGCGGCTGCGCCTGGCGTCGTGCGGGTCGAGCACCCGTCAGCAGTGGGTGTTCGAGTCGCGGTCGTTCGCCAACCCGGTCGGCTACGGGCACGACGACTTCATCGGTTCCCGGGTCTACTGACCGACTCTGGTGAGCGTGCGGTTGGGGGTGCCCCTCGCGGAAGCGAGGGGCACCCCCAACCCCCGCGACTACCTGCGCGGAATCACGATCAGCCGGGCGATCGCCGTGTCGCCGTCCTTGGTGCCGGCCACCCCGACCTCGGTGCCGGCCGTGATCTCGCTGGCCTTGATCGCCGTACGGTGCTCGATCACGTGCATCCGGTCCCCGAACGCCCAGGTGAGCGTGTACCCATCGGCCGACTTCACCGTGACGGAGGTGTCGGTCACCTCGGTCACCGTGCCGCGCTGCACCACGACGGTCCGCGTGCCGTCCCGGGTCTTCACCACAGCCTCGCCGTGCAGCGTGTTCTTGCGCAGCATCACCCGGTACGCGTGGCGCTTGCGCCATGCGTCACCCCGGCGCGCCTCGTCGGCTCCGGTGCCGCGTCCGGCGTCCGGCCCCGCGCCGTCGGCCGCAGGCCCTTCGGCCGGCGATCCCCGCTCCTGGGCCGCTACCTCTGTGAGGTCGAAGCCCATCGCCGCCAACGCCCCGGCCTCCGCGCCGAGCGCCTCGACGACCTCCACACTGGACTCCGCGACCTGGTCGGCCGCACGGTCCACCGCCGGACCGCAGGCCGCCGTCCCGGTCACGGCCGCCAGGCCGAGCGCCGCGACGACCAGCCATCGGTACGCCTGTCTCCTGGACACAGACTTCATGGGCACTGATCTCATGGGCACGAGCATGGCCCAGGCCGGCGAGGATCCGGTCAGGTCGAGGTAAGCGGCAGGTAAACCGTGAACCGGGCGCCGCCCTCGGGCGCGTGCCCCGCCTCGATCCGGCCCCCGAGCCGGCGCACCAGGCGGGCCGCGAGCGCCAGGCCCAGGCCGCTGCCGACCTTGCGTACCCCCTTGTAGCGCTGGTAAAGCGCGCCGCGCTCGAAGGCCACCGCCAGGTCCTCGTCGGTCAGCCCCGGTCCGCCGTCGCGGACCTCCACGGCCGCGGTGCCGGCGCCGGACCGCAGCGCGAGCACGATCGGGGCGCCCGCCGGCACCACGCGCAGCGCGTTCTCCAGCAGTCCCTCGACGACCTGCCGGATCCGGCCGGGATCGGTGTGCACCACGACGCCGTGCGGGGGCACCTCGATGCCGAGCACGGCGCCCGCCTCGGTGCACCGGCCACGCCACACCTCCGCGATCTCGCCGACGAGCCGGGTGAGGTCCACGTCGACCGGTGCGATCGGGAAATCGGCCGCCTCGAGGCGGGCGAGCGCGAGCAGGTCCGAGACGAGCCGGTCCAGGTGCTGCGCCTCGGCCAGCATCGTCCGGCCCGCCCGCTGCGCGTCCTCCCCGCCCACCACGCCGTCGGCGAGCGCCTCGGCGTAGCCGCGCAGCGTCGTCAGCGGAGTGCGCAACTCGTGCGACACCGACAGCAGGAAGTCCCGCTGCCGGCCCTCGCTGGTCGCCAGCGCGCTGGTGAGTTCGTTGATCGCGGTGGCGAGTTCGGCCGCCTCGGCGGGCGGCTCGACGGGCAGCCGGACCGCGCGGTCGCCTGCGGTCAACCGGGCGGCGGCGACGGCGGCGTCGCGGATCGGGCGGGCCAGCCGCCCGGCGAGCAGCGCCCCGGCCGCGGCGCCGGCGGCGAGCCCGGCGAGCAGCGCCAGCCACAGCCGCTGCCACACCTGCCGGCCCACCCCGCCGGTACGCGACGCGACGAGGACCACGCCGTCCCCGTCGCCGAGCGCCCGCCCCTCGGCGAGCGCCGCCCGGCCCTGGTAGCGGATGCGCTGCCCGCGTACATCCGTCCCGGCGGCGACCGGCTCGACCACCCGGCGCGGCAGCCCCGGGCGGTCCGGCTCGCCGCCCTGGATCAGGATCAGCTCCACGCCCTGCTGCCGTAGCTGCCGGGCGAGGCGCTGGTCGGCCGCCGGGCGCAGGGTGCGCCGCATGAGGAGCGCGACGACGTCGGCCTCCTCGCCGAGCGCCCGCATCCGCTCCCGCTCGCCGGCGCGCAGCGCCAGCGGGACCGCGACCAGGGCCGTGACCAGGACCGACACGACCGCCACCGTGCACGTGACGAGCACCGCCCGGCCGGTCAGCGTGCGCGGCCGGGCATCGGCGCGGGCGCGGGTCCCGCCGGGCATGGTCCCGCTAGCCATCGGCGGCGTAGCCCACACCGCGCACCGTCCGCACGATCCCGGCCGCGTCACCGAGCTTCGCCCGCACCTGGGCCACGTGCACGTCGACGGTACGGGTGCCGCTGTGCGCGGCGTACCCCCAGACGCTCGCCAGCAGCTCGTCGCGGGTGAAGACCCGGCCGGGCCGGCGCATCAGGTGCGCGAGCAGGTCGAACTCGGTCTGGGTCAGGTGCACCGGGGCGTCGGCGACGGTGACCGCGCGGCGGATCGGGTCCAGCGTCACCGGGCCGACCCGGACGACCTGTCCGGCCGCGTCGGGCGGCCCGGCGGTGCGGCGCAGGATCGCCCGGATTCGGGCCACCAGCTCGCGCGGGCTGAACGGCTTGGTCACGTAGTCGTCCGCGCCGAGCTCCAGGCCCACCACCCGGTCCACCTCGTCGTCGCGCGCGGTGAGGAACAGCACCGGGGTCCAGGCGCCCGCCTCGCGCAGCCGCCGGCACACCTCGGTGCCGTCGAGTCCGGGCAGGGCGATGTCGAGCACGCAGGCGACCGGGCGCAGCCGGCGGGCGGCGGCCAGGCCGGCGGTGCCGTCGTACTCGACGTGCACCCCGAACCCGTCCCGGGTCAGATAGAGGCGCAGCAGGTCGGCGATGGGCCGCTCGTCCTCGACGACGAGCACGAGCCCTTTGGCGACCGACCCCGCAGCGCCCGCGCTCGGCTCGCTCACGCCGCCATCATGAACGAGCGATGTTCGAGCCGGGCAAGCGCGCGGTAAGGAAACGGCCGGGGCCGGGCCGCCGCCGATGGTCAGGCCACGAGTTCGAGGATGGTCGCGTTGGCCATGCCACCGCCCTCGCACATGGTCTGCAGGCCGTAGCGGATCCCGTTGTCGCGCATGTGGTGCAGCAGCGTGGTCATGATCCGGGCGCCGGACGCGCCGAGCGGGTGCCCGAGGGCGATCGCGCCGCCGCGCGGGTTGAGCCGCGCCGGATCGGCGCCCGTCTCGCGCAGCCACGCCAGCGGCACTGGCGCGAACGCCTCGTTGACCTCGTACACCCCGATGTCGTCGAGGGTGAGCCCGGCGCGCCGCAACACCTTGGCGGTGGCCGGGATCGGTGCGGTCAGCATGATCACCGGATCGTCGGCGGCGACGGCGGTGGCGTGCACGCGGGCGATCGGGGTGAGCCCGTGGTCGCGGGCCCACTCCGAGGTGGTGATCGCCAGCGCCGCCGCGCCGTCGGAGATCTGCGAGGCCGAACCGGCGGTGACGACGCCGTCCGGGCGGAACGGGGTGGGCAGCTCCGCGAGCCGCTCGAGCGAGGTGTCCCGGCGGACGCCCTCGTCGCGGGTGAGGTCGCCGACGGATTCGATCTCGGCGTCGAACCACCCCTTGTCCTGCGCGGCGGCGGCCTTCTCGTGGCTGGCGAGGCTGTACTCGTCGAGCTCCCGTCGGCCGAAGCCCCAGCGAGCCGCGATCATCTCGGCGCCCACGCCCTGGTTGAACGGGATGGCCGCGTCCTCGGCGAAGCCCTCCTGCCCGGCGTACCGCTCCCGCACCCCGGGCCCGAACGGCAGCCCGACGCCCTCGCCCACGCTGGAGTTCAGCGGCACGCGGGTCATCGACTCGACTCCGCCGGCCACCACCAGGTCCGCCTGCCCCGAGATCACCGCCGCCGCAGCGGCGTGCACGGCCTGCTGGCTCGAGCCGCACTGCCGGTCGATGGTCGTCGCGGGGACCGTCTGCGGCCAGCCGGCGGCCAGCACGGCGCCCCGGGCGATGTTCCACGACTGCTCGCCGACCTGCATGACGCAGCCCCACATCACGTCGTCGACGGTCTGCGGGTCGAAGCCGGACCGCTGTGCGAGCGCCCGCAGCACGTGGGCGGACAGGTCGACGGGGTGGACCGCGGCCAGGCCGCCCTTGCGCCTGCCGATCGGGGTCCGTACGGCGCCGACGATGACCGCGTCCCGCATTGTTGCTCCCCAGTAGCTTTGGCGTGTGACCCGATGCTACGCGATCCTGAGAACGTGCAGCTACGCCCCGGTGTCCCCGGCCCGGACGATCCCGTCCGGCCGCCCGTTGTGCAGCCCGATCCGGGTTCCGGGGATCTCCCGGCGCGCTGGCGGGTCCCCACCCGGCTGATCGCGGCGAAGGTGGCCGGGGCGGTGGTGCTGGCGCTCGTCGCGGCCTACTCCGCGCTCGTCGGCCACGACCGGGTGGCGGCGCTCGTCGCGGGCGCCGCGGCCCTCGGGGCCGGGCTCTACGCGCTGCGCGACGTGATCGCCCCGGTGCGGCTGGCGGCCGACCCCGACGGGGTCACCGTGGTCACCGGGCTCGCCCGCCGCGTCCGGCTGCCCTGGTCGCAGATCGAGGCGGTACGCGTGGACGCGCGCTCCCGCTACGGCGTGCGCTCGGAGTATCTGGAGATCGACGTGGGCGAGACGCTCTACCTGTTCAGCGCGTACGACCTGGGCGCCTCGCCCACGGACGTGGCCCGCGCTCTCGCGGCCACCCGCCCGTCACCCGGCCGTTGAATCCTGCCCACCCCAGCGGCGTGCCCTCATGATCCACGCAATGTCGGGGACATTGGTGCTAAGACCATCCATGATCACAGCAATGTCCCCGACATTGCTTTGATCTTGATGAGGGGCCAGTCGAGATCGGTGGCGGTTACTCGAGGTGGGCGCCGCGGGACTCGAGCGCTGCCCGAACCTCCCGGACGATCCCCCCGAAATCACTTCGCATCCGGGCCGAGGTCACGTGCAGCACCATCCAGCCCGCCGTCACGAACTGGTTGAGCCGCCGGCGGTCCAGGTGTAGCCGGCCGGGCTCGGCGTGGTAGCCACCGTCGTACTCCACCGCGACCTTGAACTCCGGCCACGAGAGATCCGGGTGCAGCACCTGGCCCGACGGCATGACGACCTCGTGCTGGCAGACCGGCCGCGGCAGCCCGGCGAGCACGAGCCGCACCCGCAGCCGGGACTCCTGCGGCGATCCGGAGCGGCCGTCAGCGAGGCCGAAGGCCCGACCCGCGGTACGGGCGCCGCGCGCCCCGGCCAGCGACCTGGCCGCGTGCAGCGCCGCCAGGTCGTCGGGCTTGACCATGCCGGCGCCGAGCAGCCCGTCCAGGATCACCACGGCCGGTACGACGTCGAGCCAGACCGCGACGTCCCACGCGGTGCGCAACGGCTCGGTGCACCGCAGCCGATGACGTTGTCCCACGTCGGTCGCGGTGAGATCGCCGGTGTGCACGCGCAGCCCCTGGACCGGACCGAACCGGGCCGCCCGCGGGACCAGGACGTGCACGTCGTCCTCGGCCGTGGCCGCGAAGTCGATGCCGTGCAGCAGCGCCGCCGACGGGCCGGCGATGGCGGCCTGCGGCGGGCAGATGAGCCCTGCCGCGCGGCACCTGAGCTCGTGGTCGAAGTCCAGGCGCGAGTCGGCGTAGACGCCGCGCAGCACCCGGCACCAGGCGGACCCGCGCAGCTCATTGGGCGTGAGCAGCCCGGCGTCGAGCGCGTCGCGGGCGCGGAAGACCTGGTACTCCAGGGCGCGCGGACGGCGTACCGGACGGGCCATCCGGCCAGTGTGGACCACTCGGCGCCACGCGCGCAGTCCGCGGGCCGGGCTCAGCCGGTGAACATCGCGGTGCGGGCGAACGTCATCACGAGCAGGGCCAGCGCGAACGCCGCCAGGACCGCCACCTGGACCGGTGTGCGGTTCTGCCGCGGCGCGTACGCCAGCCCGGCCGCGAGGATCCCGCCGGAGATCATGCCGCCGATGTGCCCCTGCCAGGAGATCGCCGGCACGGTGAACGTGATGATCAGGTTGATCACCAGGACTGGGATGATCGCCGAGGTGTCCCGGCCGAGCCGGCGCAGCACGACGAAGAACGCGGCGAACAGGCCGAAGATCGCGCCGGACGCCCCGACCGTCGGCACGTTGGGGTGGCTGAACCAGTAGACGGCGACGCTGCCGCCGAGCCCGGAGAGCAGATAGAGCGCGAGGAACCGCACCGGCCCCAGCGCGACCTCGAGGTTGCGGCCGAGCACCCACAGCGCCCACATGTTCATCAGCAGGTGCAGGATCCCGGCGTGCAGGAACATCGATGTCAGCAGCCGGTAGTACTCGCCGGCGGCGACCCCGGCCGAGGTGTCGATGATCCAGCCGAACTGGGTGAACACCGCCGGGTAGGCGACCATGCCGCCCCATTCGACCAGCGGGTTCCGCGCGCTGAGCAGCCCACGCAGGCCGCCGCCGGCCAGGGCCTCGCCACCCGCCGACGCCACGCCGATGAGCAGCATGAGCACGTTGAGGGCGACCAGAGTCTTGGTGACGTACCCGTGGACGCCGGCCCGGGTGCCGCCGAACGCGGTGCGTGCCGGGCGGACGGTGCGCCGGCCCTCGGCGACGCACTCCGGGCACTGGTGACCGACCGCCGCGTCCCGCATGCAGTCGGGGCAGATCGGTCGGTCACAGCGCACGCAGCGGACGTACGTCTCCCGCGAGGGGTGTCGGTAGCAGACCGGGGTGACCGGGGCCGGCGAAGTCATGCCAGCAAGACTACGTAATTCTCGCGACTACCCGCCGCGCGTGATCTCCACGCGCTCGATGACCACGTCCTGGACCGGCCGCTCGTTCACCGTCTGGGTCTGCGAGATCGACTCCACGACCTTCGCCGAGGCCTCGTCGGCGACCGTGCCGAAGATCGTGTGCTTGAAGTTCAACCAGGTCGTCGGCGCCACGGTGATGAAGAACTGCGAGCCGTTGGTACGCGGGCCGGCGTTGGCCATGGCGAGCAGGTACGGCCGGTCGAACTGCAGGTCGGGGTGGAACTCGTCCTCGAACGTGTAGCCGGGGCCGCCGCGCCCGGTGGCGGTCGGGTCGCCGCCCTGGATCATGAAGTTCGGGATGACCCGGTGGAAGATCGTGCCGTCGTAGTAGGGGCCGCTGCCGGGCTGGCGCGTGCGGGGGTCGACGTAGTCCCGGGACCCCTCGGCCAGCTCGACGAAGTTGCGCACGGTCTTGGGCGCGTGGTTGGGGAACAGTTCCAGACGGATGGGGCCACGGTTCGTATGCAGCGTGGCGAAGATCTTATCGGTCACGACGCCCATCCTCGCATGTAGCGATTCCGGTGGTGCGCACCGTCTCGAAGGGGGAGGATAGCGGAGGAAAGCACCAAATCAGGGAGGTGGACGGGGTGTTCAAAGGTCGGCTGTTCGGGTCCCGGCGACGCCAGACTCGTGGTCAGCTCATCCGGCAGGAGTTCGGCGCGGGCGTGGGTCACTTGAGGCAGGCCGCGGCACAGGTTGCGCAAGGGCTCGGCGAGACTGTGCGGCGCGGCAACCTCGGGTCGTCGGGCATCCGCCGGACGGCGTACCGGGGTATGGGGTCCATGGGGTCAGCCGTGGCCGTGTTCGCGCCGTTGGCGGCCGCGGCCCGGGACCGGATGGGTCAGGCACGCATGGCGCCGGGGGGTAAGCCGGGCGGTAGGGCGACCAAGCGGCGCGATCCGGTTCGCGCGAAGAGCGCCAGGCAGGCGCCGCGGTCCGGCCGGCGTCGCTCCCGACTGCTGGGTCTGGCGCTGCTCGGCACCGCCGTGGGCACCGCTGCGATGGTCGCCCGGCGGCGACGGCAGCGGTGGGGCGAGTTCGACATGGACGAGCCTTTCGACGCCCCGGAGACGACGGTCGCCGGCCCGTTCGAGCGGACGATCCCGGGTCCCGTGGCCCCAGACGGCGACGCGGCGAGCCCGGCGGAGCGGGTCTCGTCAGCGGTGCAGGTGAGCGGGATCGCTCCCGAGGGGGCTGGCGGCGGCCCGACCGGAACCGCCATGGCCAGGGACAAGGCGGCGACGGAGAGCGGTCAGCGGGCTGCGGGGCAGGGCGCCACGGCCACCCGCAAGCCGACGACCCGGACACCGGCCGCCGATCACGCCGACTGACCGTCGTCGGACGCGGACCGCTCACAGCCAGCCGGAGCGGCGGAAGAACCGGTAGAGCGCGAACGCCGAGACGAGCATGACCGCGAGCACCGCCGGATAGCCGTACCGCCACTCCGTCTCCGGCATGAACCGGAAGTTCATGCCGTACACGCCGGCGATGAAGGTCTCCACCGCCGCGATGGCGGCCCATGCGGCGATCTTGCGCAGGTCGTTGTTCTGGTCCACGGTCAGCTGGGCCAGCCGGGCCTGCAGGATCGAGTTGAGCACCTCGTCGAACGAGTTGACCTGCTCGACCGTACGGGTCAGGTGGTCCTGCACGTCGCCGAAGTAGCCGTGCATTTCCTTGGGCACGGCTGACTTCTCGGAGACGAGCGCCATCAACGGGCGGTGCAGCGGGACGACCGCCCGCTTGAACTCCACCAGTTCACGCTTGAGCTGGTAGATGCTCTGGATGCGCTCGGGCGCCCCATGCCGGGAGAAGACGTTCTCCTCCAGTTCGTCGAGGTCCTGCTCGATCGCGAAGGCGACGTCGATGTACAGGTCGACCACACGGTCGGTGACCGCGTACGCCACCGCCCACGGGCCGTTGCGCAGCAGGTCCCGCTTCTTCTCCAGGTCCGCGCGCACCGGGGACAGCTCGGCCGCGTCGCCGTGCCGAACGGTGATCACGAAGTGCTCCCCGATGAAGAGCATGATGTGTCCGGTCTCGATGATCTGTGAGGTCTCGGTCAGCCCGTCGTGTGAGAGGTAGCGGGTGGTGCGCAGCACCAGGAACGCCACATCGCCGAACTGCTCCAGCTTCGGCCGCTGGCCGCCGCGGATCGCGTCCTCGACGGGGAGTTCGTGCAACCCGTACGTCCGGGCGATGCCGGTCATCTCCTGTTCGGTGGGTTCCCGCAGGCCCAGCCACACGAACGCGTTGCGGTGCCGCCGGGCCGTGGCCAGCGCGTCCGCGTACCCCCACTCGCCCTCCTGGCGGACCCCCTCGATGTAGAGGCCGCAGTCGACGATCGCGCTGTTGTGGTCGGAGTGCCTTGGCTGGTCGGGGGTGGCTCGGTTGGAGCTGCGCAAGCGCCGGACCGCGCGCACCGGAGCGGTCCACGCCGACGCCGTGGGCTCCCGGTCCGGGGTCCAGCGCCGGCGCATCGGCATGCCCCGCCTCCTCCCGGACGCTCCTGTCGCCATCGTGCCGAGCCTAATCGCCGGAGATCATGGCGCCGGGTGGACCGGCCGCTTTGGGGGGTGGGGGGCGACAGCGGCCCACCCGGCGCCATTTTTTGGGGGGCGGGGGTAAGGCTTGTGAACTCGGCATGCGACCGCATAACGATTGCGGCGCATAACGAGTACGTCGGCAGCATTGTGATGCAAGCCGCCGGCTTTTTGGGGACCCGCCTGCCCGAACTGAGTGGAATGTCAGATAACTGACATCAGGATGTGATCGATACCACTGCCTCGGCCAGCCGCCGCACACCCTCCCTGATCTGGTCGACGCCGACCGCGGAGTACGCCAGGCGCAGCGCGTGCCGCCCGCCCTCGAGGACGAAGTCGCTGCCCTTGACCACCGCCACCCCGCGTTGCTGTGCCTGCGCGGCCAACTCGGCCGCGTCCACGTGCTCGGGCAGCTCGACCCACAGGAAGTAGCCGCCGTCGGGCTCGGTGAAGCGGACCCCGGGGATGCGGGCGCGCAGCTCCTCGGCGAGCACACGGGCGCGCTCGGCCAGGGCGGTGCGCACCGTCGCGATGGACCGGTCCAGATCGCCGGACACGCAGAACTGGTACACGATCGCCTGCGCCACCATGCCCGCCGAGATGTACGTGTCGGTGGCCTTCTTCGCGATCTCCGCGATCAGCTCCCGCGGCCCGACCAGGTAGCCCACCCGCAGGCCCGGGCAGACCGTCTTCGTGAACGAGGAGGCGTGCACGACCGTCCCGGCCCCGGCGTCGAGCGCGAGCAGCGACGGCAGCGGCTCGCCACGGAACCGGATGTCCACGTACGGATCGTCCTCGAAGACCCAGAACCCGTACTCGCGGGCGAGGTCGAGCAGGGCGCGGCGCTTGTCGAGGGAGAGCGTGACG
>VSCG01000065.1:0-17216 GCA_047459115.1 Micromonosporaceae bacterium
GGTGCGCAGCGGATAGAGGTCCACCCCGCAGCGGCCGACGGTGATCAGGTCGAAGGCGCCCTCGCCCCGCTCCTCCCCGCTCATCGGGCCAGCCCTCGCAGGTACTCGAGGCTGCGGCGCACCTGTTCGACCGGGCCGCGGCCGGGTGGCGGCGCGGCGTCGAGCACGAGGTCCTGTTCCAGCACGTACCAGCCGGTGTAGCCGGCGGCGGTCAGGGTGGCGACGATGTCGGCGATACCCACGTCGCCGGCGCCGAGTGGGCGGTACAGGCCCGTCGCCACCGCGTCCCGGTAGCCGATCTCGCCGGCGCGGACCCGCGTCGCCGTGGCCGCGTCGACGTCCTTGAGGTGCACGTGGCGGATCCGCTGGGGCGCCCGCCGGGCCAGCGCGACCGGATCGCCCCCGCCGACGAGCACGTGCCCGGTGTCCAGACACAGACCGATGCCGCAGCCGTCGAGCACCCGGTCGATCTCATCGGGTCGTTCGATCATCGTGCCGACGTGCGGGTGCAGGGTGGCGCTGACCCCGGCGTCGCGGGCGAGCGTGTCGATCCGGTCCAGATTAGACAACAAAGCGGCCCAGCCGGCGGCGTCCAGGTCGGGCCGGGCCTCGTACCCGTCTCGCCCGGTCGCGGCGGCGAGCACCAGCGTGGTGGCCCCGGCCGCGGCGAACATCGCCAGCGCCCGGCGGACGGCCGGGACCGGATCGCGGTGCGGATCGTGCAGCACGAGCGGCACGAATCCGCCGACCGCGGCCAGCCCGTACGCCGCGAGCGCGTCCCGGCGCGCCACGCCGCCGTCGGGCAGGAATCCGTCCGGCCCGAACTCCGCCGCGGTCAGCCCCAGCTCGGCCATCTCGCCGAGCACGCGGCCCGGCGACAGTTGCCAACCCCACCCCGGGACCTCACAGACCCCCCACGAGATCGGCGCTCCGGCGAGTCTCATGACGCACCACCTCCTGACCCGAGCCGCGTGACCGCGCCCGGCGTCGCGATCTCCCGGACGTCGTCCACCCGCACCGGGCGGCGTTCCCGGCGGGACTCCTCGGCCGCCTCCGCCACGTAGAGCGCCTCGAGCCCGTCGGCCGCCGTGCACGGGTTGTCACCCCGGCCGGCCACGAGATCCAGGAACGCGTTCATCTCCGCGCGGTAGGCGGGGGCGAACCGCGCCCAGAAGTCGGGCCACGGCCTCCCGCCGGGCCAGTCCACACCCGACTCGGCCGAGCGCAGCGGGGCGCGGTGGTCCAGTCCGACCACGTACGTGCCGGCCGTGCCGGCGAGCTCGGCGCGCACGTCGTACCCGCCGCCGTTGTAGCGGGATCCCTGCACGGTGGCGAGCGTGCCGTCGGCGAAGGTCAGCAGCGCGACCGAGGTGTCGACGTCCCTGGCCGCGGCGAAGAAGGAGGCGCCCCGGTTCGCGCCGGTGGCGTACACCTCCACGACGGGCTGACCGGTCAGCCACAGCGCGATGTCGAAGTCGTGGATGTGGCAGTCGCGGAAGATGCCGCCGGAGTGCGCAATGTACTCGGCCGGGGGTGGGGTGGGGTCGGCGGTGACCAGGTGCATGCGGTGCAGGGTGCCGAGCGCCCCGCTGCGCAGCGCCTCGCGCGCGGCCCGGTACCCGGCGTCGAAGCGGCGCTGGAATCCTATTTGGACGACCGCGCCGGTCTGGGCGATCCGGGCCACCACCTCTACCGTACGCTTGAGGTCGGCGGCCACCGGCTTCTCGCAGAAGACCGGTAGCCCCGCCTCGATGCCGCGACCGATCAGATCGGCGTGCGACGCGGTCGGCGTCGCGATGACCAGACCGTCCACATCGGCCGCCAGCACCTCGTCCACGGATTCGGCGCTGCTCACGCCGCGGCCCAGCCGGTCGGCCACCGCGCGGGCCCGGCCGGCGTCCGCGTCGGCGACCACGAGGTGGGTGACGTCCGGATGAGCGTGCAGGACTTCGGCGTGTGCGGCGCCGATCCGCCCCGTGCCGAGCAGTCCGATCCGCATGGCGACCACCCCCGGCTGACAAGCTTGTCCAGACATTATGACGTCTCGCCGCCGGAGTCGAGTGGCTCTAGGGTTGAGGCGTGATCATCTCTGGCAGGTACAACGGCCCGCCCGGTTCCGGCAACGGCGGCTACACGGCCGGCCTGGTCGGGAGTCTGCTCGCGCCATCCCCGGCCACCGTCACGCTGCGCCGGCCGCCGCCGCTCGACGTGCCGCTCGAGGTACGCAGGACCGACGACGAGGTGCGCGTGCTGGACGCCGAGGGGCAGCTCGTCGCCGAGGCGGTCCGCGCCGCGGCCCCCGCGGATCCGGTCGCGCCGGTATCCGCGGAAACGGCCCGACGGGCGATGGACGATTACGCCGGGTTCGCCGACCACCCCTTCCCCACCTGCTTCGTCTGCGGCCCGAAGCGCGCGGCCGGGGACGGGTTGCGTATCTTCCCGGGACCGGTCGACGGCGATCGCACGGCCGCCGTGTGGCAGGTGCCGCCGGACGTCTCCCCGCCGATGATGTGGGCCGCCCTCGACTGTCCGGGTGGATGGGCGATCATCTCGCCCGGTCGCCCGTACGTGCTCGGCCGGATGACCGCGGCCGTCCTCGCGCTCCCGCCCGCCGGCGCCGAATGCGTCGTCGTCGGCCGCGCGGACGGCACCGAGGGGCGCAAGGCGTACGTGCGGTCGAGTGTGTACGGGCCCGACGGCGACCTGCTCGCGCACGCCGCCGCGACCTGGATAGCGATCGAGAGCGGTTAGGGCTGTCCTGCGGCCCGAACTGCTCTAGATCCGACTCCCCCACGTTAAGCAGCCCGACCGCGTACGACGCGCCCGTCCGGGGGATGATAGGCCGGGGGGTGGACAGGCCCGGGGATGAGAGGCGAGTCCTCCTACGGAACGATGCCGGGGGACCGTCGAGCGGCCACTCTGTTCGGGGCGCCGCCCGGGGGGCCACGCGCCCGAACAGGAGGAGTGACATGGCAGACGCACAGATAGTCGTCTCCGGCCTGACCAAGCACTACAAGGCGGTCAGGGCGGTGGACAACCTGTCGTTCGTCGTCGAGCCGGGCCGGGTCACCGGCTTCCTCGGCCCGAACGGCGCCGGCAAGACGACGACGTTACGCATGATCTTGAATCTGGTGACGCCGACTGCGGGCACCGCGACGATCGGCGGGCGGCGCTACGTGGACCTCGATCAGCCGCTGCGCACCGTGGGCGCGGTGCTCGAGGCCTCGGCCGCGCACCGCGGCCGCACCGGGCGCAACCACCTGCGCGCGATCTGCGCGGCAGCCGGGTTCCCGATGAAGCGGGCCGATGAGGTCCTCGAGCTCGTCGGGCTGACCCCGGCCGCGAAGCGCAAGTTCCGGGGGTACTCGCTCGGGATGAAGCAGCGGCTGGGCATCGCCGCGGCGATGCTCGGCGATCCCCGCGTGCTGATCCTCGACGAGCCGGCCAACGGCCTGGACCCGGAGGGCATCCGCTGGATGCGGGACCTGCTGCGCCGGCTCGCCGCGGACGGGCGGACCATCCTCGTCTCCAGCCACCTGCTCTCGGAGATGCAGCTGCTCGCCGACGACCTAGTGATCATCGCGGCCGGCCGCCTGGTCTCCCAGGGCAAGGTCGAGACGATTGTGAACAGCATGTCGCACGGGGCCCGTGTGCGGGTACGTACGCCCGAGCCGGACAAGCTGGTCGCCGAGCTGGGCTCAGCCGCCACGGTGGAGCGCACCGAGGACGGCTCGCTGCTGGTCGGCGGGGTGGAGGCCCCGGCGATCGGGGCGGCGGCGCTGCGCGCCAGCGTGGAGCTGCACGAGCTGACCCCCGAGCGGCCCGATCTGGAAGCGGTGTTCCTGGAACTCACGGCCGGAAAGGCGACGATCCGATGACCACGCTGGCACGACCCAATCTCGGCACCCCCGGCCCGGCGCCGCTGCGCCTGATCCGCAGCGAGTTCGTGAAGATCCGTACGACGAACGCCTGGTGGCTGTTCATTCTGGGCGCCCTTGCCCTGCTCGCGCTCGCGTTCCTCTTCAACGCCATCGGCGCGCACTTCACGCTGAAGGAGCCCACCCCACCCGGCCTGACACCGGAGCAGACCGCGGAACTCGAAGCCGCTCGCAACGTGGTACTGCAAGCGGCGAACCTCTATACCTCTGGCCAGTTCTTCGGCGTGATGTTCGTGATGCTCTTCGGCATCGTGCTGGTCACCAACGAGTTCCACCACCAGACGGCGACGACCACGTTCCTCACCACGCCGCACCGCACCGCGGTCATCCTCGCCAAGCTGGTGGCGGCCACGGTGTTCGGCGCCGGCCTGTGGCTCGTCACGACCGCGATCACCATTCCGGCAACCATGATCTTCTTGGAAGCCGAGGGTTTCTCGAGCCACTTCGGCGACTGGCTCATCACCCGGGCGATCCTGCTCAACCTGCTCGCGTACGTGCTCTGGGGTGTACTCGGGCTCGGCATCGGGGTGCTTATCCGCAGTCAGATCGCCGCGACGATCATCAGCGTGGTGGTCTACATGGCCGGCACCGTCGCGGCCGGGTTGATCTTCGAACCGCTGGCGAGCCTGTTCAAGCAGGACTGGATCGCCGACCTTCAGTGGGGTGTGCCCTCGATCGCGTCGATGCTGCTGGTCAGCGCCGGCGACCTACCGGGCGCGCCACCGTGGTGGGTGGGGGCAGTCGTCCTACTCGGCTACGCGCTCGTCGCCGGTGTGATCGGCATTCTGATCACACGACGCCGCGATATCGCCTAAACCGGGCGTAACTTCCCCAGAAGGGGTGATATGATCGGGGTCAGGATATGACGTAGATCAAGGTGTGTGCTGCGCCACGGGCCGATGCCGGCAACGGCGGCCCGTGGCGCACCGCGTAGCCTTGACAGCGCTTGACTCAGATTCACCCGCACGCGTGGAAGAGGCGAACACTGGCCGTGTCGACCGAGCAGACCTCAGCGGACAATCCACTCGCCGGATTCGGCCCCAACGAATGGATCGTCGAGGAGATGTACCAGCGGTACCTCGCCGATCCGGAGAGCGTAGACCCAGCCTGGCACGACTTTTTCGCCGACTACAAGCCCACGATCGAGACGGCCACGATCAAGGCGGCGCAGCCGGTCGCGCCCGTGACGACGGTCGCACCGACCCCCGCCGCACCCACGGCCCCCGCGGCGACGACCGCTCCAGCCGCTCCAGCGCCGGCCGCGCCGGCTGAGCCGGCGAAGACCACCGGGAAGCCGGCCCCGAAGGCGGCACCCGCGCAGCCCGTTCCCGCGGGCGCGGCCACCGCGCCCATCCGCGGGGTCGCCGCCCGGATCGCGCAGAACATGGAGGCATCGCTCGCGGTGCCGACCGCGACGAGCGTACGCGCGGTGCCGGCCAAACTGATGGCCGACAACCGCATCGTGATCAACAACCACCTGGCGCGCGGTCGCGGCGGCAAGGTCAGCTTCACCCACCTGATCGGGTACGCGATGGTCAAGGCGCTGGCCGAGCACCCGGAGATGAACAACTCCTACGCCGAGGTGGACGGCAAACCGGTCGTGGTGCGCCCCGAGCACGTCAACCTCGGCATCGCGATCGACCTCAAGCGTCCGGACGGCTCGCGCACGCTCGTCGTGCCGAGCATCAAGGCCGCCGACCAGATGGACTTCCGTCAGTTCTGGCAGGCCTACGAGGATCTGATCCGCCGGGCCCGGCGCGGCGAGCTGACCATGGACGACTACGCCGGCACGACGATCTCCCTGACCAACCCGGGCGGGATCGGCACCGTGCACTCGATGCCCCGGCTGATGCAGGGCCAGGGCACCATCCTCGGCGTGGGCGCCATGGAGTACCCGGCGCCGTACGCGGGGATGTCCGAGGAGGCCCTCGCCGAACTCGCGATCAGCAAGATCATCACGCTGACGTCGACGTACGACCACCGGATCATCCAGGGCGCGCAGTCCGGTGAGTTCCTCCGGTCCATCCACGAGCTGCTGCTCGGCGAGCGCGGGTTCTACGACGAGATCTTCACGTCGCTGCGGATCCCGTACGAGCCGGTCCGGTGGGTGCGCGACATCGCCCGCGGATCCGACGGGCAGGTCGACAAGACCGCGCGGGTCATGGAGCTGATCCACGCCTACCGGGTGCGCGGTCACCTGATGGCCGACACCGACCCGCTCGAGTTCAAGATCCGTAAGCACCCGGACCTCGACGTGCGCGAGCACGGCCTGACGCTGTGGGACCTCGACCGCACGTTCCCGGTCGGCGGCTTCGCCGGCCAGGAGAAGATGAAGCTGCGCGACATCCTGGGGGTGCTGCGCGACTCATACTGCCGGCGGGTCGGCGTCGAGTACATGCACATCCAGGATCCGGAGGAGCGGCGCTGGATCCAGGAGCGGGTGGAGCGCACGGAAGAGAAGCCCAGCCTGGAGCAGCAGAAGCACATTCTGGCCAGGCTCAACGCCGCCGAGGCGTTCGAGACCTTCCTGCACACCAAGTACGTCGGCCAGAAGCGGTTCTCCCTGGAGGGCGGCGAGTCGCTGATCCCGCTGCTCGACGAGGTCCTGCAGGCGTCCGCGCGCGCCGGCCTGGACGAGGTCGTCATCGGCATGGCGCACCGGGGCCGGCTCAACGTGCTCGCCAACATCGTCGGCAAGCCGTACGAGCAGATCTTCTCGGAGTTCGAGGGTCATCTGGATCCGAAGTCCACGCAGGGCTCGGGCGACGTGAAGTACCACCTCGGCATGACCGGGAAGTTCACCACGCCGGACGGAGCGCACCACACCACCGTGTCGGTGGTCGCCAACCCGTCGCACCTGGAGGCCGTGGACCCGGTGCTGGAGGGCATCGTGCGGGCCAAGCAGGACCGCATCGACCTGGGCCTGGAGGGCTACACGGTGCTGCCGGTGCTGGTGCACGGTGACGCCGCGTTCGCCGGCCAGGGCGTGGTGGCCGAGACGCTGAACCTGTCGCAACTGCGCGGCTACCGCACCGGCGGCACCGTCCACGTGGTGGTCAACAACCAGGTGGGCTTCACGACCGCGCCGGAGTACTCGCGTTCGTCGCTGTACTCCACCGACATCGCCCGGATGATCCAGGCGCCGATCTTCCACGTCAACGGCGACGACCCCGAAGCGGTGGTCCGGGTTGCCCGGCTGGCCTTCGAGTACCGCCAGACGTTCAACAAGGACGTGGTGATCGACCTGATCTGCTACCGGCGGCGCGGGCACAACGAGGGCGACGACCCGTCGATGACCAACCCGCTGATGTACCAGATCATCGACGCCAAGCGGTCGGTCCGCAAGATCTACACCGAAGAACTGATCGGCCGCGGGGACATCTCGGTGGAGGAGGCCGAGGAGTTGCTGCGCGACTACCAGCAGCAACTGGAGACGGTCTTCAGAGCCACCCGCGACGCCGTCTCGTCGGCCGGCAACGAGCTGCCGCGTCCGCGCCAGCGGGAGCCGCAGCCGGAGCCGGCGGTGGACACCACGGTCGACGCCTCCGTGCTGCGGCGCATCGGCGACGCGCACGTGGCGCTGCCCGAGGGCTTCCAGCCGCACAAGCGGGTCGCCACGCTGCTGGAGCGCCGCGCGAAGATGGCCACCGAGGGCGACATCGACTGGGGCTTCGGCGAGATCCTGGCCTTCGGCTCGCTGGTGGCGCAGGGCGTGACCGTGCGGCTGAGCGGGCAGGACTCGCGGCGCGGCACCTTCGTCCAGCGCCACTCGGTGATCGTCGACGCGCGCACCGGCGAGGAGTACCTGCCGCTGGCCACCGTGGCCGCCGACGACGCGCGGTTCTTCGTCCAGGACTCGCTGCTGTCGGAGTTCGCCGCGATGGGCTTCGAGTACGGCTACTCGGTGGAGAACCCGCAGGCGCTGGTGCTCTGGGAGGCCCAGTTCGGCGACTTCGCCAACGGCGCGCAGTCCATCGTGGATGAGTTCGTCTCGTCCGGCGAGGTCAAGTGGGGCCAGCAGTCGTCGGTCGTGATCCTGCTGCCGCACGGGCACGAGGGCCAGGGACCGGACCACACGTCCGGGCGGCCCGAGCGCTACCTGCAGCTGTGCGCCGAGGACAACATGCGGGTGGCGATGCCGAGCACCCCGGCCAACTACTTCCACCTGCTGCGCCGCCAGGCCCTGTCGCCCAAGCGCAAGCCGCTGATCGTGTTCACCCCGAAGTCGCTGCTGCGCCACCGCCTGTGCGTGTCGCAGGTCTCGGACTTCACCAGCGGCGGCTTCCAGCCGGTGATCGACGACGCCAGCGTGGACCCAGGCGCCGTCCGGCGGGTCCTGCTCTGCTCGGGCAAGATCTACTACGAGCTGTTCCAGGCCCGCGCCGAGCGTGGCCTGACCGACACCGCGCTCGTACGGCTCGAGCAGTTCTACCCGCTGCCGGTCGACGAGATCCGCGCGGCGCTGGAGCGCTACCCGAACGCGCAGGACTTCGCCTGGGTGCAGGAGGAGCCGGCCAACCAGGGCGCCTGGCAGTTCATCGCGCTGAACCTGCTCGAGCACCTGCCCGGTGTGGGGCTGCGCCGGATCTCCCGGCCGGCGGCGGCCGCCCCGGCGACCGGCTCGACCAAGGTGCACGAGATCGAGCAGGCGGAGCTCATCGAGGCGGCGCTGCCGCGGAGGTGAGAAAAGGCGTGTACTTCACCGACCGGGGCATCGAGGAGCTCGCCGAACGGCGCGGCGACGAGACCGTGACGCTCGAGTGGCTGGCCGAGCGGCTGCGCGACTTCGTGGACCTCAACCCGGAGTTCGAGACGCCGATCGACCGGTTCGCCACCTGGCTGGCCAGGCTGGACGACGAGGACGAGTAGCCGTCGCGGGGGGCGGCGGCCCGGATCCGGGCCGCCGCCCCCCGCTCGCACCTTGGCTCGCACAGCCGCACCCGGTGCCGCTCACCGCGCCAGTCCCATGCCGCCGCGGCCCGCCCGCTGCACCACCCCGCCCACGCATCGACGGTGCTGCGCGCAGTTGTCCGGTGTTGGTAGCCTGACCCGGGCTTGGGGAGGGACGCACTTTGGCGCAGTTCAATCAACAGGGTCAGCACATCGCCGGAACGCAGATCAACGCCGAGCACGTCTACCTGGGCAGCGACGCCGCCAGTCTGAACGCCCTGACCCAGAAGATCGATGCGTTGATCAAACAGCTGGACGGGGATGGCCGGCACGAGGGGACCGCGCGTCCTGCCGCCATGCTGCGAAGGGCGCGTGAGGCGTCGGCGGCGGGCGACGCGACAGGGGCCGTGTCGTGGCTCGAGCGGGCCGCACGAGCCGCGGCTCCCATCAAGGAACTCGCTAGGGCGATCACGTCGCTCGTCGAGTTGGCGAGGCTGGCGTGAGCCAACCGATCTACGATCAGAGTGGTCAGCTGGTCGTCGGGGCGCAGTACAACAGCGATCAGATCGTCATCGCAAACATCAACGAGGGTCCGGGCGGGAAGCGCTGCCCCCGGTGCAACGCCTCGCCCATGCGGCGTACGGCGATCTTCTGGGAGGAGAACACCCGCCCTCACGGCAACGGCTATCTGGTCACGTCCAGTCTCGCGCTCCGCGCCGTACCGCCGTCGCGCCCGGCCCCGCCCGAGCAGCTGGACGAGTCCACGAAGGCGCTGATCCGTGATCCCGGGCGCCTTGCGCTCGGCGGCCTGATCTGTCTCCCGTGCATGGGGGCGCTGCCGGAACCCATCGCCTTCGTCCTGTTTTTCGGGTGGATCGGCGCGGTGGTCTGGCTGGTGGTTTCCCTGTTCACCATCGGCGAGAAGCGGCGAGCCGTGCGTGCGCGAAACGAGCGCATCTGGCAGGCGTACCAGGACCGCTTGATGGAGTATGAGCGCGACAAGTCGACCTGGCAGCGAAGCTGGTTGTGCGGGTCGTGCGGGACGATGGCAGTGCCCAGGTGAGCTGAGCGGCCTGCCTGCTCACCCCGATCTGTCGCAGCACGCGACCGCGCGGGCCTCCCCTCGGTGATGTGTGCGCGCGCACGCGCGCCACGGCCACCGACGCGGGCCGGACCATGGTGCTGGCGTGATGTCCCCGCGCGCACCCGCCGTCACCCCGTACCGTGTGGGCGTGGCACGCAGCGTCTACCTGACCGGCCTGGAGGCGGGCGGCGGCAAGTCGACGATCGCGCTCGGCGTCGCCGAGGTGCTCTCCCGGCGGGTCGGGCGGCTCGGCGCGTTCCGCCCGCTCGCCCGCTCCTCCCCTGACCCGATCATGGCGCTGCTGCACGCCCGGTACCACATGACGACGCCGCTGGAGCAGCTCTCCGGCACCGACTACACCACCGCCCACAAGCTGGTCAGCGAGGGACGGCTGGAGGAGCTGGTCGGCCTCGTGGTGGACCGGCACCGGGCGGTGGCGCGCCAGTGCGACGCGGTGGTGATCGTGGGCACCGACTTCGGCCGGGAGACCGGCGACCCGCACGCCGGGCGCGGGATCGCGGCCGAGCTCGCGCTGAACCTGCGGTTCGCGGCCGAGTGCGCCGCCGTGGTCCTTCCCGTGGTGGACGGGTACGGACGCGACGCGGTCGACCTGGCCGAGACGGTGCGCACGGCGTACCACGCGCTGACGGACCGGGGCGCGCGGCCGCTCGCGGTGATCGCCAACCGGGTCACCCCGGCCGAGCGGGACGCGGCGCTCGCCGCGCTGGCCGACCTGCCGGTGCCAGCGTACGCGGTGCCGGAGGTGCCGGCGATCGCCGCGCCGACGGTCGGCGAGGTCGCCGCGGCGCTGGGCGCCACGCCGGTCCTCGGGGTCACCGACGCCAGCATGTCCCGGGATGTGCTGGACACCGTGGTGGGGGCCGCGATGGTGCCGACGTTCCTCGACCACCTCACCGACGGGTGCCTCGTGGTGACCCCCGGCGACCGGGCGGACCTGGTGGTGGCCACGTTCGCGGCACACGCCACCGGCACCGTCGCTCCCGCGGGGATCGTGCTCACGCTCGGGCAGCCGCTGGATCCGCGGGTCACCGCGCTGGCCTCCCGCTCCGCCCCGGAGCTGCCGGTGCTGTCCACCACCCGGGACAGCCACGACACGGTGTCCGCGTTGAACGGGCTCGCCGGTCAGCTCACGGCGGACAACCCCCGCAAGGTCGACGCGGCGCTGGGCGCATTCGAATCGGCTGTGGACGGTGCCGAGTTGGCCCGGCGGCTCGACGTCTCGGCAACCGACCGGGTGACCCCGCTGATGTTCGAGTACGCGCTGATCGAACGCGCCCGCGAGCGGCGCCGCCACGTCGTGCTGCCCGAAGGAACCGACGAGCGGATCCTGCGCGCCGCGGAGCAGCTGCTGCGTCGGGACGTCTGCGATCTGACGCTGCTCGGCCCGCCCGACGAGATCGCCCGTCGGGCACGGGAACTCGGGCTGCACGTGTCCGCGGCCCGGGTCGAGGACCCCGCCGCCTCGCCGTGGCGCGAGGAGTTCGCGACCGAGTACGCGCGGCTGCGCGCGCACAAGGGCGTGACGCTGGCGGCCGCGCACGACCGGATGGACGACGTCAACTACTTCGGCACCATGATGGTCCACCATGGACTGGCTGATGCGATGGTCTCCGGCGCCGCCCACCCGACGGCGGACACCATCCGCCCGGCCTTCGAGATCCTGCGTACCGCGCCCGGGGTCTCGGTCGTCTCCAGCGTCTTCTTCATGTGCCTGGCCGACCACGTGCTGGTCTACGGCGACTGCGCGGTCATCCCCGACCCGACCGCCGAACAGCTCGCCGACATCGCGGTCAGCTCGGCGGTGACCGCGCAGCGGTTCGGGATCACCCCGCGGGTGGCGATGCTCTCCTACGCGACCGGCGACTCGGGGCGCGGCAGCGACGTGGAGAAGGTCAGCGTGGCGACCGCACTGGTCCGGCGGCGACGCCCGGACCTGCCGGTGGAGGGGCCGATCCAGTACGACGCCGCCGTGGTCCCGTCCGTGGCCGCCACCAAGCTGCCGGGGAGTCCGGTCGCCGGTCGGGCCACGGTGTTGATCTTCCCGGATCTGAACACCGGCAACAACACGTACAAGGCGGTGCAGCGCTCGGCCGGGGCGGTCGCGATCGGCCCGATCCTGCAAGGGCTGCGCAAACCGGTCAACGACCTGTCCCGGGGCGCGAGCGTGCGCGACATCGTCAGCACGGTGGCCATCACGGCGGCGCAGGCGGGGATCGATGAGCCAGGCGGGCATCGATGAAGGACATCCTGGTGCTCAACTGCGGCTCGTCGTCGGTGAAGTACCGGGTGTTCCGCGGCGAGCAGACCGCGGCGAGCGGCCTGATCGAGCGGATCGGCGAGCCCGGTGGCGACGCGGCCTCGCACGAGGGGGCGCTGCGCACCGTGCTGTCGCGAGTGGACACCGAGGCGATCGTCGCGGTCGGGCACCGGGTCGTGCACGGCGGGCTGCGGTTCACCGAGCCGACGCTCATCGACGACGAGGTGATCGCGCAGGTACGCCGGCTCAGCGCGCTCGCGCCGCTGCACAACCCCGCGAACCTGGCCGGCATCGAGGCGGCCCGCGCGGCGCTGCCGCAGCTGCCCCAGGTCGCCGTCTTCGACACCGCCTTCCACCGCACGCTGCCCCCGGCCGCGTCGACCTACGCGCTGGACGCGGCGCTCGCCGAGCGGCTGCGCATCCACCGGTACGGGTTCCACGGCACCTCGCACGAGTACGTGTCCCGGCGTACCGCCAACCTGCTCGGCCGGCCACTGAGGACGGTCAACACGATCACGCTGCACCTGGGCAACGGGGCCAGCGCGTGCGCGGTCGCCGGCGGTCGCAGCGTGGACACCTCGATGGGATTCACCCCGCTCGAAGGCCTGGTGATGGGCACGCGCACCGGTGACATCGACCCGGCGGTGGTGTTCTATCTGCACCGGGAGGCCGACCTCGGCGTGGACGAGATCGACCGGCTGTTCAACCGCCGGGGCGGGCTGGCCGGGCTGTGCGGCGACAACGACATGCGCCGGGTGCTGGCCCGCCGGGCCGCCGGCGACCCGGCCGCGGCCCTCGCCTTCGACGTCTACTGCGCCCGTATCCGCCACTACGTGGGCGCCTACTACGCCACGCTCGGCCGGGTGGACGCGGTCACCTTCACCGGCGGTGTGGGCGAGCATGCCGCGCCGGTGCGCGCGGCGGCGTTGGCCGGGCTGGAGCGGCTCGGCATCGCGGTGGACCCGGCCCGCAACGAGTCGGCCCGCCATGGGGAGCGGATCATCTCCCCGGACGGCGCCGAGGTCGCGGTCTGCGTCGTGCCCACCGACGAGGAGCGGGAGATCGCCCGGCAGACCTGGTCGGTGGTCGCCCCAGCGGCCTGACCCCCGGTACGGTGCACCCGTGCGGGAACGGTCGTGGTGGGGCTGGGGCTGGGCGGATCAGGCCCTGGACGAGGAGGCGTGCCGGGCACTGGCCGACCGCGTCGCGGCGTACCTGCCGCTGGACGGGGTTCTCGCGCCGGTCCCGCCGGTGCCGCCGGTGCCGCCCGCCCGGATCGCGCCACCCGGGCCGCTCGCCGCGATCTGCGCCGACGACCCGCCCACCCGTGCCGCGCACGCGCGCGGCAAGGCGTACCGGGACGTGGTGCGCAACCTGCGCGGCGAGGTGCCCAATCCGCCGGACCTCGTGGCGTACCCGCGCGACGAGGCCGAGGTGGTCGCGGTGCTGGACTGGGCGAGCGACGCCGGCGTGCCGGTGGTGCCGTACGGCGGCGGCACCTCGGTCGTCGGCGGCGTCGAGTACCGCGGCGAGGGGCCGTGGCTGTCCCTGGACCTGGGCGCGCTGTCCGGGGTGGTCGAGGTGGACGAGGTGAGCCGGGCGGCGCGGATCCGCGCCGGCACCCTCGGCCCGTCCATCGAGGACGGTCTGCGGCCGTACGGGCTGACGCTGCGCCACTACCCGCAGAGCTTCGAGTTCTCCACGCTGGGCGGCTGGCTCGCCACCCGCGCCGGTGGGCACTTCGCGATGGGCCACACGCACATCGACGACGCGGTGGAGGCGCTGCGGGTGGTGACGCCGGTCGGGGTGGCCGAGTCGCTGCGGGTGCCGGCCTCGGGCGCCGGGCCGTCACCGGACCGGCTGTGGCTGGGCTCCGAGGGCGCGCTCGGGGTGATCGTGGAGGCGTGGCTGCGGGTGCTGCCCCGGCCGCGGCACCGGGCCCGCGCCGCGGTCACCTTCCCCGGGTACGACGAGGCGGTGCGGGCGACCCGGGCGGTGGCCCAGTCGGGGCTCGCGCCGAGCAACTGCCGGCTGCTCGACCCGCTGGAGGCGGCGCTCGGTGCGGGCGCGACGGACGGCCTGCCCCGGCTGTTGCTCGGCTTCGAGTCCGCCGACCATCCGGTGGACGCGGCGCTGGACCGCGCGATCGAGTTGTGCCGGGAGCACGGGGGCGCCGCACCCGAAGGAGAGTCCACTGTAGAGGAGTGGCGGGACTCGTTCGTGGCCGCCCCGTACCGTCGCGACGCGCTCGCCCGGCTCGGGGTGGTGGTGGAGACGTTCGAGACGGCGTGTACCTGGGACCGCTTCCCCGAGCTGCACGCCGGGGTCGTGGCCGCGCTCGCCTCGGCCGGCGCGGTGGTCACCTGCCGCTTCACCCACGTCTACCCGGACGGGCCGGCGCCGTACTTCACCGTCTACGCGCCGGGTCGCCGGGGCGCCGAGGACGCGGTGTGGGACGAGCTGAAGGCCGCGGCGAGCGAGGCGATCGTCGCGCACGGCGGCACCATCACCCACCATCACGCGGTCGGCCGTGACCACCGCCCGTGGTACGACCGCCAGCGCCCGGAGCCGTTCGCGGCCGCGCTGCGGGCGGCCAAGCAGGCCCTGGATCCGGCCGGCATCCTCAACCCCGGCGTGCTGGTTGCCTGAGCCGTCACATGCATTTTCTGGAAAATGCCGCCCGCACCAGGCATGTAAGCGCATTTTCAAGGAAAATGCCGGAGTTGATCGATCAACTAGCGCATGTTCCCTGAAGATGCGCTGGGTGGCCGGCGGCGGCATGCTGGTGGTCGCCGACCCCACCCGGCCCGACGCGCGATGGCGCTGGCCAACCTCGACCCTGTGCTCCTGCCGCCCGACGGCACCCGGATGCGGCTCGCCACCCACGAGTGGGCCTTAGGCGCCGTCGACGCGTCCGGCTCACTTCCACCTGGAGCGCTTCGACCTGACCGACGGCCTGCCCCGCTAGCGTTGGCGGGTCGGCGAGGTGGTACTCGAGCGCGAACTGGCGATGCGCACGGCCACCCGAGCCTCGCCGTCGGGCACCGCCTCGTCGCCGGCGGTCCCGTCTCGCTCGCCGTACACCATGGGCACCTGGCGCGATGCGCACGGCGAACGGTTCACCGACCGGCCGCTCGGCGTGACGCCCACGGCCGACGGCGTAGAGGTCGAGCGCCGGTACCCATCGCCGGCCCCGGCTTCGTCCCCCGACGGGCAGTGGTGGTGCGGGGCGTACCACCGCGAGGAGGCCGCGCGCGGCCTGAATCCGACCGAGGACCTGTGCCACGTCGGCATCTTCTCGGCCGACCTGGACGCGCTCGGCGCCACGATGGAGATCGTGGCGTGGGGCCGACGAGCCTGTGGACCTCGCCGTGCGGCCACCGCCGGCCGCGCAGACGGTCGGGGCGGCGGCCAGGCCCGCAAGACAGCGGCCGCCGGTCCAGCCGGCGAGGCCGGGGTGCCAGCTCAGGCAGCACGGCGCACACCAGCCTCGCGCTCGCCGCGGGCGCCTTCGTCGTTGTCGGACCGGCCGGGCCCGACACGGCTACCCGTGGTTCGGCGCCTGGTCGCGGGACACGATGATCGTCTATGAAGGGCTGTTCCTGTGCACGGGCCGCGCAACCGAGGGGCGGGCGCTGCTGCGCGCGTACGCGGACACGCTGAGCGAGGGCATGCTCGCCAATACCGCCGACGTGGGGCACACCGCGTACAAACACCGCGGATACGAGGCTGTGGTTCCTGCACGCGGTCGAGTGGCACGTCGCTGCGACCGGCGACCTGGACTCGCCCGAAGCGCTAACGGCGATGGTCCGCCACGACCTTCCCGGCACCCGGTACGGCATCCAGGTCGAACCGGCCGACGGCCTACTCACCCAGGGCGCCCACGGGTACGCGTTCACCTGGATCGACCCGGTGGTCAACGGCGAGCCGGTGACCGCGCGGCGGGGCAAGGCCGTGGAACTCAAGGCGCTATGGATGAACGGGTTGGCCGTAGTGACGACGCTGTACGAGCGGACCCGCCGGGACAGCACCGAACTGCGGGGCCGGCACACCACCGCCCCCGACCGACCGTTTCCCGCTGCCCACCGGAGCCCTGTGCGACACCGTGGACCCGAGGACGTGCGACTGCGCCCTAATCAACTGCTCGCCTTCGGCCTGCCGTACGCCCCGATGACCCCACACCCGCAGGCCCAGTGGGACATCGGGGCCGCGCTGCTCGCCCCGCTCGGCCTGCCTACCCTCGCCGCCGGCGAGCCCTGCTACCGAAGCGCGCACCGGGACCGTCACGCGAGCGGGACGAGGCGTACACCAGGGCACGGTGTGGCCGTGGCTGATCGGGCCCGTACGCCGACGCCTGCCGGCGGTCCACAACTACCTGCTCGATGGACTGGTCGCGCATCTCGGCGGTTGAGGTCTGGGGTCAATCAACGAGACCGCCGAGGCCCATCCACCGCACACCGCGACGGGCTGCCGGTTCAGGCCTGGTCGGCGGCCGAGGCGATGCGGGTGCGCAAGCAGCCCCTCCCCGCGGCGACTTAAGGCATTCATGATCGCATTCCCGGCAAACTTTTTCTCCTGCCAGCGACTTACCTCCGACGCTGGCTCACTCCAGTGCCTTCTGTTTGGTCAGCGTGACCTGACTTGCATCTATCACAGTAATGACCGATTAAGTCACGCTCCAAGGAGTCAGTGGGCAGTCGTAGACCACGCGGAGTTGTCGCCACTCGCCGCTGCTTCAATGGCGCTGACCTTTGCAATTCCACCTAGACGAGCTTCGCGGTGCGCCTAACTTCGACGACCGAATCGGCGGCTAAGCTGGTTCATTCGGCTAGCAAGATCCTTCGGCCCGAGACCGCGCTCAAGCCGATACAGATATGCGGCGCTCGGTCGTTCTTGAAGCACCCTCCTTCGGGCCTCTCGATGATCCCGCCACACCTGCCAAACGCCTAGAGCAACGGTTGCAGTTGCGACCAGTGGCATAGGTGCTTGCGCAAATACGCCGGCGACGACCGTCCGTGCAGGGAGA
>VSCG01000066.1:0-17005 GCA_047459115.1 Micromonosporaceae bacterium
AACGTGTCGCGACCCTCGGCCAACGTATCGGGGCGGGGCGCCGACTCGCCCGCCCCGGGCTGGTGTCCAGGGCGGCGGGCCCGGCGGCGCTGCGCGGCGGTCTCGCCCTTCGCCGACACCGGCAGGTGCGTGCCCGCCTCGGCCAGCCCGAACCGGGGCATGTTCCCGTACAGCGTCTCGTACTCCCCCGCGCGCACCAGGTACGTCTCGTGCCAGATGCCCACGTCCCCGCTGTCGCCGATCGCGCGGTTGAACGCGCGCCAGGCCGGATGGTGCGGCAGCGAGGCATCGCGGGCGAAGCTCTCCAGATCCTCGACGCTGCGCCAGTACTGCACGACCAGCGGGCCGGACGGGCCGAGCCAGGTGTGAAACCCGAGCAACCCGAGATCCGGGCGCTGCGACAGCACGCGCAGCATCGGGGCCATGGCCCGAAAGACCGGCAGCCACTTGTGCAGCTTCCACGGCTTGTTGATGCGCATGCCGATGAGGAAGACGACGAAGTCCCCGTCGAGGTCGGCGGTCATACGTCCTGGGAAGATCTTTGACACGGAACACCTCGGCAACAGATCGGTTAGCAGCACTATCCACTATCGGATAGTTAGACTATCCATGAAGTGAGCCCGTGACGCAAGCCGGAGGACGACCACCATGCGGATCGGCGAGTTGGCCCGACGCAGCGGCGTATCGATCCCGACGATCAAGTACTACCTGCGGGAAGGCCTGCTGCCGCCCGGCGTGGCGACCGCTCCGAACCAGGCCTCGTACGGCGACGAACATCTGCATCGACTGCGCCTCATCCGGGCGCTGCTCGATGTCGGCGGCCTCACCGTCGCCGCGGCCCGCGAGGTCCTCGCCGCCGTCGACGAGCCGGGGATCGGCCAGCACGAGCTACTCGGCGTCGCGCATCGGGCGACAGAGCAGTCGACGCGCCGGAAATCCGCTGACGTGGCCGAGATGACGCGGGCGCGGGCCGAGGCCGCGGAGTTCGTGCGGGACCGGGGCTGGTCGGTCCACCCACAAGCACCCGCCCTGGGCCGGCTCGCCGACGTGATCGCGGCGCTGCGGGCGCTCGGCCAGCAGGATCTGCGCGCCTGCCTCGACAGCTACGCCCAGGCCGCCGAGACCATCGCCGAGCAGGAGGTCGACACGGTGCTCGCCAGGCGCGAACCAGCCGCCATGGTCGAGGCGCTCGTCATCGGCACGGTGCTGGGCGAGGCCGCGTTGGTCGCGCTGCGCCGGCTGGCCCAGGAGGACGCATCAGCCCGGCGCGCGGCACAGCAGCAGCCGGGAGGGGGGTGACGACGGGCGGGGTCAGTACCAGCCGCGCGACTGGAAGAACGACCAGGCGCCGCAGGGCGTGCCGTAGCGGCCCTTGATGTAGTCGAGCCCCCACTTGATCTGAGTCGCTGGGTTGGTGCGCCAGTCGTCGCCGAACTTGGACATCTTCGAACCGGGCAGCGCCTGCGGGATGCCGTACGCGCCGGAGGACCGGTTGGTCGCGGTCGTCGACCAACCGCTCTCCTTGGTCCACAGCTTGTCCAGGCAGGGCATCTGGTCCAGGCCGAAGCCCGACTGGAGCAGCAGCGTGCAGCCGACCGCGCGGTTGCCCTGGTACACCGAGCAGGAGGCGGGGATGGGGCCCAGTTCTGCCCGGGCCCGGCTCGCCGCCTGGTTGCGGCGCACCGCTTCCTCGGCGGCGCGGGCCCGGGCGGCCAAGGCTTGCGCTTCGGCCATCGCCTTGTTCTTCGCGTCCTGCTCGGCCGCTCGCTGCTCGGCAGCGGCATGGAGGAACCCGAGTCCGGCCGCGCGGGCGTCGTCCATCCCGCCGCGGGTGTCCGGCGCACCGCCGCCGAGATACAGGCCGCCCGCCACCCCGAACGCCAGCAGGAGGACGGCGAGCGTACGCACCGCCACCCGGCCCCACAGCCGTCTCACGCGGTCTTCCCTTCGCCGACGGACATGAGTTGCGGCACGGTGATGGTGTCCTCGATCGGGCCGCTGCACGGATCGCCTTCGATGCGTCACGCTCCCGGCTGGCCCGGATCGGATCCCGCGCCGCCGCTCACCCTTGCGCACGGAGAGGCTGCTGTGAACCGAGAGGCGTCAAAATTGTGATGTACGACACAGATAAGAGCCGCAACTCGGCGCGAACCGGGAGGCATGCGTGGTCCGCGGACAGAGACTGAGCGAGGCTCTACTCCGGGTGGGCGTGCCGCCCACCCCGCCCGGCGATCGCGCCCGTGGAGTGGTACATGGTTCCCCGCATCACCGCGGCCCGGTTCGCCGGGCTCCCCTCGGGCGCGCCCAACCGCAGCCCGGGCGGCACGGCCGGGCGCGTCAGCATGGCCACCGTGGCCGGCGACCCGGACGAGGTCCCGGCGACGGTGGCGTCCGCTGTCCCGGCCGGCGGCTCTGCGGCAGGCGGGGCCGAGGCGACGGTGAGGTCCGGCGAGGCGACCGTGGGCACGTCGGCGACCATCGGGGCGCTACGGGTCACCACTTCGCCGCGCTGGTAGTGCCGCGCCGCGCGGTCACCGTCACCGAACCCCTGCCGATAGCCGCTGCGGAAGCCGAGCCGGTAGCCGAGTTGGGCGTGCAGGCGCCCGGCGGCGTAACTGGAGGTGGCGAGGACCAGGACGAGACACACGGCGAGAACGTCGTTCACTGCCGCACCCCTCGGCCGCTTCGCGCTTGCGCCCGGCCCGCGCTCATCTCGAACGCCATCCATTGCCCCCCACGCGTGACCACGTCCGTCTGGAATGTCTCACGCACGTGACGAACTTTAGAGTGTCACGCACGCGATACATCATCGTCCGTTCGGACGATTACCGCAAGACATCTGTACGGGTACGGTGCCCGCGTGACACCCCTCAGTCACGGCAGAAGCGGACGGAACAACGAGCGTGCGATGTCACGCACGCAAGACAGGGCAGTCTCGCCTGCCGCACCGGTACGTCCTCCCGCCCACCACCCGCCTTGGGCGCGCGACGCGCACAGCTCACCGGGCGGTCCCGGCGACCGCAAACAGGCCTTCGCCGCCTTCGTGCGCAAGGCGCTCGCCGATGCCCGCGCGGCGCGGGGATGGACCGGTACGGAGGTGGCCCGACGCACCGGCGTCTCGCGGCAGACGATCCACCGCTGGACGCGCGGCGACTGGTCGACCGACCCGGAGCCCGAGCGCGTGGTCGCGTTCTGCGAAGGGCTCGGCATCCACGCCCGCACCGCGTTCCGGATCCTCGGCTGGGACCGCTCGGCGCCGCCGCGCCCCGCGGTACCCGTGATGGACCCGGACATCGAGGCGCTGCTGCGACGGCTGCTGGACCCGGAGACGCCGGACGCGGAGAAATACCACATCCGGGAGACGGTCCGCTATCTGGCCTACCGTCCATCGCTGGGACAGCTTGAACTCCGTCGGGACGCCAGTTAGCTTCGCCGATAGCGCGAACAGGTCGGCCGTCGCCGGCACGGCGACGGCCGACATCACGACGAGTTACGCCCTTGCCTGCGGTAAGAGAGCCTACGTTATCGGGGGGTGGGCCGCCGGAGAGGCAGCCGGGCGGCTGAAGGAGGGGGAATGGCCCTCAAATGGGCGGGCATCCTCGTCGCGGTCGTATCGATGACGGCCACCGTGACAGCGAACGTGGTCGCGACCGCTGGCACCGGAATCCCGGATGCGGTCAACGTGGCCGGTATCGCGACGGCCGCGACGGCGACCGTCGTCGCCGTCGCGGCCCACTGCTACCTGCGTGTCGAAGCGAAACTCGAGCGGCTGCACGAGTTGATGGTCACCAGGTTCGACCGACTCGACACCGAGATCGGTGACCGGAACTCCGGGTTCGTCGAGGGGTATCTGATCAGCCACCCGCCGCAGGGCTCCGTGGTACCGCTGGCGCCGAGGGGCAAGCGGGCGGCCGGCGGAGACGACGACTAGCCGCCCGGGTGGATTCACCACCAACAGGCACCGCTACAGCCGAGCGAGCCCGTCCAGGACCACCTTCAACGCCCCGCGCACGGTGCTGGCCTCTTGCGCGACAGCAACCTGAGCCAGGGCGCGGACGAGGAGGTAGAGCTCGCCCACCGAGATGTCGCGCCGCGCGGCCCCGGCCCGCTGCGCCCGCACCAACGCCGACTCCACCACGGCACGCAGCTCCCGCGCGGCCTGCCGCAGCGCGACGCTCGCCTCGACCTCGTGCCCGAGCGCGGCCAGCAGGGTGACCTTGGTGCCCGCGCTCGCGACCATCGCCTCCAGCACCGCCCGTAACGCGGCACCCGGCTCCGCAGCCGCCGCGACCCTGCTGGCTTGCTCGGTCAGCAGCTGGAAATGGCGCACCAGGGTTGCGTCGATCAGCTCGCGCTTGTTCGGGAAGTGCCGGAAGACCGTGCCTACTCCGACGCCGGCACGTCGGGCCACCTCCTCCGTCGAGCCGG
The DNA here is from genome assembly GCA_047459115.1 of Micromonosporaceae bacterium. Taxonomy (GTDB): domain Bacteria; phylum Actinomycetota; class Actinomycetes; order Mycobacteriales; family Micromonosporaceae; genus VSCG01. The sequence continues at coordinate 4,429 of VSCG01000066.1, forward strand.
CCGCCCCAGCCTCGCCGAACACCTGCTCGGCGGCCGCCAGGATGCGTTCGCGGTTCTCCCGCGCGTCGCGACGCACGATCCTCCCATCGACTCAGCTAACCGGAGCCGGAACTCCGTATAATCGGAGCCATGACTCCGCTTCTAGTGCTCTGGGATCAATGATGGCCCAGCCTCGTACGCCACACGACGTGTTCCACCAGCTGGTCAACGGCGTGGCCAGGCTCGTCGCCGGAGACACCGACCAGATCGACCGGCTCGCCGCGCTGTACGCGGACGACACCCACGTCGAACACCCGATGTCCCCGCTCGCCGATCGCCCGTTGCGTACGCGTGAGGAAGTGCGGCGGCACTTCGCACAGATGACCGGGGGCCACCCCGCCCTGCGCGGCTACCACGCCGGCGACATCGTCATCCACGACACCGCCGACCCCGAAGTCATCGTGGCGGAGTTCGCCTACCAGGGCGACGGCGACCAGGGGCCGTTCCGGGTGCCGTGCGTGTTCGTGTTGCGCGTGCGCGACGGCGAGATCGTCACCTCACGCGACTACGTCGACCACCTGGCCATCGCCCGGATCACCGACCGACTGGACACCCTGATCCGCCCACCGGCCGCCGCCTGACCGCTCGGCACCGGAGCGAACCCGCTCAGGTGCCGAACCGACGCTGACGGTGGGCGTAGGACCGCAGTGCGCGCAGGAAGTCCACCCGCCGGAAGTCGGGCCAGTTGACGTCGCAGAAGTAGAACTCCGAGTACGCCGACTGCCACAGCAGGAACCCGCCCAGACGCTGCTCGCCGCTGGTCCGGATGACCAGGTCCGGATCAGGCTGCCCCTTGGTGTACAGATGGCTGGCGATGTGGTCGACGTCGAGGATCTCGGCCAGCTCCTCGATGGTCGCGCCGGCCCGGGCGTACTCGTGCAGCAGCGCTCGCACCGCGTCGGCGATCTCCCGGCGGCCGCCGTACCCGACCGCGATGTTCACCCGAGCGCCGCCCTCACGGTCGGCGGTGCGCTCCTCCGCGGACTTCAACGCCTGGGACAGGTGCGCCGGCAGCATGTCCAGCGAGCCGACCATGTGCAGCCGCCACGGCTGGCCGTCCACGGCCAGCTCGGTCACCAGGTTCTCGATGATGTCCAGCAGCGGGTCCAGCTCCTCGCTGGGTCGTGCCAGGTTGTCGGTGGAGAGCAGCCACAGCGTCACGTGCCCGATCTCGGCCTCGTCGCACCAGCGCAGCAGCTCCTTGATCCGCTGCGCGCCGACCCGGTGCCCGTCGTTGGGATCGACGTACCCCATCTCCCGAGCCCAGCGTCGGTTCCCGTCGACGATCACGCCAACATGGCGCGGGCGCGGCTTGCCGGCAAGCGAAGCGGCCAGGCGGCGCTCGTACAACGAGTAGATCACGCTGTGAGGAAGTTTCACTTGATGCAGCCTAACGAGCCGCCACTCACAGCGTGCACCCGGACGGCGATTTGCCCGCCTGTGTCGGTTATTCCATGCCGAGGCGGGCCTTCAGCGCGTCCAACTCCGCCCACAGCACGCCGGGGAGCTTGTCGCCGAACTTCTCAAACCACTCGGCGATCTGCGGAACCTCCGCGCGCCACTCGTCGACGTCCACCCGGAGCGCCGCCCGTACGTCCTCGATCGGGACATCCAGGCCGGAGAGGTCCAGCGCGTCCTCGGTCGGCACATAGCCGATCGGTGTCTCCACCGCCGTGGCACGGCCCTCGATGCGCTCGACGACCCACTTGAGCACCCGGGAGTTCTCCCCGAAACCGGGCCAAAGGAACCGCCCGTCGTCGCCGCGGCGGAACCAGTTCACGTAGAACACCCGCGGCAGCTTCGAGGCGTCCCCGTCCGCGCCCTTGCCCATCTCGATCCAGTGGCGGAAGTAGTCGCCGGCGTTGTACCCGATGAACGGCAGCATCGCCATCGGATCCCGGCGCACGACGCCCACCTGGCCGGTCGCCGCGGCGGTCGTCTCCGAGGAGAGGGTGGCGCCCATGTAGACCCCGTGCACCCAGTCGCGGGCCTCGGTCACCAGCGGGATCGTGGTCTTGCGCCGCCCGCCGAACAGGATCGCCGAGATCGGTACGCCGTTAGGGTCCTCGTACTCCTCGGCGAGGATCGGGCACTGGGTGATCGGCGTGCAGAACCGCGAGTTCGGGTGCGCGGCGAGTTCGCCGGAGTCGGGGGTCCAGTCCCGGCCGCGCCAGTCGGTCAGGTGCGCGGGCGGCTCGCCCAGGCCCTCCCACCAGACGTCCCCGTCGTCGGTGAGGCCGACGTTGGTGAAGATCGTGTTGCCCGCCGCGAGGGTGCGCAGCGCGTTGGGGTTGGTCGTCCAGTCGGTGCCCGGCGCCACCCCGAACAGGCCGTACTCGGGGTTGACCGCATAGAGCCGGCCGTCGGGGCCGAACCGCATCCAGGCGATGTCGTCACCGAGCGTCTCGACCTTCCAGCCGGGGATCGTCGGCTCGAGCATCGCCAGGTTGGTCTTGCCACAGGCCGACGGGAAGGCAGCGGCGATGTAGTAGACCTTCTGCTCCGGCGAGGTGAGCTTCAGGATGAGCATGTGCTCGGCCAGCCAGCCCTCGTCGCGCGCCATCACGCTCGCGATGCGCAGCGAGTAGCACTTCTTGCCGAGCAGCGAGTTGCCGCCGTACCCCGACCCGTACGACCAGATCTCCCGCGTCTCCGGGAACTGCGAGATGTACTTGGTCTGGTTGCACGGCCAGGGCACGTCCTGCTGGCCGGGCTCGAGCGGCGCGCCGACCGAGTGCAGCGCCGGAACGAACTCCGCGTCGGTGCCCATCGCCTCGAGCACCGCCGCGCCCATCCGGGTCATGATGCGCATGGACACGACCACGTACGCCGAGTCGGTGATCTCGACGCCGAACATCGGATTCTCCGCGGTGAGCGGGCCCATGCAGAACGGGATGACGTAGAGCGTGCGCCCGCGCATGCATCCGCGGTACAGGTCGGTCATCACGCGCTTCATCTCGGCCGGCGCGACCCAGTTGTTGGTCGGGCCGGCGTCCGCCTCGTCGACCGAGCAGATGAACGTGCGCTCCTCGACGCGCGCGACGTCGGTCGGGTCGGTGCGCGCCCAGAAGGAGTTGGGCCGCCGCTCGGGGTTCAGCCGGACCAGGGTGCCGGCCTCGACCAGTTCGTCGGTGAGCCGCCGCCACTCCTCCTCCGACCCGTCGCACCACACCACCCGGTCGGGGGTGGTGAGCTCGGCGACCTCGCGCACCCAGGCGAGTAGTTTCGGATGCGAGGTCGGGGCGGACTCGAGCCCGGGAATGGCGGCTGGTGCAGACATGGCACTTTCTCCTCGTGGTCGACGCTGACCGCTGGCCCGACGAGCGGGAATGACGCGACGCCGCAGGAATGGCGTGGGATTTGGGCACAGCGTAGACCGCCGCAGCCGCCCGGGCACCGGGAGCGATTGTGAAGATATGCACAAGCACCCGGTTCGTGCTTTCGGACGCTCCTAATTCGGTTCCAGCGAGCACGTGCGCGCAGCAGGTGTCGGACACGGACAACCACGGCGCGTCCAGAGCGTCGGCGGTGCCGGCGAGCGGGCTTTGATCACCATCCCGATGCACCCGGCGCGCCCCGCCCCCAACCGGTACGCTCGGGCAGTGCCCGCGATCCAACATGCCGAGCGCAAGGCCATCCGGGTGACCGCGGTGCGTCGGCTGCTCGCCAGGTTTCAGCACCTCTTCCAGGAGTTGGGCAAGTTCGGCGTCGTGGGCGTTGTCGCGTACGTCGTGGACGCCGGCGTGTACAACCTCCTCTACGGCAAGTGGGAGACGCTGACCGCCAAGGCCGCCGCGACCGCCGTCGCCGCGACCGTGGCCTTCGTCGGTAACCGGTTCTGGACCTGGCGGCACCGCGAGCGCTCCAGCCTGGCCCGCGAGTACGGCCTGTACTTCTTCTTCAACGCAGTCGGGCTGGGTATCGGTCTGGCGTGTCTGGCCATCAGCCATTACGGCCTGGGCAGCCTCTGGCCGTCGGTGTTCCAGACCCAGCTCGCCGACAACATCTCCTCCCTGGGCGTCGGCATGGTGCTCGGCACGATCTTCCGGTTCTGGTCGTACCGCAGGTTCGTCTTCCTCGCCCCGTCGTCGCCGCAGGCGCCCGCCGGCCGCCGCCGCGCGTGACGAACGCTCGCTGCAGGGCCAGGCGGACGGAGCGTGAGGGCGATTTGTCCTACCAGCCGGTAGGCGCATCGCAGCTTGACCTTGTCCCGTAAGGTGGGCAAGTGCGTTTTGTTCCCAAGCGGCTGACTGAGACGGCCCTGTGGCGACGCTGGCACAAGCTCGCCAGCGAGTTCGCGAAGTTCGGCACAATCGGGGTCATCAACGTCGTCGTCAACTACGGGGTGTTCAACGCACTGCTGATCACCGGGCTGACCGAGGGCAGGCTCAAGGCGAACATCGCAGCCACCATCGTCGCCACCACCAGCTCGTACTTCATGAACCGGTACTGGACCTACCGGGACCGGCCGAAGTCGACGCTGCGCCGGGAGTACGTGCTGTTCTTCGCGTTCAACCTCGTCGGCCTGCTCATCGAACTGGGCGTGCTGGGGCTCGCGGTGTACGGCTTCGGCATGACCAGTCTGATCGCGTCGAACGTCGCGAAGACGATCGGCATGGTGATCGGGACGGTGTTCCGGTTCTGGTCGTACCGCACCTTCGTCTTCCCCGCCGCGCCGGCCCCGGCCGCCGCAAGCAGCGTGGACCGCGCGCCAGCCGCAAGCCACGCGGCCAGCGCGGACCGCGTGCCAGCCGAAAGCGACGCCCTCGTCGCGGAGTTCGACCAGCTCACGGCGCCGCTCCAGGTCGAGCTCGCCGGCGAGCTGACCCCCGGCGGGCGAGGTGCTCGTCCCCCGCGGGCCACGTAGTCCCCCGCGGGCAAGGTAGTCCTCCGCGGGCAAGGTAGTCCTCCGCGGGCCACGTAGTCCCCCCGCGGGCAGACGGTCCCCCGCCCGCCCGGGCCTTCGGTCCGGCCAGCGCTATTCCGTAGCCCTGGCCTCCCGCAGCGCCTCCCTGAGCTCATCGTCGCCCAGCGAGTGCTTGTCGCGGTCCGCCTCCACCAGTTCGTACAGGGTCGTCTGGACCTTCTCCACCCCTGGGATGTCGTGGAGCACCGACTGGCCGCGCTCGCCCGCGGACTCGATGACCAGGGTGCCGCAGCCCAGGATGCGCTCGATGAAGGTCTGGCTCATCGAGTGGTCGTTCACCCGGGCCAACGGGATGTCCCGCCGGTCGCGGGAGAACACCCCCCACTGCATCAGCACCCGCTCGTTGGTGAACACGTAGTGGGTCGTCTTCCAGACCAGGAACGGCCACAGCGCCAGCCACAGCACCGCGATCAGCGCCACCGCCCCGACCCCGTACGTGACCACCATGGGCAGGAAGATGAGGCTGGCGACGACCGCCGCCAACGCCACCACCAGCACGATCACCGGCCGGACCAGGGCCTTCCAGTGCGGGTGCAAGTGCAGAACCACGTGCTCGTCGCTGGTGAGCACGTCCTCGGGGAACGCCACCGCAACCTCCCTATGCGTCGATGCGTCGCACGCCGTTGTCCGCGCTGACGGTAGCGGGTCCCGGCCAGCGGTGGGGTCACCCAGCCGGGCCGGAGTTGCCACCCGCCCCCGCCCCGGGTCGCACATGCACGACGTCACCGGCGGCGACCGCACTCGTACCCTTCGCGGTCATCACCACCAGCCGCCCATCGGCGTCCACTGTGCTCGCTGTCCCGACCAGCGAGCCGCCGGCCGGCAGGGTCACCCGCACCGGACGACCCAGCGTGACGCACCGCTGCACGTACGCCGCCCGCAGCCCGCTCCCCTCCGGGTCGCCACCGGATGCCCGCCACCGCCCGTACCACGACGCGAACGCCCGCAGCAGCGCCCGCAGCAGCGGATCGCGGTCGGTGCACGTGGCACCCGCCAACGACAGCGAGGTGGCGTCGGCGTGCGGCAGTTCGTCGGCGCGCAGGGTGACGTTGAGCCCGATGCCCACCACGACCGCACCCGTCGTGCCGACGGCGTCACCAACCGTCTCCGGCAGCGCCTCAGCGAGGATGCCGCCACACTTGCGACCGTCCACCAGCAGGTCGTTGGGCCACTTCAGCCCGGCCGGCACCTCGGCCACATGAGACACCGCTTCGGTCAACGCGACGCCCGCGAGCAGCGGCAGCCAGCCGTAGCCGCTCGCCGGCACCGCCGGCCAGTGCGGGGTCGGGCGACCCGGGCGCAGCAGCACGCTCACCGCGAGCCCCGCCCGGGCCGGTGACTCCCAGTGTCGCCCCAGCCGACCACGCCCCGCCGTCTGTCGCTCCGCGACCACGACCAGACCCTCCGGAGCGCCGTCGCGCGCCGCCGCGACCGCATCCGCGTTCGTCGAGCCGGTCTCGGCGCGCACGTCCACCCGGGTCCACAGCCCTCCGGGCACGACCAGCGCCCGGCGCAGGCTCTCGGCGCGCAGCGGCGGTCGATCCAGGTCGGTGTACGGCGAGCCGCTCATCCCTCGTTTCTACCCGTGGCCCGGTGCCTGCCGGCGGGCGGCCCACCCGCCAGCAGGGGCCCCACCGGTGCGGCCCGTACTATCGCTGGCGTGAGCACCCTGAGCGAACACGCCACTCCCTCCGGCGACCCGGCCCCCGCACCCGACATCCGCACCACGGCCGGCAAGCTCGCCGACCTCGATCGGCGTATTGCGGAGGCGGTGCGCGCGGGCTCGGCGCGGGCGATCGAGAAGCAGCACGCCCGGGGCAAGAAGACCGCGCGCGAGCGGATCGAGCTGCTGCTGGACCCGGGTTCGTTCGTGGAGCTGGACGAACTCGCCCGGCACCGGTCGACGAACTTCGGGCTGGACAAGGAGCGGCCGTACGGCGACGGCGTGGTCACCGGGTACGGCACCATCGACGGCCGCCAGGTGTGCGTGTTCGCGCAGGACTTCACGGTCTTCGGCGGCTCCCTCGGCGAGGTCTTCGGCACCAAGATCGTCAAGGTGATGGACCTGGCCATGAAGATCGGCTGCCCGGTCATCGGCATCAACGACTCCGGCGGCGCGCGCATCCAGGAGGGGGTAGTCTCGCTCGGCCTCTACGGCGACATCTTCTTCCGCAACGTCCGCGCGTCCGGGGTCATCCCGCAGATCTCGCTGATCATGGGCCCGTGCGCCGGCGGGGCCGTCTACTCGCCCGCGGTCACCGACTTCACGGTCATGGTGGACCAGACCAGCCACATGTTCATCACCGGGCCGGACGTGATCAAGACGGTCACCGGCGAGGACGTGGGCTTCGAGGAGCTGGGCGGGGCACGCACCCACAACACCCGGTCCGGCAACGCCCACTACCTGGCCGCCGACGAGGACGACGCGATCGAGTACGTCAAGGCGCTGCTGTCCTACCTGCCGAGCAACAACCTCGACGATCCGCCGGCCTACCCGGTCGAGGCGGACCTGACCCTCACCGACGCCGACCGCGAACTCGACACGCTGATCCCGGACTCCGCCAACCAGCCGTACGACATGCACCAGGTGATCGAGCACGTGCTGGACGACGGCGAGTTCCTCGAAGTGATGCCCCTGTACGCGCAGAACATCGTGGTCGGCTTCGGGCGGGTCGAGGGCCGCCCGGTCGGGGTGGTGGCCAACCAGCCGATGCACTTCGCCGGCTGCCTGGACATCGCGGCGTCGGAGAAGGCGGCCCGGTTCGTGCGCACCTGCGACGCCTTCAACATCCCGGTGCTGACCTTCGTCGACGTCCCCGGGTTCCTGCCCGGCACCGACCAGGAGTGGGGCGGCATCATCCGGCGCGGCGCGAAGCTGCTCTACGCGTACGCCGAGGCGACGGTGCCCAAGGTCACGGTGATCACCCGCAAGGCCTACGGCGGGGCGTACGACGTGATGGGCTCAAAGCACCTCGGCGCGGACCTCAACTTCGCCTGGCCGACCGCGCAGATCGCGGTGATGGGCGCACAGGGCGCGGTGAACATCCTCTACCGCTCCGAGCTCAAGGAGGCGGCCGACCCGGTGGCGCTGCGCGCCGAACTGATCACGCAGTACGAGGACACGCTCGTCAACCCGTACGTGGCGGCCGAGCGCGGGTACGTCGACGCGGTGATCCCGCCGCGGCAGACCCGCATCCAGATCATCCGGGCGCTGCGGGCGCTGCGCACCAAGCGGGAGACCCTCCCGCCGAAGAAGCACGGCAACATCCCGCTGTGACGCCGGCGGCGCGACCGGCGAACCGCCGCGCGCGTGGCAGACTGAGCCCGAGGAGGTGAGCGCCGTGACCGCAGCCGTGCTCGGTGACCGGGGCCTCCCGTGGACCGAGGAGGACTACCTGGCCCTCGGTGAGACGAAGGATCGCGTGGAACTCCTGGACGGGGGCCTGCTCGTGAGCCCTGCCCCCACCCCTGGACACCAGACCATTTCCAGCCGGCTCTACATGGCGCTGCTACCCGCGGTGGAGGCCGCCGGACTCGAGGTGTACGAGGCGATCAACGTGCGGCTGCGCCGTGGCCGGATCCCGATCCCCGACCTCGCGATCGTCGACCCGATCGATCCCGACGTGGCCGTCGTCGACGTGTCCGCGGTGCGGCTGGTCTGCGAGATCGTCTCGCCGGACAATGCGGCCGCCGACCGCGTGCTCAAGATGCAGTTGTACGCGGAGGCGGGCATCGGGTGGTACCTGCTCGCCGAGCAGGAGCGCGAGTCGGTGCTGCTGCGCCTGTACCGGCTGGACGGCGACCACTACGCGGAGCACGCCGCTGCCGCCCCCGGTATGCCGCTGACCATGGCGGATCCGGTCGCGGTCACCCTCGACCCGGCCGCCCTGACGCCTCGACGCCCGCGGTAGCCGAGTCGCCGGCAGCCGAGCTGCCGGCGACATCCGCTCAAATCAGGCGCTCTCCTGGCGGTGGCCGCGAGCATCGATGTGCGCCTCGGGCGGATCAGCGCCCCAGCAGGTCCCGCACCCAATCGCCGACCGGCTCGACGAGCAGCGCGACCCCGGCCGCGAGCGCGATGACGTTGACCAGGCCGAACAGACCCACCCAGACGACGCCCGGGATCCGGGTGAGGCGGGCCAACTGGTCGGGGTCCGAGTCGACAGCCCGGCCGCGGCGGCGCAGCCGCTGCAGTTCCCCGACCGGCTTGACCCCGCCGATCAACAGGAACCACACCGCCGCATAGGCGAACACCGCCTGCACATCGCTGGACGCGTACCACGAGACGGCGAACACCAGCGCTCCGGTGGCGAGCACGGCGAGGATGCCGTACCCGTTGCGCATCATCACGAGCATCGCCAGCAGCAGGGCGACGCCGAGCCACAGCAGCAGCCGGATGCGCCCGGTCGACAGCAGCCACGCGCCGGCCAGGCCGAGCAGGGACGGGGTGACGTACCCGGCGAACAGGGTGAGCACCATCCCCGGCCCGGTGGGCCGCCCCGCGGACAGGGTCAGGCCGGAGGTGTCCGAGTGCACCCGGATACCCCGCAGCCGGCGGCCGGTGAGCACCGCGACCAGCGCGTGCCCGCCCTCGTGGGCGATGGTGATGGCGTTGCGGGCGAGCCGCCACGCCCGGCGTACCGCCACGACGGCCAGCGCCAGCACCGCGGTGGCGGCGACGAGCAGGGCCGGCGGCGCCGGTTGGGGGGCGAGGATGTCCAGCACGCCTTGCAGCGTGCCACGTCGAGCTGCGGCGGCCCAGGGCCATACGCGGTCGGGCGGGGCGGGGCGCGCCATCACTCCGGTACTCGCCATCACTCCGGTAGGCTGCCGGCGTGCACGACGAGCCGGTCATTCGTATCGTGCGCGGCTCGCCCACCGCCGAGGAGGTGGCCGCGCTGCTCGGCGTGCTGTCACTGCGCCGCGCCGAGGCGCCGGCGCCGGCCGGTGTCTCCCGCTGGGCGGGTGGCGCGCGGCCGGTCGGCCGCACCTGGCGCCCGGGGCCCGACGCCTGGCGCACCTCCGCCTTACCCTCGCCACGCTAGCGGCCAGCCGCCGATCAAGAAGAGTTAAGGTCGCTATAGCAGCCGCAACTCTTCTCGATCAGCTCGCGCTGGGCGCATTATCCACAGGGCGTTGCCAGGGCTGTTGCCAGGGCTCCGGAACGGTTCGACACTCGCCCGGTGTTGACCAGTCATGGCCCCCTGCCGACCGAGGACGCACCCGCATGGGAGTGGTTGCTCTTCGAGCAGGCCGGCGTGGTCACCACCCGTCAAGCGGTGGCGCACCTCGGCCGGCCCCGGGTGCGTCACCTGGTGGCCCGGGGGCGGTGGCGGTCCATCTGCCGAGGCATCCTGGTCACTGAAGCCGGCAGGCTGACGTGGGCGCAGCAGTTGTGGGTGGCGGTACTCGCCGCCGGGCCAGGGGCCGTGCTCGCCGGAGTCGCCGCAGCGATCGAGGGCGGTCTGCGACACCTGCGCCCCACCCGCGTGGACGTGCTCGTGCCGGCCGGGCACGGGTACGCCGATCTGCTGCGCCGCCTGCCGCCCGACCTGCCCGCGGTGTTCGTGCACCGCACCGCGATGCTGCCCGACGACCATGTGCGGCCCGGTCTGCCCAACCGCACCAGCATGGGGCGCTCTATTGTGGATGCCGCGAGCTGGGCGCGCAGCGATGAGGAAGCCCGAACGATCATCGCCATGGGGTGCCAGCAGCGGCTCGTGGCGCCCGACGACCTGCTCAACGTGGTCGCGGTGCTGCCGCGGGCACGCCGACGTCGGTTGGTGATGGAGACGGCCCACGACATCGCCGGCGGGGCACAGGCGCTCGCGGAGATCGACCTGATCCGGCTGTGCGGACGCTTCGGGCTGCCGCGGCCGGAGTTGCAGGAGCGCCGTACCGACACCGCCGGCCGGGTGCGCTATCTGGATGCGTACTGGCGACGGTGGCGACTGCACGCGGAGGTCGACGGCGCCCATCACATGGACGCACGCCACTGGGAGGCGGACCTGCGCCGGCAGAACGACGTGTGGATCCGCGGCGACCGCATCCTGCGCTTCACCGCGTTTCAGGTGCGGCATCGACCGCACGAGGTGGCGGCTCAGCTGCGCAGAGCGCTCGAAGCCGCCGGCTGGCGCGCCAGCCTGGCCGATCAAGAAGAGTTCGGGTCGCTATAGCAGCCCTAACTCTTCTCGATCAATAGGGCCTGGCGTTTGCGCGCCGAGGGCCCGGCGCTGCCGGCCGGATCGATCGCGTCACGGTAGCGTGATCCGACATGAGCAAGCCACGCCTGGTGCTCGCGAGCGCCAGCCCTGCGCGCCGGCGCATGCTGCTGGCCGCTGGGATCGACCCGGAAGTGATCATCTCGGGTATCGACGAGTCCGCCGCGGACACCACCACTCCCGAGACGCTGTGCCTGACACTGGCCCGGCTCAAGGCCCAGGCCGTCGCCGACCTGCTGCGCCAGCGCCGACCGACGGCACGCAACACCTTCGTGCTCGGCTGCGACTCGGTGCTCGCATTCGACGGCCAGGTGCTCGGCAAGCCGGCCGACGCCGACGAGGCCGTCGCGCGCTGGCAGGTGATGCGGGGTAACACCGGCACGCTGCACACCGGGCACTGCGTGATCCAGATGGACACCGGAAAGGTGGCCGAGGCGGTGGCCTCGACCCTGGTCCGGTTCGCGGAGGTCACCGACGCCGAGATCGAGGCGTACGTCGCGACGGGCGAGCCGCTGAAGGTCGCCGGGGCGTTCACGATCGACGGCATCGGCGGCCCGTTCGTCGAGTCGGTCGACGGCGACCCGGGGACGGTCGTCGGCCTGTCGCTGCCGCTGCTGCGACGCCTGTTGACCGAACTCGACACAACGATCACCGCTCTGTGGCGCAACCAACTAACGTCGGGCACATGACCACACGACCGCTGACCTACACCGACGATCTATACGCGTACGTGGTCGCGCACGGCGCCACGCCCGATCCGATCGCCCAGGACCTCATCGACGAGACCCGCACGACACTGGGCGACCGGGCGGACATGCAGATCGCCCCCGACCAGGCCGCGTTCCTCACCTTGCTGACCCGAATCCTCAACGTACGCCTCGCGGTGGAGGTGGGCACGTTCACCGGCTACTCAGCGCTGTCGATCGCCCGCGGCCTCGCCCCCGGCGGTCAACTGATCTGCTGCGACATTTCCTCGCAGTACACGCGGGTGGCGCGGCGCTACTGGGAACGCGCGGGTGTGGCCGACCGGATCGACCTGCGGGTGGACCCGGCCGCGAATACGCTGCGGAACCTGCCGCCGGAGCCGCACGTGGATCTCGCTTTCATCGATGCTGACAAGATTAACTATCCGACGTACTGGGCCGAACTGGTGCCGCGGATGCGCCCCGGCGGCGTGATCCTGGTAGACAACGTGCTGCGTCACGGCCGCGTGCTGGATCCGCGCAGCGACGACGACAAGGCGATCGTGGCGTTCAACGAGGTGGTGATGACCGACGACCGGGTGGACGCGGTGATGCTGCCGATCGCCGACGGTCTCACGCTCGCCCGCCGCCGCTGACCGTCCGCCGCCACCTGACCGTCCGCCGCCACCTGACCGCCCGCCGCGGCT
>VSCG01000067.1:0-16772 GCA_047459115.1 Micromonosporaceae bacterium
GCAGCGCCGGGGCCGGGGACTAGCATGGGCCTGATCTTGAAAGGTGGGCACGGGAGTGGGGCGCGGCGAAGTCGGACAGCGGCTGTGGACCCGCGACTTCGTGCTCGGCATCGTCGTCAACTTCCTCGTCGCCATCGTCTTCTACCTGCTGATGACGACGATGGCGCTGTACGCCGCCGAGCGCTTCGGCGCCCACGACAGCGTCGCCGGCCTGGCGTCGAGCATGTTCATCGTCGGCGCCACCGCCGCCCGCCTGTTCGCCGGCGCCCTGGTCGACCTCGGCGGCCGGCGGCGGGTGCTGCTCGCGAGCCTCGGCGTCTTCACGGCCGCGTCGGTCGCCTACATCCCCGCCGGGTCGCTCGGCCTGCTGTTGAGCATCCGGTTCGTTCACGGCGTCGCGTTCGGTGTGGCGAGCACGGCCACGGCCGCGATCGCCCAGGGCCTCATCCCGCCGGCCCGGCGCGGCGAGGGCACCGGGTACTTCGGCGTCAGCGCCACCCTGGGCACCGCGCTCGGGCCGCTGCTCGCGCTGCTCCTCGTCAACGGCCCGGGGTACCCGGCGCTGTTCACCGCCGCGGCCGTCGCGGGCGGCCTGGCCGTGCTCGTGGCGCTGCCGATGCGCGTACCGGAATCCCGCCCAGAGGGGACGCGGCGGGACGCGCTGCGCCGAATCCGCCCATCCGACCTGCTCGACCCCGCGGTGCTGCCGATCGCGACGTTCATCCTGGTCATGGGCGCCGCCTACTCGGCGGTGCTGACCTTCCTCAACTCGTACGCCCAACAGCTCGACCTCGCGGCCGGGGCGAGCTCCTTCTTCCTCGTCTACGCCGCCGTGGTCTTCGTCGCCCGCCTGATCGTCGGGCGCATCCAGGACCGGCGCGGGGACAACATCGTCATCTACCCGGCCATCGTCGCCTTCGCCGGCGGGATGCTGCTGCTCTCCCGCGCCACCGGCAACACCGCCGTGGTCGTCGCCGGCGGGCTGATCGGGCTGGGCTTCGGCACCCTCATGTCGTCCGTGCAGGCCGCCGCGGTCGCGCAGGTGCCGCCGTACCGCATCGGCATCGCCGTCTCGACCTTCTTCTTCATGCTCGACATCGGTACCGGTCTCGGGCCGGTGTTCCTCGGCTGGCTGGCGCAGCAGAGCGGCTACCCGGCCATGTACCTGGTCGTCGCCGCCGTCGTCACCGGGTCCGCCGGCCTGTACCACCTCCTGCACGGGCGCAGACCGCACGCGCGCCGGGGCGGCGCCCGAGCCCTGGAGCCCGCCGGTGCGGCGCCGGCCCAGCACCGCTGACCGTCCCCGCCCGGCGGCGATACGTTCGACGCGATCGTCAGCGATCCGACGTGCCGCTACGGTGCCAGCCTCCAGAGCGCGTCGATCGGTAGGGCGCGCAGTCGGTCGCCGAAGGGCAGGGTCTGCTGCCCGGTGTAGAGGACGTACCCGGCGACGAACCGCGAACCGACACGGTCAGCCAGGTGTCGTAGTCCGGAGAGGTCCTCGGCCCGCACCGTCGAGCCCGCCTTGACCTCGACAGCGACGACGCGGCCGTCGGCGGACTCCAGGACGGCATCGACCTCGACTCCGTCCTTGGTGCGGTAGTGGTGCAGTCGCACCCGCCCATCTGCCCAGGTGAGCTGGCGGGCCAACTCCATCAGCACGAAGTTCTCCAGCATCGGCCCGGCCGCGCCGTCCGGTTCGCCGAGCCGCACCGCATCCTGCCCGAGCAGATGACACGCGAGTCCGCTGTCGACATACGCGAGTTTCGGCGTGCCGATCGCACGTTTCGTGTGGTTGGCCGACCAGGCGGGGACCTGCTTGACGAGGAAGACTGCGCTGAGCAGCTCCAGGTAACGGGTGAGCGTGGTGCGAGGGATGCCGGATTGTCTGGCGAGCGCTCCAGGCACGAGCAGTCCGCCGGAGCGGCCGGCCAGCAGGGCCAGCAGTCGGCGCAGCTCTCCTCGCCGCTCGATGGCGGACAGTTCCGACACATCGCGCTCGATGAGCGTCGTCAGGTACGCCTCGAAGAATGCGGCGCGTCGGCGCGCGGTGCGGCGCACCGCCTCCGGGTATCCACCTCGCACGACCCGCTCCAGGTAGTCCCGTCGGCGCATGTCGGAGGAGTGCGCCAGGCCTGGGCCGTGTGTGAAAGCGGCGTCGACGAACCTGTCCGGCGTACCATCGATCTCCCCTTGGGAGAAGGGCCACAACTCGATGGTCTCCATGCGGCCGGGCAGCGCGTCGGGCAGGTCGCGCAGCGCCAGGATGCGGGCCGAGCCGGTGAGGAGATAGCGGCCCGGCCGTGGATCGGTGTCCACCGCGACCTTGATCGCCCGAAACAGCTCCGGTGCGAGCTGCACCTCGTCGATGACGAGCAGGCCTTCGTGGTCGACGAAACCGGTCGGATCGTCCTGAGCCGCCCGGAACGTGGCCGGATCGTCGAGCCGACGAAACACGGGGTTGGGGCTGCCGGCGGCGATGGTGGTGGCTAACGTGCTCTTCCCGACCTGCCGGGCGCCGTTGATGGCGACCACCCTGGTATCGGCGAGCGCCTCGCTCACCAACTGTTCAGCATGGCGGGGAAGGAGGTCACGTGGGTTGGCCATTCGACCATTATGGGTGATTGGCCGCTAGGATCGTGGGCAGTTGGCCGGTGGTGGCGTGGTCGCCTGGCCGCACGAGACGTGGGCACTTGGCCGCACACTTCGTGGGCTTTTGGTCGTATAGATCACGGGCGTCTGGCCGGACCGCTACGCCCGGCTCTCGGCGGGGCGTAGGGTCGGTGCATGAGTGAGCCAGACGACCGCGGCCAGGCCGTCTACGGCGCGACCCTGGCCGACGAGGCGGAGCCCGCCAGCGTCCTGCTGCCCGGGCACGACGTACCGCTCGGCCGCTACACGGTCGTGCGCCGGCTGCTGCCGCAACGCCGGCGTCGCATGGTCGGGGCCTGGTGCTTCGTCGACCATTTCGGGCCCGACGACGTCCGCGGCCGGATGGGCATGCAGGTGCCCCCGCACCCGCACACCGGCCTGCAGACCGTGACCTGGCTGGTCGACGGCGAGATCCTGCACCGCGACAGCCTCGGCAGCATCCAGTCGATCGTGCCGGGCCAGCTCAACCTGATGACCTCCGGGCACGGCATCGCGCACTCCGAGCAGTCCCCGCCCGACCACCCGCCGATCATGCACGGCCTGCAGCTGTGGGTCGCGCTGCCGGACTTCGCCCGCCACCGCGAGCCGGCGTTCGACCACTACCCGGCCATGCCGCAGGTCAGCGCGGGCGACGCGACGGTCACCGTGGTGGTCGGCGAGTTCGGCGGGGTCACCTCCCCGGCCCGGGTCTACACCCCGCTGCTCGGCGCCGAGGTCACCCTCCCCGCCGGCGGCCAGGTCCGGTCCCCGCTCGACCGTGACTTCGAGTACGGCGTGCTGATGATGTCCGGCACCGCCGAGATCGCCGGAGTCGAGCTGTCGCCGGGGTCGCTGCTGTACCTCGGACGCGGCCGGTCGGGCCTGACCGCGCGCGCCGACGGCGAGGCGCGGCTGTTCCTGCTCGGTGGCGAGCCGTTCGAGGAGCCGCTGGTGATGTGGTGGAACTTCGTCGGCCGCAGCCACGAGGAGATCGTGGCGGCCCGGGAGGACTGGATGTCCGGCCGGCGCTTCGGTGTCGTCGCGGGCAACGCCGGTGACCCGCTGCCGGCGCCGCCGATGCCGACGGTACGGCTCAAGGCCCGTGACCGCCACGGCCGGATCCTCGGCTGACCGTGCCCTGACCGCCCGCGGGCCGCCACCGTCCCGCATACGCCGCCGCTCGTGCGGGTACGCAGAGCAAGGACGGCTGCTATTCAGGGGGTGTTCCCATGTCGGAGGACAAGCACAAGCAGGCCGAGGAGATGCGCAAGGACGTGCCGTCGACGATCGCCCGATCAGACGACAAAGCGGTACGGACGTTCAAGAAGACCCTGGAGTCGGCCGAGGAGTCCTACGGCAGCGGGGAGCGCGCCCGCCGTGCCGCGTTCGCGTCGCTGAAGCACACCCACGAGAAGGTCGGCGACCACTGGGAGCCCAAGGGGCGCAAGGGGCCGTCGGATCCCGAGGCCGAGCTGGGCGCGCCCGAGGCGATCAGCCAGCCGCGTCCGACCGCGCAGGGCGTGGACGTCAACGCCAGCAAGAGCCACCTCGACGAGGTCGGCCGCAAGGTGGGGATCCAACGCCCCGAGGACATGAACAAGGGCGACCTGGTCACCGCGATCCAGAAGGCCAACGCCCGGCTGACCGCGCAGGCCCGCGAGCGGGAGAAGAAGAAGCGGTAACCACCACGTCGCCGGGCCGCCACGGCGGCACGGCGTTCACCTGGACCGGTAGACGTCCGCGCGGTGCTGAATCTTCACGACCTCAACCACGACGCGGTCGTCGTGGATCGCGTAGATCACCCGGTACGCCCCGCGCCGGGCGGAGTACAGACCGGTCAGTTCGGCGACCAACGGCTTGCCGACTCGGTGCGGGTTCTCCGCCAACGGGCCCGTGCAGAACTCGACGACCGCCCAGGCGATACGTACGGGCAGTTTCGCAATGTCCCGACGGGCCGTTGCCGTGAACTCGACCCGGTACGTCACCCCTCCGAGCCCTCGGCGCGAGCTGCGAGATCCCTGCGAATCTCGTCCACGCTGTACCGTTCGGGTTCGGCCAGGGCGTCCCGGATCTCCCTCACCACCTCCGGGTCGGAGAGGATCTCCAGGGTCTCCTGCAGCGATTCGAGATCGTCGTAGGAGATCAGCACGGCCGCCGGTCTGCCGTTCTTCGTGATCACTACCCGTTCGTGCGTGGCCTCGACCGAATTCACCAAGGGTGATAGCCGGTCACGGACTTCAGCGAGAGGCAGGGTTGTCGTCATGGACATAATTATGGCGTCCTGAGTCTGGCGCTACCACTGCCACGCTGACGACGGGTCACAGCCGGGGATCCACGGGCTCGGATTCGCACGCCAGGATCGCGAAGACCAGCTCGTGCCGGCGCCACAGCGGCGCGTTCTCCGCCAGCAGGTCCAGCGCCGCGAGCCCGAGGCCGTGTTCGCGCAGCGCGAGTGCCCGCTTGCGGCCCAGCGACCGCTGCCGCAGCGCCGCGAGCTGCTCCGGTTGGGTGTACTCCGGGCCGTAGATGATCCGCAGGTACTCCCGGCCCCGGCACTTGATGCCCGGCTGCAGCAGCCTGCCCTTGCGGTCCGCCGCCGCCAGACCCGCGTACGGTTTGACCACCATGCCCTCACCACCGGCCGCGGTGAGCTCCAGCCACCACCGGGTCGCGTCGTCGACCGCCGCCTCGTCGGCGAGGTCGACCACCCGGCGCCGGGTCTTGGTGAAGAACCCCGGGTCGGCGGCGTGCAGCTGGTCGGCCAGCGCCAGGTGCCAGCCGTGGTCCCGGCCGGCGTGGCTCGCGCCCTCGCTGGCCAGCACCGCGAACGGCGCGAGCGTCACCCCCTCGAGCCCGTCGGTGGGGCGCACGTAGGCCCGGTAGGCGTCGGTGTAGCGGGCGAGGTCCTCGGCTCGGGCCGCCATGCGGTCCCGCAGCTTCGCCACCGGCAGGCCACGGTCCGCCGCTTTGTCCAATGCAGACATCACGGCCGGCAGGACCGTCCGCCCCGCCGCGCCCACCGGGGCGTACTGCTCGCGGATGAGCCCAAGCGCCCTGGCCGACCAGGGCAGCAGCTCGCAGTCGAGCAGCAGCCAGTCGGTGTCCAGCTCCTCCCACAGGCCGGCCGCGGTGACCGCCGCCCGCACCCGGTCTAGCACCATGCCGTCCAGCGGCTCGCCGAAGAACGGCCGCCCGGTGCGGGTGTAGACCACACCACCGCCCGTACCGAACCGCACGCCGGCCGCGCCGTGCCGTCCACCATCGGGCTCCCGGCATACCAGCACCACCGCCCGGGATCCCATGTGCTTCTCCTCGCACACCACCCGGTCCACGCCCGCGGCCCGGTAGTCGGCGAACGCCTGGGCCGGGTGCTCCAGGAACCCGTCGACGTCCGATGTGGGGCAGGGCGCCATCGTCGGGGGCAGCCAGACCAGCCAGCGCGGGTCCACCGCGAACCGGCTCATCACCTCCAGCGCCGCCGTCGCGTTCTCCGCCTCGACCGTCACGGTCCCGTAGGCGTGCTCGATGTGCCGGCGTCCGGTGACATCCGTGAGGTCCAGCATGTCGTCGTCGCGCTCCGGCCGGGCCGGCGCGAGCGGGCGGACCGGCGCGTAGTACTCCTTGGCGGCCGGCACCGAGACGAGTTCCCGCTCCGGGTAGCGCAGCGCGGTCAGCGCGCCACCGAACACGCAACCGGTGTCGATGCAGATGGTGTTGTTGACCCATTCCGGCGCCGGGGTCGGGGTGTGCCCGTAGACGACCATCGCCGAACCGCGGTAGTCGCGCGCCCACGGGTAGCGCACCGGCAGCCCGTACTCGTCGGTCTCCCCGGTGGTCTCGCCGTACAGCGCGAAGGCGCGCACCCGCCCGGACGCGCGGCCCTGGTACTCCTCCTTGAGCCCGGCGTGCGCGACCACCAGCCGGCCGGCGTCGAGCACATAGTGGCTGACCAGCCCGTCGAGGAACGCGGCCACCTCGGCGGTGAACGCCTCGGGCTCGGCGGCGAGCTGCTCCAGCGTCTCGGCCAGCCCGTGGGTTACCGCGACGTTGCCGCCGCGCAGCTTGCGCAGCAGCTTCTGCTCGTGGTTGCCGGGCACGCACAGCGCGGTACCGGCGGCGACCATGCCCATCACCAGCCGCAGCACGCCGAGGGAGTCCGGGCCGCGGTCCACCAGGTCGCCGAGGAACACGGCGGTACGCCCGGCGGGGTGCGCCGCCCCGACCGGACGCCCGGCGGCGTCACGGTGCAGCGTCCAGCCCAGCCGGTCGAGCAGCGCCTCCAGCTCCGCCCGGCAGCCGTGCACGTCGCCGATGATGTCGAACGGCCCGGTGAGGTCGCGGCGGTCGTTGAACAGCCGCTCGTACCGGATGGTCGCCGTCTCGATCTCCTCGACGCCGCGCAGCACGTGCACCTTGCGGAAGCCCTCGCGGGCCAGGTGGGGCAGCGACCGGCGCAGATCGCGGTGCATGCGGCTGAGCACGTGCCGGCCGAAGGTCCGGTCCGGGCGGGCCTTCGTGCGTTCCCAGCAGACGGGCTCCGGCACGTCCAGCACGATCGCGACCGGGAGCACATCGTGCTCGCGGGCCACCTTCACCAGTGCGGCCCGCGCGTGCGGCTGCAGGTTCGTCGCGTCCACCACGGTCAACCGGCCGGCCCGCAGCCGCTTGCCGGCCACGTAGTGCAGGACGTCGAAGGCGTCGGCCGAGGCGGACTGGTCGTTCTCGTCGTCGGCCACCATCGCCCGCAGCGCGTCGGAGGAGAGCACCTGGGTCGGGGCGAAGTGCCGGCGGGCGAACGTGGACTTGCCCGAACCGGAGATGCCGACGAGGGCGACGAGCGCCAGTTCGGGGATGTCGAGGGTCGTCATCGCGCCTCCCTGGTGAACACGGCGAGCTGGGTCGGCGCGCCGACCTCGGGGTCGTGCTCGCCGACGCCGCTGACCTCCGCGTGGTAGCCGTACGCCTCGCCCACCCGCGCGGCCCAGTCGGCGAACTCGGCGCGGGTCCACTCGAAGCGGTGGTCGTGGTGGCGCAACGCGCCCGGCGTCATGCCCTCGTACCGCGTGTTGTACTCCACGTTCGGCGTGGTCACGATCACGGTGGCGGGCCGGGCGTGACCGAACACCGCCCGCTCCAGGGCCGGCAGGCGGGGCGGGTCCAGATGCTCGATCACCTCCATCAGCACGGCCGCGTCGAACCCGCGCAGCCGGTCGTCACGGTAGGTCAGCGCCGACTGCCACAGCGTGATTCGGTCGCGCTGGCGCTGCGGCAGCCGGTCGAGGCGGCGCTCGGCCAGCGCGAGGGCCCGCGGCGACACATCCGCGCCGACGATCTCGGTGTACCGCGGATCGCGTACCAGCTCGGCCAGCAGCGCCCCGTCGCCGCAGCCGAGATCGAGGACCCGGGTGGCGCCGGCGCGGCGCAGCGCGTCCAGCACGGCCGCCCGGCGTTGGGCGGCGAGCGGCTGGCGGCGGGCGTTGGCCGGCAGGTCCGCCTCCTCGTCGGTGGCCGTGGTGTCCGGCTCGGTGTCGTCGTCGGCGAGCCGCAGCTCGGCCAGCCGGGCGAGCGCCACCTCGGCGAGGGCCCGCTGGTGGGCCAGGTACCGGCTGGTGATGAGCCCGCGCTCCGGGTGGGCGGCGAGCCAGCCCTCGCCGGCCCGCAGCAGCTTGTCGATCTCGTCCGGCGCCACCCAGTAGTGCTTGGCGTCGTCGAGAACGGGCAGCAGCACGTAGACGTGGTTGAGCGCGTCGGCCAGCCGCATCGTGCCGGTGAGGGTCAGGTCCACGTAGCGGCTCGCGCCCCACTCGGGGTGCTGGGGATCGAGCGCGATCGGCTCGGCGACCACGGTCCAGCCCAGCGGCGTGAACAGCCGGGTGGCGAGGTCAGCGCCGCCGCGGCACCGCAGCACCGGGACCCGGATCTCCACCGGGATCGGGGTCGCCGCCAGGTCCGGCCGGTCCTTCGACTCCCCACGCAGTGCCGAGCGGAACACTTTGGACAGTGCCGAGGCGAGCAGGCTGGAGGCCGCGTACGGCCGGTCGTTGACGTACTGGCCGAGGGTGAAGTCCGCCGCCGCGGCGCCCCGGCTCCGGCCGGACCGGGCCGGGCCGCGCGCGCCGGTCAACCGCAGCGGATCCACGTCCAGCAGCAGGGCGGCCGTGCAGCGCTCGTCGCCCGCCTCGGGGTAGAAGACGTGGGCGGTGCCGGTGGGGACGTCGACGGAGTGCACCCGGTCCGGGTGCTTGACCAGCAGGTAGCCCAGGTCGGTCGCGGGCCGGCGGGTGGTGGTGACAGTGAGCAGCACGGCGATCATGGTGGCAGCCGGAACGCGCGTCGTCATCCCGATACTTCCGCCGTGAAATTCGGCGTGAGAGTGTCGAATGCATCGATAAATTTAGGTACCTTGTGGTGACATCCGTCGTGCCCGGGCCCCGGACGGGCCATCACCGAGGAGAGCGAGATGTTGCTATCGAGACTGCGCGGAAGGGCGCGCACCGGCGGCGGCCGACCGTGGCGTATGCGCGTCGGGCTGGCCGTGCTGTTCACCGGCGCGTTCGTCGTCGTGCCGGCCAACCCGGCGCTCGCCGCGCCCACCTTCAAGCTGCCGTTCCGCTGCGGAGAGGTCTGGTCCGGACAGACCCGCACCAACCACAGCCCGGTGAACGCCGTCGACTTCAACCGCTCCGGCGACGACGGCATGCCGGTCGTGGCGAGCGCGCCGGGCACGGTCAGCCTCGTCCGCGACCTCGGCGGCACCAGCTACGGCAGGTACGTCGTCATCGACCACGGCGGCGGCTACACCACGCTCTACGCGCACCTGAAGAGCTGGACGGTCAGCGTGGGCGACCGCCTGGAGTACGGCACGCGCATCGGCTACGTCGGCTCGACCGGCGGCTCGACCGGCCCGCACCTGCACTACGAGCAGCGGTTGAACGGCAGCGCCGTGAAGGTGCGGTTCGACGGCACCCTCGCGCTCTACTACGGCACCAGGAACTACACCAGCAGCAACGAGTGCGGCGCCAACCTGTACAGCCCGCAGATGGCGTGCGGGAACGGCTACAACGTGATCAACCGCGCCGGGCTGGTCTCCGGCGGGGTCAGCTACGGCAAGGTCTACCTGCTCTACAACAAGGGCAACGGCTACAACTGCACGGTGACGATCAAGCACCGCAGCGTCGGCACGCCCAGCGCCACGACGGCGTACCTCGAACCGCAGGGCGGCACCCGCGCCACCGACTCCGGCAACTTCAGCTGGTACGCCGGACCGGTCCGCAAGCACGCGCCCGGCACCTGCGTGAAGTGGGGCGGGTCGGTCAACGGCGTGGCATACAACAGCCCGTGGGGCCACTGCGGCTGAGGTTTCCGGAGCGTATCCGGGCCGGCGGGCGGGTAGAAGCCCCGCATGGGCGACGGCCACGTGACGCGGCGCTACCACCGCGAGACCAGCCAGGGACCGCGGCACTGGCCGCGACCCGGGGTGCCCGGGTTCGAGCCGATGGATCCGCTGCGCCGGCCCGAGCCCTTCAAGCGGTACCCCGACGCGCTCCTGCGAGACCTGCCGACGGAGCTGCCGGCCCGGGGCGCGCCGGCCGCCCTGGCGCTCTCCGGCCGGGTCCCGCCCGCCGACGGCACGGTGGATCTCGAACTGCTCGCCCGGCTGCTGTACCACTCCGCCGGGGTGGTGCGCACCGCGCCCGGCGTGGGCGGCGACGTCTGGTTCCGGGCCGCGCCGTCCGCGGGCAACCTCCATCCGCTCGAGGTGTACGCGGTGGCCGGCGACGTGGCCGGCCTGGACGCGGGCCTGTACCACTTCGCGCCGGACGCGTTCGGCCTGGAGGAGCTGTCGGCGGGCGACCACCGGGCCGCGCTCGCCGACACGCTCGCCGACCCGGACGCCGCCGCCAGGCCGCTGCTGCTGGTCCTCACCGGTATCCCATGGCGGACCGCGTGGAAGTACGCCGAGCGTGGCTGGCGGCACGTGTACTGGGACGCCGGGACGATGCTCGCCAACCTGCTCGCGGTCGCCGACGGGTACGGGCTGCCCTCGCGGGTCCTGCTCGGCTTCGTCGACGCCGCGCTGTGCCGGGTGCTCGGCGTCGACGGCGTGGCCGAGTTCCCGGTCGCGGTCGTCGTCCTCGGCGCGCCCACCGGGCCGGCGCCCCCCGGACGCGGCGCGCCCACCGAGCCCGAGCCGTCGGCCACGCCGCTGTCCGCCGTGGAGTTCCCGCTGATCGCGCAGGCGCAGCGGGCGGGGGACCTGGCCACCGCCGACGAGGTGGGCGCCTGGCGGGCGGCGGCGGTCCCCGGGCTGGCGTCCGCGCCCGGCCCCGCCGACCCGCCGCCCCAGGCCCCGGCCGAGCCGATCGAGTCGGTGATCCTGCGCCGCGGCTCGACCCGCCGGATGCGCCGCGGCACCGTACCGGCCGACCTGCTGCGCTGGCCGATGGCGGTCGCCACCCGGGGGTTCGGCGCCGACGCCGTACCGCCCGGTACGTCGCCGCTCACCCACCAGCTCGCCGTGCACGCGGTGGAGGCCCTGGCGTCCGGCTGCTACGAGTGGGTCGACGGCGCGCCGCGCCGGTTGCGCGCGGCACCCGAGTCCGAGGTACGCGAGGTCAGCGCCCGCGTATGCCTGGGCCAGGCGCTCGGCGGTGACTCGGCGTACACCGACTTCATCAGCGCCGACCTGGACCGGGTGCTGGACGGGTACGGCGACCGGGGGTACCGCCTCGCGCAACTGGCGGCGGGCGTGGCGGCCGGGCGCGCGCAGCTCGCGGCGTTCGCGCTCGGGTACGGCGGCACCGGCCTGACGTTCGCCGACGAGGAGATCCCCGCCGTGTTCGGCACCACGGCCGCGGGCATGCTCGTCGCGTCGATCGGCATCCCGGCCTACCGCCCGAGGCCCGGCGGCCCGCCCGGCCGGCCGACCCGGATCAGCCGATGACCCTCCCTTCGGGTGACGGCGCGATGTCGCCGGTGCCACGAGGTGGCCGGTGCGTCGTTGAACCGACCGGCGAGCCCGACCGAGGAGACCGTGACATGGAACGCCGAACGCTCGACATCCTGTTCAGCTCGGGAGGTCTGCTGCTCGCCGGCCTCCTGCTGGTCATCGGCTTCGTGCTGACCAGCAACGCGAACGTCGCGAAAACGTCCGTGCGCGAGCAGCTCGGCCAGCAGGACATCACGTTTCCGGCTGTCGACCAGCTGACCGCGGAGGAGCGGCAGGCCGAGTGCCTCGTGCGGTACGCCGGGGACAGACTCACCACGGGCAAACAGGCGGAGTGCTACGCGAACCACTACCTCAGCCTGCAGCTGAAGTCGATCGCGGACGGGCAGACGTACGCCGACCTGGGCGAGCCGCAGACCCAACTGCGCGCGCAGGTGGCCCAGGCCGCGCAGAACAACGATCCGGCGCTGGCCGACCTGCAGGAACAGCTCGCCGAGGTGACCGCCCAGCGGGAGACCATCCTCAAGGGTGAGACGCTGCGGGGGCTGCTGCTCACCTCGTACGGCCTCAGTGAGCTCGGCACGAAGGCGGAGCATGGCGCGACCGTCGCCTATCTGGCGGCCGGGCTGCTGGCGCTGCTGGCGACAGCCGGGCTCGGGCACGCCTTCGTGACCTCGGCGACCAGAAGGCTCGCCGTGCCGGAGCCGGCCCGGGAGCCCGAGGACGCGGAGAGCCGGGGCTGACCGTCATGGGCAACCGCACCGTGGCGGTCATCGGGCTCGGGCACATGGGCGGCGCGTTCGCCCGGCGGCTGCTGCGCGCCGGGCACGAGGTGGTGGTGTGGAACCGCACCCACGCGAAGGTGGAGCAGATGGTCGCCGAGGGCGCGCAGGGGGCGACGAGCCCCGGCGACGCGGCCGCCCGGGCCGATGCGGTCATCACGATGGTCGCGAACCCGTCGGCGCTGCGGGAGGTCACCGAGTCCGGCGACGGCATCGCGGCGGGCGTGCGCCCAGGCACCACTGTGATCGAGATGTCGACCGTCGGGCCCGCCGCGATCTCCCGGCTGGCCTCGGTGCTCCCCGCCGGTGTGGACCTGCTCGACGCGCCGGTGCTGGGCAGCACGAGCGAGGCCGAGGCCGGCACGCTGAACGTGTTCGTCGGCGGAGAGCCGGCCGTCGTCGAACGCCGCCGGCCGCTGCTGTCCGCGCTCGGCACGGTGGCGCACGTCGGGCCGCTCGGCACCGGCGCCGCGGCCAAGCTCGTCGCGAACTCCACGCTGCTCGGCGTGCTCGGCATCCTCGGGGAGGCGCTTGCGCTCGCCGACGGCCTCGGCCTGTCCCGCGAGGCCGCCTTCGAGGTGCTGGCCGCGACACCGGTCGCGGCACAGGCGCAGCGCCGTCGGGCGGCGGTGGAGTCGGGGGAGTACAAGCTGCGCTTCGCGCTGTCGCTGGCCCGCAAGGACGCCGACCTCATCGCCGAGGCGGCGGCGGCGCACGGCGTGGACCTGCGGCTGGCCCTGGCCGCGCGCACCTGGCTGTTCGACGCCGAGCACGCCGGCTGGGGGGACCGGGACTACTCGGCGGTGCTCGCCCGCATCACCAGCGGCGTCGCCGGCCCCCACTGACCCCGGTCACGCACCGCGGTCACGCACCGCGGCACGGTCGGCGCGTCCGTCCGGGTGTAGCAGCACCTTCGTCCAGCCGTCGTCGCGCCGGTCCAGATGGTCGTACGCCTCGGCCGCGGCGTCGAGCGGCAGCTCGTGCGAGACCACGAACGACGGCGACGCCTTGCCGGCCATGACGAGCGCGAGCAGTTGCCGGTTGTACGCCTTGACGTTGCACCGCCCGGTGCCCATGGTCTGGCCCTTGTGCCAGAAGTCGCCGAAGTCGAAGCCGATCTCACCGTGCTGGTACATCCGGTCCGGCCCCTTCGGGTCACGGGCCGGGTAGGTGCCGACCGCGCCGATCGTGCCGGTGATGCGCACGCACTGCACGAGGTTGTTCAGGGTCAGGTTGGGGCGCTCCGGCCCGCCGGGATCGTGCGCCTGGAAGCCCACGCACTCGCAGCCCCGGTCGGCGCCGAGTCCCATGGTCAGCTCGAGGATCTGGTCGACCGGTGAGGTCCGCGACGCGTCGATGGGGATCGCGCCGATCCGCTCCGCCAGCGCGAGCCGGTCGCTCTGGTGGTCCACCACCATCACGGCGCTGGCGCTCTTGATCATGGCTGAGTACGCCGCCATGAGCCCGACCGGCCCGGCGCCGAACACGACGACCGTGTCGCCGGGCTGCACGCACGCGAGCTCGGCCGCGTGCCAGCCGCTGGGGAAGGTGTCCGCGAGCATCACGTAGTCGCGCTGCCGGTCGTACTCCCGGGAGTCGGGCGGCAGGATCAGACAGTTGAAGTCGCCGTACGGCACACGTACCAGCTCGGCCTGCCCGCCCTGGTAGCCCCCCAGGTTGACGTCCCCGAACGCGGCGCCGGCCTGCTGCGGGTCGGGGTTGGTGGTCAGGCAGTACGCGGTGAGGCCGCGCTCGCAGTTGGCGCAGAACCCGCAGCCGATGGTGAACGGCAGGCACACCATGTCGCCGACCTGGACCCGGTCGACGCCGGCGCCCACCTCGAGCACCTCACCGACGATCTCGTGGCCGAGCACGCTGCCCGGCTCGAGGTCGGTGCGGCCCTCGTACATGTGCAGGTCGGACCCGCAGATGTTCGCGGTGGTCACCCGTACCAGCACGTCCGTCGGCCGTTCGATCCGCGCGTCGGGTATCTCCTTGACCGCGACCTGCCGTGGTCCCTCGTACACGAGCGCCTTCATCTGTCCTCCTCGGGCGGCCGGCGAGACGATTCGGTTACCCGAAACGGGGGCAGGCATGCCTTCGGTGACATTCGGGCGTTCGGACGGCGCATGGTGACCGAGCGGATGCTGGTTGTGATGTTCGCGCCGGGGCAGAATGCTTGCGTGGCCGACGGCCGTCGATATCCGTGGCAACGGGCCACCCGGTACGTCTCGCGTCACGCCATCGGGCCACGCAAGCCGGCGGCGCGAAGCCTCGCGCGCGAAGGCCGGGTTCCGCGCACGACGGCCCACGCGGTCGCCTGGGTGGCCACCTGCGTCGCCGCGCTGCTCCTGCTGTGCTACTCGACGGGGGCGCTGGGCACCCTCTTCGGCGGTGCCGGCGGCGCACCGTCGCCGCGCGCCGACCGTGGCCCCGGCGTGGTCGGCGCCGTCGCGGCGACGCCGAGCACCGGCCCGTCCGCCACGGGATCGCCCGCACCGGCCGCCGCGACGCCCGCCCCGACGCCGGCGGCGACCAGGGGCAGTAGCGGCTCGGACGTCGGTGGCGGGTCCGGCGGCGCGTCTGGCGGTGGCCGCGGCGGCGGCGCGTCTGGTGGCGGCGGGTCCGCGGGCCCTAGCGGTGACGGGTCCGGCGGTGGTGGGTCCGGCGGTGGCCCCGGCGGGAGCGGTCCACCCCGCGGCCGGGGCGTGGACCCCAAGTTCGACACCTGCGAGGAGGCCAAGGCCCAGGGGTACGGCCCGTACGTGAAGGGCACGGATCCCGAGTACAACTGGTACCGCGACGAGGACACCGACGCCGACGGTGTGGTGTGCGGGTAGCGGTCCTTCTTCACCGGGGCTCGGCGCCTGCCGGCCAGGCGCGCGGTGCGCCCAACGGGCGGCAGTCGTGATAATGCCCGGATGGACCGGTACATAGCCGCGATCGACCAGGGCACCACCTCCAGCCGCTGCATCGTCTTCGACTCCGCCGGCCAGATCGTGTCGGTCGCCCAGCGCGAGCACCGCCAGATCTTCCCCCGGCCCGGCTGGGTCGAGCACGATGCCGAGGAGATCTGGACCAATGTGGAGGCCGTGGTCGCGGAGGCACTGGGCTCGGCCACCCCGGTCGCGGTGGGCATCACCAACCAGCGGGAGACCACGCTGGTGTGGGACCGCGCGACCGGCCACCCGGTGCACCACGCGATCGTCTGGCAGGACACCCGTACCGACGAACTGGTCCGCGCGCTCGACGCGGAGTGGTTCCGGGAGCGGACCGGCCTGCCTCCGGCCACGTACTTCTCCGGCCCGAAGCTGCGCTGGCTGCTCGACCACGTCGACGGCCTGCGCGAGCGGGCCGAGCGCGGCGAGGTGCTGTTCGGCACAATGGACAGCTGGCTGATCTGGCGGCTGACCGGGGGACCGGCGGGCGGGCGGCACGTCACCGACGTGACCAACGCCAGCCGCACCATGCTGATGAACCTGCGCACGCTGGACTGGGACGCCGAAGCCCTGGACCGGCTGGGCGTGCCACGGGCGATGCTGCCCGAGATCGGCTCGTCGGCGCAGGTGTACGGCACCGGGACCGGCCGGCTGGCCGGGGTGCCGGTGGCCGGTGCCCTCGGCGACCAGCAGGCGGCGCTGTTCGGCCAGGTCTGCTTCGCGCCGGGCGACCTGAAGAGCACGTACGGGACGGGGGCCTTCCTGCTGCTCAACACCGGCGACGAGCCGGTGCGCTCGCGGCACGGTCTGCTCACGACGGTCGCCTACCGGCTCGACGGCCAGCCGGCGCGGTACGCGCTGGAGGGCTCGATCGCGGTCAGCGGCTCGCTGGTGCAGTGGTTGCGCGACAACCTCGGGCTGATCTCGTCGGCTCCCGAGGTCGAGACCCTGGCCCGGACCGTCGCCGACAACGGTGGCTGCTACATCGTGCCGGCGTTCTCCGGGCTGTTCGCACCGCACTGGCGCAGCGACGCGCGCGGCGTGATCGCCGGCCTGACCGGGTACGTCACCAAGGCGCACCTGGCCCGGGCGGTGCTGGAGGCGACCGCCTGGCAGACCCGCGAAGTGGTCGACGCGATGCGCGGCGACGCCGGGGCCGGCCTGCGCGAACTGCGCGTGGACGGCGGCATGACCGCCAACGAGCTGCTCATGCAGATGCTCGCCGACGTGCTGGACGTGCCCGTGGTGCGGCCCCGGGTGGCCGAGACCACCTGCCTCGGCGCGGCGTACGCCGCCGGGCTGGCCGTTGGCTACTGGCCGGACCTGGACAGCCTGCGCGCCAACTGGCGCGAGGACGCGCGGTGGCGGCCCGGGATGGATGAGGCCACCCGGGAGCGGGGGTACGCGATGTGGCGAAAGGCGGTCGAACGCACCTTCGGTTGGGCGGACTGACCTGGGCGGCGGCGGGGCGGC
>VSCG01000068.1:0-16595 GCA_047459115.1 Micromonosporaceae bacterium
CGCGGACACCCCGGTTCGCCGGTATCTAGTGTTGATCAAGGTGTGTGGCTGTGGAGGGGTAAGACCCTGCTGATCTCGTGATCCGACACAAGGTCAGGGGCATTGGGGCTATTCAGCGCCATGATCACAACAAGAACAAACTCCCCGACATTGGGTGGATCATCGCGAGTGGTCACGCCACCCACCAGACGTGATAGGTCATGATGGGTGGCGCAAAACGGGCGCAACCGAACATTTCGGATGTTAGCGGGCGGCCATGCCGCCCAGCAGCCCCGGGATCTTCAGCGATCGGACGAGGAGCGGGAACCGAGCCAGCCGGGCGGCTCACGTCCCGGAGGCGGTGTCTCCTCGTTTCGTCTCGGCCCGCTCGAGCCCGAGTGCGGCGGCGGCGATACGTAGCGCCTCCTCCGGCTCCAGCCCGAGCGCCCGTACTGCGTCGGCATACTCCCGGGCGGCCTCGTACGCCCGCTCCCGGCTGCGTTCGCCGACCGCGCTCACGAACGTCCCGGCCCGGCCCCGGGTCTCGACCAGGCCGGCCTCCTCCAACTCGCGGTACGCGCGGGCGACCGTGTTGACCGCGAGTCCCAGGTCGGCGGCGAGCCGGCGTACCGTCGGCAGCCGGGTGCCGACGACGAGCATCCGGTCGCCGATCTGCCGGGCGAGTTGCGCCCGGAGCTGCTCGTACGGCGGAACGGGCGAATCCGGCTCGATGCGGATCATCATGTGGCCAGCGCTCTCGCCCACAACCATGCCCCTCACCGCTTGCCCGCGCCCCTCCTCGTTTGTCCCGCGCACTGTATCGAATCTGCGAAACATTGATCTGGGAACAAGCGAGGGCCGCCGGACCCGGCGGGTCGATGCCGAGCGGGTCAGAACGGCGTGTTGTCAGCGAGCAGCCCGAGAATCTCCTTGGACACGGGATTTGAGCGGTCCGCGCAGCCGTTGTGCACGGCGGTCACCGCGCCCGCGGTCAACTGGTACCGGAACCCGTCCGCGCAATCGGGGAGCCGGCCAGATGCGCCCGCCTCGGCCGCCAGCCGCGGGTCGCCTGCGAGGGTGTGCAGCCTGCCGGTGACCGCATCGGGCAACCGGCCTGTCTCGCGGCTGGCGGCGGCCGTGTACGTCCAGCGGCCGTCCGCCTCGATGGTGGGTTCGTGGTGCACCCCGACCAGGCCGCCGGTGCGCAGCAGCGTCACCCGCACCGGCGTCGATGTCGTCGATCCGGGCGGTGGGGTGGAGGTGTTGCCCGACGTGGGAGCCGAGTCCGCCGGATTGGTCCACCTGCGCGGCACGGACCGACCGATGTCGATCGGCCGGTCGAGGTGCACCTTACAGGTACGGCTGCACCAGGGTGAGGTATCGGCGGGCCATCGTCGCGAGCACCTGCTCGCCCGGCATCGCCCAGATGTCGGCGTTGAAGATCTCGACCTCGATGTCCCCGGTGTAGCCGGCCTTGGCGACCGCGCGGGTCAACTCCGGGAAGTCGATGTGCCCGTCGCCCATCATGCCCCGGGCCAGCAGCGCGTCCGGCGGCAGCGGGGTGATCCAGTCGCAGATCTGGTAGCTCGTGATCCGCTCGCCGGCGCGGGCGATCTGCGCGAGCACGTCCGGCTCCCACCAGACGTGGAAGGTGTCCACGACGACCCCCACGTCCTGCGCGTCGAACCGCTCGGCGATGTCCAGCGCCTGCGCGAGCGTGGACACCACGCCCCGGTCCGCGGCGTAGATCGGGTGCATCGGCTCGAGGCCGAGCGTGACGCCCCGCTCGCGGGCGTACGGCACCAGGTCGGCGACCGCGTCGGCCACTCGGGACCGGGCGGCGGCGATGTCCTTGTCGCCGGGGGGCAGGCCGCCGGGCACGAGCACCAGTGTGCGCGCGCCCAGCGCGGCCGCCTCGTCGATCGCCGCCCGGTTGTCGGCCAATGCCGCGGCCCGCCTCGCCGGATCACCATCCGTGAAGAACCCGCCGCGGCACAGCGACGAGACCCGCAGCCCGGCCTCGTCGACCCAGCGGCGGGCCACCTCGACGCCCACCTCGGCGACCGGCTCGCGCCACAGCCCGATCGAGCGCAGGCCCGCGGCGACCGCGCCGTCGATGGCCTCGCGCAGCGACCAGTTCGCGGTCGTCCGCTGGTTGAGCGACAGCCGCGCCAGCCGGGGATCGCTCATGCCACACCCGCCATCCGCAGCAGCAGGCCGAGCCGGTGCGCGGCCAGGTCCGGGTCGGGCAGCAGCCGGGCGTCGTTGGCGAGCGCGAAGATCCGACACAGATGGGGCACGGACCGAGCGGACTGCAGGCCGCCGACCATGACGAACCCCGGCTGGTGGCCGGCGAGCCACGACATGAACGCGATGCCCGTCTTGTAGTAGAACGTGGGCGCGGCGAAGATGTGCCGGGACAGCGGCAGCGTCGGCGCCATCTCCGCGTCGTACGTCGCCACATCGCCCTCGTCGAGTGCGGCGAGCGCGGCCGACGCGGCCGGGGCGATCGCCGCGAAGGCGCCCAGCAGCGCGTCGGAGTGGTGGCTGCCGTCGCCGCGGATGAGCTGCGGGTAGTTGAAGTCGTCCCCGGTGTACAGCCGCACCCCGCCAGGAAGCTCGGCGCGCAGGCCGATCTCGTGCTCGGCGGAGAGCAGCGACACCTTCACCCCGTCGACCTTCGCCGCGTGGGCGGCCACGAGGTCCAGGAAGGTCTTCGTCGCGGTCGGGATGTCGGTCGACCCCCAGTAGCCGGCGAGCTGCGGGTCGAACGCCTCGCCGAGCCAGTGCAGGATCACCGGTTCGCGCACCTGGCGAAGCAGCGCGTCGTAGACCCGCAGGTAGTCGTCGGCGCCGCGGGCCAGCCGCGCCAGGTGGCGGGAGGCCATCAGCACCACCTGCGAGCCCGCGTCCTCTATGACCTCGATCTGCTCGGCGTACGCGCCGATGACGTCGTCGAGCGAGCGCAGCTCGTCGCGGTGGTCGGTGCCCGCGCCCGAGGCGATCCGCGCCCCGACCTCGCGGGCCTGTGCCGCGCTGCGGCGCACCAGCTCCTGTACCGCGGGCCAGTCCAGGCCCATGTTGCGCTGTGCGGTGTCCATCGCCTCGGCCACGCCGAGCCCGTAGCGGAACAGGTGCCGGCGGAACGCCAGCGTCGCGTCCCAGTCCAGCGCGGCGGGCGCGCCCGGCACGTTGTCCCCGAGCGGGTCGGCGATCACGTGTGCGGCGGCGAACGCCACCCGGCTGCGGTGCGGCGCCGGATGCTCGGCCCAGTCCCGCGGTTCGCGCAGTCGCACGGTCCGCCAGCCGCCGTCCGGGCCCGGGATGCGCACGCTGCCGCCGCTCACGACTGCTCCCCGGCGATCTCGATCCGCCGGCCCTCGGCCGAGGAACGCAGTCCCGCCTCGACCACCTGCAGCCCGCGCAGCCCGGCGGCGAAGTCGTACGGGTGGGGCCGCCCCGCGTGCACATCGGACAGGAATTGCTCCCACTGCGCCCGGAAGCCGTTGCCGAACTGCTGGTTGTCCGGCACCTGCTCCCACTGCGACCGGAAGTCCTGATCGGTGGGCACGTCGGGGTTCCACACCGGCCGCGGGGTGCGGACCCGGTGCTGGATCTTGCACCCGAACAGCCCGGCCACCGCGGACCCGTGCGTGCCGTCCACCTGGAACTCCACCAGCTCGTCGCGGTGCACCCGTACCGCCCACGACGAGTTGATCTGCGCGATCACGTCGCCGTCGAGCTCGAAGATGGCGTACGCCGCGTCGTCGGCGGTCGCCTCGTACCGGTTGCCCTGCTCGTCCCAGCGCTCGGGGATGTGGGTGACGGCCTTGGCGGTCACCGCGCGCACCCGGCCGAACAGGTTCTCCAGGATGTAGTTCCAGTGGCAGAACATGTCCAGCACCATGCCGCCGCCGTCCTCGGCCCGGTAGTTCCAGCTCGGCCGCTGGGCCGGCAGCAGGTCGCCCTCGAAGACCCAGTAGCCGAACTCGCCGCGCACCGACAGGATCCGGCCGAAGAAGCCGGCGTCCACGAGCCGCTTGAGCTTGCGCAGGCCCGGCAGGTAGAGCTTGTCGTGCACGACGCCGTTGACCACGCCCGCGGCGCCGATCGCCGACACCAGCTCGCGGCCCTCGGCCACCGACTCGGCGATGGGCTTCTCGGCGTAGATGTGCTTGCCCGCCGCGACCGCCTTGAGCACCGCCTTCGTCCGCGCACTGGTGACCTGGGCGTCGAAGTAGACGCTGGCGCGGTCGTCGGCGAGCGCCTCGTCCAGGTCCGTGGTGAAGTCGGCGATGTGGTGCGCGGCGGCGAGCCGGGCGAGCTTCTCGCGGCTGCGGCCCACCAGCACCGGCTCCACCTGCAGTCGGGAGCCGTCCGCCAGGAGCACACCCCCGTCGTCGCGAATGGCCAGCACCGACCGCAGCAGGTGCTGGTTGTACCCCATCCGGCCGGTGACGCCGTTCATGATGATGCGGATCGTGCGTTCGTTCATGCGCGCTTACCTTTTCTGTGTCGGGGTGGGCTCGCTCGGACGGCCGCCGAGGTACAGCTCGCCGAGCCGGGGGTCGGCCAGCAGGTCGGGCGCAGGGCCGGAGATGTGCACGGTGCCGAGGTCGAGCACGCAGCCGATGTCGGCGTTCTCCAGAGCGCGGCGGGCGTTCTGCTCCACCAGCAGCACAGCCGTGCCGGCGTCGCGCATGCGTACGATCTGCTCGAACACCGTGCTGGTGGTCTTCGGATCCAGACCCATCGACGGCTCGTCGAGCAGCACGACGTCCGGGCTGACCATGAGCGACCGGGCGAACTCCACCTGCTTCTGCTGGCCGCCGGACAGCAGCCCGGCCAGCGACTCCCACCGCTCGGCGACGACCGGGAACAGCTCCTTGACGAACTCCACCCGGTCACGCACGACGGCCTTGTCCTTGACCGTGTACGCGCCGAGCAGCACGTTCTCGGCGACGGTCATCTCGGGGAAGACGCTGTGCCCCTGCAGCACGTGCGCCACGCCGCGGGCGAGCAGTTGCCGCGGTCCTTCGCCGGTGACGTCGACGCCGCGGACGAGGATGCGCCCGGCACGGGGCTTGAGCAGGCCGCTGGCCACCCGCAGCACAGTGGACTTGCCGGCCCCGTTCGGCCCGACCAGGCAGACGATCTGCGCGGCCGGCACCCGGACCGTCAGGCCGCGCAGCACCAGGGCGGCCCGTCCGTAGCCGGCCTGCACGTCCTCGAGCTGGAGCAGGTACTCAGACGCCAAGGTAGGCCTCCAGGACTCGCGGGTCGGACCGGATCACCGATGGGGGACCCTCCGCGATCGGCCGGCCCCGGTCGAACACGATCACGTGGTCGGACAGGCTCATCACCATGTCCATGTTGTGCTCGACGATCAGGAACGTCCGGCCCTCCGCGTTGAGCTGGCGCACCAGGGTGCCGATCCGCTCGATCAGCGCCGGGTTGACCCCGCCGGCCGGCTCGTCGAGCAGGATCGTCTCCGGGTCGCCCATCAGCACCCCGGCGAGTTCCAGCAGCTTCTGCTGCCCGTACGAGAGGTTGCGCGCCTCCACGTCCGCGAGGTGCTCGATGCCGACCCGGGTCAGCCAGCCGCGCGCCCGGTCCACCTCGGCCCGCCCACGCGGACTGCCGAGCAGCGCCCCCAGGCTGGTGCGGCGCGCCGCGACCAGGACGTTCTCCAGCACGGTCATGCGGGGGAAGATCCGGCAGAGCTGGAAGCTGCGCCCGATGCCCGCCTTGGCGATCCGGTGCGGCGCGTGACCGGTGATGTCGCGGCCCCGGTAGGTCACCCGGCCCGAGTCGGGCTTGATCATGCCCGTCACGCAGTTGAAGAACGTGGTCTTGCCCGAGCCGTTGGGCCCGATCAGCGCGTTCACCTTGCCGTGCTGGAAGGTGACGGTCGCGGCGTCGACGGCGGTCACCCCGCCGAAGGTCTTGGTCAGCCCGACGGTCCGCAGGCCGTCGGTCACCGGCGGACTCGATGTGGTCGCGGCCGTCATCGCTTCGCCTCCGCGCTCGTCGGTACGGACGTGCCGCCGGGCTCGCCGCCCGGCCCGCCGTCGCCGCCGCCCGGCTGGGCACCCGCCTCGGCGGCGCGCTGGGCGAGCAGCTCGGCCGTGCTCACCTCGCGGATCGAGGCGGCCTGGGGCTTGAAGAACCGGGCGTACAGGTCGGCCACGGCGGGGATGACCCCGTCGGGCATGAACAGCACGACGAGCCCGAGCAGCACGCCGGTCGCCACCAGGTGCAGCTGCGTGTCGCCGTACTCGAGCTTGAAGTACTCCAGCGCGTAGCCGACGACGAGCGCGCCGAGCACCGGGCCGAACAGGTGGCGCACCCCGCCCAGCAGCGCCATCAGCACCATGTAGGCGCCGGTCAGGATGGAGAACTGGAAGATCGGGTCGAGGTCGCCGAACCACAGGGCGTACATGCCGCCGCCGAGCGCGGTGAACGTCGCCGACACCACGAACGCGGCCAGCTTGTACGCGAACGTCGGCGTGCCCAGCGCCTGCGCCTTGTCCTCGTCCTCGCGGATCGCCTTGAGCCCGAGCCCGAACCGGGACCGGTCGATGATCCACCAGGCGAGCAGGGCGAGGGCGAGCAGCGCACAGAACAGGTAGAAGAACACCATGTGGTGCTCGGGCCGGCGCAGCCCGGGGAACGGCCGTGGCACGACCAGGCCGTTGGATCCGCCGGTGAACGACGCCCAGCTCTGGAAGACCAGCAGCAGGATCAGCACCAGCGCGATCGAGACGATGACGAACGACGCGCCGCGCACGCGCAGCGACGCGATGCCGATCGGGATGGCCAGCACCGCCACGATCGCGGCGGCGATGACCAGCGCGACGAAGCTCGGCACGTCGGCGCGGGTGACCAGCAGCCCGGTGCCGTAGGCACCGAGCCCCAGGTAGGCGCCGTGGCCCAGCGAGATGTAGCCGGTGAACCCGCCGACCAGGTTCCACGAGGTCGCGAGCACCGCGTAGTTGACGATGACCACACCGGCGGAGAGCACGTACGGGTTGGGCGCCACCTGCGGGAAGGAGAGCACCAGCGCCGTGCCGATGGCGAGGGCGAGCAGCCGCGCCAGGGTGCCGATCCGGCGGCGGGATTCAGAACCGCTGCGCAAGGCGACCTCCGAAGAAGCCCTGGGGCCGGAACACCAGCGTGGCGAACAAGGCCAGGTAGAAGATGGTCTGCGCCCAGGTCGTGCCGAGCGGCAGTTGCAGGAGGCTCTGCGTCACGCCGAGCAGCATGGCGGCGATCGCGGCGCCGGGCACGCTACCGAGCCCGCCGACCACGATGATCGCCATCAGCGGGCCGATCCAGTGCCAGTGCAGTGACGGGTAGATGGTGACGTCGAGCGCCATCGCGGTCCCGCCGACGGCGGCGGTCGCCAGCCCGATCCCGAAGCCGTACCCGGCCACGCGGTCGGTGTCGATCCCGGCGAGTTCCGCCGCCTCCTTGTGCTGCATGGTGGCGCGCAGCGCCTGGCCGAACGTGGTCTTGCGCAGCAGCAGGAAGAGCCCGCCGAGCGCCGCGGCCGCCAGCCCGAAGGCGATCAGCTTCACCACCGCGACCCGCGCCCCGAACAGCTCGAAGCTCGCGCCGCTGTAGCTCAACTGGGTGCGCCGGTGGGTGCCGGTGAAGACGTACCCGAGCAGTCCCTCGATGCCGATCGCGATGGCGAAGGTCAGCAGGACCGACATCATGGTGCGGGTCGCCGGCCGCAGCCGAGTGATCAGCAGCCGCTGCATCGCCACGCCGATGACGAAGAACAGCGGGGCGGTCACCACCATGGACAGCAGCGGGTCGAGCCCGGTCTGCCGGTGGAAGTACCAGGCGAGGTAGGCGGCGAGGATGAGGAACGCGGAGTGCGCGATCATCACGACCCGCATCACGCCGAAGTACAGGGTGAGGCCCGCTGCCAGGAGGGCGTACAGCCCTCCCAGCAGCACCCCGAGGATCAGGCTCTGGAACAGCAGACTTCCGGAGATCACCTGGTCACCAGTTCGGCTTGGGGTAGATGAGGTCCGCTTCCTTGGCCTCGGCCGGCAGCACGATCTGGATCTCGCCGTCGACGTACTGCTGGATCATGTGCGCGCCCTGTGGCCGGCCGGTCTCGTCCCAGCTGAGCGGCCCCACCACGGTCTCGACCGTGTTCTTGCGCAGCCACTCCACCAGCTTCTGCTGGCACTCGCCCTGCTCGGCGCAGCCCACCGCCTCGACGGCCGCGGCGACGACCTGCCCGGTGGTGTACGCGTTCGCCTCGTCCTCGCTCGGCACGGTGCCGAACATCTCCTTGTACTTGGCGACGAACTCGACGTTGCTCGGGTAGCTGGCCTTGTCGGTGTAGCCGGTGGGCGCCAGGATCCCCTCGGTCTTGTTGCCGATCGCCTTGGCGAACTCCGGGTTGGTCGGCGCGGTGGAGAACGCGGCGAGCTTCGGCTGGTAGTTCAACTGCTGCAGGGCGACGATCAGGTTGACCGCGTCCTGGTACTGCGTGCCGCCGACGATCATGTCCGCGTTGGACGCGGCGATCTTCGCGGCGATGCTGCTGAAGTCGGTGGTGTTCGGCGGATAGACCTCGTCCACCACGGTGCGGATGCCGGCCTCCTCCAGCTTGGCCTTCAGGCCGTACGCGGTGCCCTGGGCGAACGGGTCGTCCATGGCGGCGTACGCGACCGTCTGCGGGCGCTGGTCGGCGGGCATGCCGATGATGTACTCGGCGAGGTGGTTGTAGTGGTCGTCGGCGACGGCCGGCGCGGCGTAGAACAGGTTCTTGAAGCCCTGCTGGAAGACCTCCGGCGCGGCCCCGGCGGGCTCGACGAACAGCATCCCGTACTCCTCGGCGACGCGGGCCGCCGGGATGACCAGCCGGGTCGAGAACGGGCCGAAGACGAGGTCCACGCCGTCCTTGCCGATGAGCTGCTCGTAGTCGGCCACGATGCGGTCGGCGTTGGACTGGTCGTCGAGAATCTTGAGTTCGACCTTGCGGCCCAGCAGGCCGCCCTTGTCGTTGACGATCTTGGCCCACGCCTCGTACCCGCGCTGCACTCCCTTGCCGGGCTCGGAGAAGTCGCCGGTCAGCGGCAGGGAGATGCCGATGACGATCGGATCGTCGGTCGTGTCGCCGGAGTCGCCGGCGCTGCACCCGCTGAGAGCGAGCGCGGCGGCCGCGGCGGTCGCGACCATGGCCCGTCGCGCTCGGGTGGTTACGTTCATCGGGTAGCTCCTCGGTAGGCTTACGGAAGCGCTTTCGGAAAGCGCTTTCGCACAATAAGCTGACTGGCGCGCATGTGGCAAGAGCCACTGCGGGATCGAGTGGAGGGAGAGCCGGTGGGCAGGTCGCGCCGCACGTCCAGGCCCCACGCACCCCTGCGGCTGGCCGACGTGGCCGAGCGGGCCGGGGTATCCCTCGCCACGGCGTCGCGGGCGCTCTCCGGCCGGGAGGGGGTCAGCGAGCGGGTCGCCGAGCACGTGCGCCAGGTGGCCCGGGAGCTCGGGTACGTGGCCAACGTGTACGCCCGGACGCTGGCCGGGGGGCCCACCTCGACCGTCGGGCTGATCGTCCACGAGATCGGCGACCCGTACTTCTCGGAGATCGCGAGCGGCGTGCTGCGGCTGGCCGGCACGCAGGACCTGATGGTGCAGATCTGCCACACCGGCCGCGACCCGGTCCAGGAGCTGCGTCAGATCCGTACCCTCATCGCGCACCGTGTCGGCGTCATCATCATCGCCAGCTCCGGATACACCGACCCCGCCATGCAGGCCGAGGCGAAGGCGGAGCTGGCCGCGTTCCAGGAAGCGGGCGGACGGGTGGCGGTGATCGGCCGCCACCACCTGACCGCGGACGCCGTGCTGCCCGACAACCGCCCGGCCGGGCAGACCATCGCCGAGCACGTGCTCTCGCTCGGCCACCGGCGGATCGCCGTGGTGGCCGGGCCGCGTCGGCTGACCACCGTCGTCGACCGGCTCGACGGCATCGCCGCCGCCCTGGCGCCCGCCGGTCTGTCGTGGGCGGAGGTGCCCGTCATCGAGACGGACTTCACCCGTGACGGCGGGGTCGTGGCCGCCGAGCGGATCCTCCGCGAGCACCCCGACGCCACCGCGATCATCGCGCTCAACGACGCGATGGCGATCGGCGTGCTCGCCACGTTGCGCGCCCACGGGGTGGCCGTGCCCCGGCAGGTCTCCGTCGCCGGGTTCGACGACGTGGCGGTGGCGGCGGACCTCGCGCCCAGCCTGACCACCGTGCGGCTGCCGATGACCGGCATGGGGGAGATGGCGCTGGAGATGGCGCTCAAACCCCCGGCCGCCCGGCCCCGGCGCCGCTCCACCGGCCACGAGCTGATCGTGCGCGCCTCCACCGGCCCGGCGCCCGGGCCAGCGCGAGCCAGGTGAGCACGGCACCGAGGACCGCCGCGAACCCGCCCGGGCCACGGTTGGGCAGGATGGCGGGAACGATCGCGCCCGGGCTGAAGATGGCACGCGTGTTGTCGTACTGCTCCATGACGGTGACCGCGGCGGCGGCGGTGACCACGGCCAGCACGGTACCGACCGTGAGAAGGTAGCGCCCCCGCCTACCGACCAGCAGCGCGTAGCCGACGAGCACGTGAAGCGCGGCCGCCGCGACCACGTAGCAGTGCCAGCCGGGGAGCCGGGTGAGCCCGATCGTGATCATGCCGTAGTACGACCACGGCAGCCAGAAGATCGCCGCGGTGGTCGCGGCGGCGCCGGTGAGCGCGCTCGGCAGGCCGGGCATCATCCGGACCATGCGTCCACCATCGTCGGCCGGTGGAGCGGGTGTCAATCGCCGGTCGGACCGGCAGGTGTGGCGACCCGGGGAATCGGGTATCGCGAAGCGGTCAGGACAGCCGGCGGGAGGTGGCATGCGCGAGCGCGGGAGCGAGACGGGCCCCGAATCGAGGGTCACGGATCCAGACCCGAGGGTCACCGATCCGCAGGCGCTGCGGGTGCCCGCCGAGGATCTCAACCAGCCGGACGCGCCGTGGGGGGTCGACGAGGACTCGCCCATGGACGAGGGCAGCGAGGTCACCGCGGTCACCGAGGGGCGCCGCGGGGAGCGGCGCGCCGGCAAGCCACCCGAGGAGCCGCCCGAGCGGCAGGGCATGCTCCCGCCGGTCGAGCCGACCCGCACGCCGGAGGCAGGTCCCGGTCTTCCCGACCCCGGGGCGGCGCCGCGGGAGCCGTTCCCGGTGCTCGAGCAGGTCGACGGCGAGGACCAGCTGGATCGCTAGCGGGGACGCCTACCAGGCCCCCGCCTCAGTCGACCTTCTCAATGGTCCAGGCACCGTCGGCCTCGATCTCGATGAGAACCATCCCCGGCGGAACCAGCACTTCGCCCGTGTACTTGCCGATCTCGTTGACCAGCAGGTCCGAGTCCTCGCCGTACACCCAGATCACGAAATTGCTGCGCCCGCTGTGAGTGGCCTTCACGACCGTGATGCCCTGGGTCCCGCCCGGGATCAGAAGGACCGCCGAGCCCTTGCCGGACGCGGCGCCGGTCCAATGGGGTGCCTTCTGCGCGACCTGGATCTCGATCTGCCACGAGCCGTCTGCCTCGATCTGAAGAGCGGCCGGTGCCTCGCTCAAGTCCAGCGGCCGTACCCCGGCGTAGTTGCCGATTTCGTTGACCAGGAGGTCCAGCCGCTCACCCGCGGCATCGATGCTCCAGATCGAGAAGTTGCTGCGACCCGTGTGCCTGATCTTCGCGATGTGCAGGTAGTCCTCGGCGAGGCTCAGCTTCACGACCTTGGCGCCGCGCCCACTGAAGACCTGGTCAGTCGGCAGTGGCTTGGGCTGTGCGACGGGTGCCGTCGAGGGAGGAGTGCTTGCTGCCCGAGCGGTGGCGGTGGCGGTGGCACGAGCTGACGCGGATGCCGATGCACTCCTGGTGGTGGTCGCGGTCGGTGAGCCATCGGTGTCCTCAGTGAGGATCGCGGCGAGCGTGCCCAACCCGCAGAGGGCGATGGCCACCACCATGAGGCCGACGAGCAGCGGCGAGGTGACGCGGCTCGTGGGGCGCGCTGACGTGGTCACTGGGTCGGTCGCCGGGGAAGCAGGTGCGGGTGCATCGGGGCGAGGGTTCGTCATCGAGATCTTCTTTCTGCTGTCGTCGGAGTGGTCCGAGGGTTGTGTATTCGATGAGCATAGTAGATACGTGTGAAGTGGATACACGACGAGTTCGCTCGAACTGTCTATTATCACTATCCGGATAAAGTGCCCTGCCATGGCGAGGGGCAACTCCGGACCGAAACGGGAATGGGCAGGGGTTGGCGGAGTCAGGAGGCCGTCCGCGCGCCTAGTGGAGGGTTCTCTGCGCCGTCCGCTGTAGGCATTTCGAGGCCGGGAGAGTGGCGCGGGCGACACGGACTCTCGACAACGGAGGTGGTGGTGGGCGGTATTCCGGATGCGTCACCCTTCGACGCCGGGGCCATCGCCGATGGCCTTCGCGCCGACGAACTGGACTGGTTCGACCAGCGGCGCGAGGAGGTGTCGAAGCGTCGAGGCGACGGCGATCCAGAAATCCTGGTCGCGGCGCACACAGTGGACGTGGACCCGGCTGACTGGACACCCTTCCTCGATGTGCTCGAGCCGCACCTCGAGATCGACGGTCTGACATTGCTCAATCAAGGCGATGTAACGGACGTTGCCCGCAGGTGCCGTCAAGCGCAGCGGTGACTGCCGCTCCTGGTCGCGGCGTACATGTGGGATTGGGGCGAACGCGCTATCGGGCCGCAACGGCTCTCCTGGGTGCTCAAAGGGCGTGACGGCGGGCCAGCGCCCGACCGGAACGAGATCGAACGCCGACTCGGGGCCTCGGTGGACGCCCTCGGCACCTCTGCATGGTGTGCCTACGAACTCCTCAACGAGAAGGGGCGCATGCGGTACCTCGGGCCGGCATTCTTCACGAAGTTCCTGTACTTCGCCGGGAAGGCGGTGGCGATGCCGTGTCCAGCCATCGTGCTCGACAAGCGGCTGGCGGCACGGATGAGATGGTTCTGGGACCGGCGCAGGGACGAACCGTATGCCGCGGGCGGGCGCGAGCCGGCGGGGCTGTGGCAGGGGCCCCGCTGGTCGACCTACCGATACCGGGTTTACCTGGCCTTCCTTCATCGAGCCGCCGAGCAGCTG
Source organism: Micromonosporaceae bacterium (assembly GCA_047459115.1). GTDB lineage: Bacteria > Actinomycetota > Actinomycetes > Mycobacteriales > Micromonosporaceae > VSCG01. The sequence goes on from VSCG01000068.1 coordinate 13,147, forward strand.
TCGCAGGCTGGGCCGCGGTGGACTGCGGACCTGGTCGAGCGGGTCCTCTTCCAGCACGACCCAGGCGACGTGCTGCTGGGGTAGGTGGGTGGCTGTTTCCGATCGGGTTATTCGGTTCGGATGCAAATCCAATACACAGCCGAGGGTTTAGACTCGACTTCCGTCACGGCTGGCAGTAGAGTTCACACCGCTTCCTCACTCCGGACTCCTGTGGTCCGGTTTCCAGGTGGCGGCCGCGGCCGAAGAAGGGGAGTGCGGTGCCGAGCGCAGTGACGGAGAAGCCGACGATCGGCGCGCTGGTCGCGGTGCGCGGCCAGCGGTGGGTGGTCAGCGAGGTCGAGCCGGCAGGCGACAGCACGCTGGTCAGTCTGCAGAGCGTCGAGGACGGGCGCTACAACGACACGCTCGACGTCATCTGGGAGGTGGAGCCCGGGCGGCGGGTGCTGCCCAGCGGCGCGCTGCCGCAGGTGACCGAGGGCGGGTTCGATCCGCCGGAGCGGCTCGCCGCGTTCCTGGACGCGGTGCGCTGGTCGGCGGTCACGTCCGCCGACGTCAAGACGCTGCAGGCCCCGTTCCGCTCCGGTGTGGCGATCGAGGACTACCAGTTGGAGCCGGTCGCCCGCGCCGTGGACGCGCCGCGGGTGAACCTGCTGCTCGCCGACGACGTCGGCCTCGGCAAGACCATCGAGGCCGGCCTGGTCGCCCTGGAGCTCCTGCTGCGCCACCGCGCCCGCCGCGTCATGATTGTCTGCCCGGCGGGCCTGACCCTGAAGTGGCGCGACGAGATGGCCGAGAAGTTCGGCCTGGACTTCACCGTCATCGACGCCGCCACGTGCGCGGAGGTCCGCCGCACCCACGGCTCGGCGGCCAACCCGTTCCAGGTGTACCCGCTGGCCATCGTCAGCCTGCCTTGGCTGCGCGGGCAGAAGGCGCAGCGGCTGCTCGACGAGGTCCTGCCCGCCAACGGGCCCACCTACCCGCGCACCTTCGACCTGCTGATCCTCGACGAGGCGCACCACGTCGCCCCGGCCGCGCCGAAGCAGGTGTACGCCGTCGACTCGCAGCAGACCAAGCTGATCCGCAGGCTGGCCCCGCACTTCACCCACCGGCTGTTCCTGTCCGCCACCCCGCACAACGGGTACCTGTCGTCGTTCACCGCGCTGCTGGAGATCCTGGACAACCAGCGGTTCGCCCGCGGCGTCGAGCCGGACCGGGCCGCGGTGCGTGACACCGTGGTGCGTCGGCTCAAGCGCGACATCGTCCGGGCCGACGGCACGCCGCAGTTCCCGCCGCGGCACCCGAAGGCGATCCCCGTCGAGTACCCGGACAGCGAGCGGGAGATCCACGGCCTGCTCAAGCAGTTCGCGGAGCTGCGGCGCAGGAAGCTCACCTCGCGGCGCGGGCGCAAGGCGACCGATCTGGTGACCCTGCTGCTCAAGAAGCGGTTGTTCTCCAGCCCGGCCGCGTTCGCCCACACCGTCGGGGTGTACCTCGACACGCTGCAGAGCAGGAAGGGCTCGCCGTCGCTGATGGCCGGCGACGACATCCCGGAGTGGCTCGACGAGTACTGGGACGACATCGCCACCTACGACGACGAGCAGCTCGCCGAGGCGGAGGACGACGCGCTGGGCCGGGTGCGCCCGATGCAGCCGGACGCGAGCGACGACGAGGTCGCCCTGCTGCAGCGGATGCTCGACTGGGCGCTGTCGCACGAGGCGCAGCCGGACGCGAAGGCCCGCAAGCTGATCGACTACCTCGCCGCGGTCTGCAAGCCGGACGGCAACCACTGGACCAACGAGCGGGTCGTGGTGTTCACCGAGTACCGCGACACGCAGCTGTGGCTGGCCGAACTGCTGCGCCAGGAGGGCCTGGGCGGCGAAGGGCTCGCCCTCATGCACGGCGGCATGGCGGCCGAGGAGCGCGAGCAGCTGCGGCTGGCGTTCCAGGCCGACCCGACCGAGCACCCGGTGCGCATCCTGCTCGCCACCGACGCCGCCAGCGAAGGCATCGACCTGCAGCGGCACTGCCACCGGCTGGTCAACTACGACATCCCGTTCAACCCGAACAAGCTGGAGCAGCGCATCGGCCGCATCGACCGGTACGGGCAGACGAGGACGCCCGAGGTGTACCACTTCGTGGGCACCGGCTTCGGCGGGCCGGTCGACAGCTTCGAGGCGGACCTGGAGTTCCTGGCCCGGGTCGCGACGAAGGTCGCCCAGATGGAGGCCGACCTGGGGTCGGTGAACGCGGTGCTCTCCGATGCGGTGCAGCGCCGGATGCTCGGCCAGCAGGTTGACATCGACACGGTCACCGCCGAGCGCCCGAAGGAGGCGGAGAACCTGCCGACCGAGTCCAACGTTGGGGAGCAGGTCCGCCGGCTGCGTGGCAACCTCGACGAGACGGTGCGGGAACTCGACATCACCCCGGCTGCCGTCAAACGGGTGGTGGACACCGCTTTGGAGCTCGCCCGCCAGCAGCCGCTGCGCCGGCACCTCGACGACCGGTACCCGGTCGACGGGCTGCACGTCGTGCCGCCGCTGACCGGTTCGTGGCAGCGGGCGACGGTCGGGCTCACCGAGAAGCTGGAGCGCCCCGGCGAGCCGCCGCGCCAACTGCCGGTCACCTTCGACCCGGACCTTGCCCGCGAGCTGGCTGCCCGCAGCGTCCCGGTGGTGCTCGCCCACCTGAACCACCCGCTCGTCGCCATGTCCACCCGGCTGCTGCGCGCCGCGGTGTCCAACAGCGACATCGGCCTGCACCGGGTCACCGCGGTGGTCAGCGACGACCCGGCGCTCGAGGACGTGCTGGTCGGGGCGTACGCGCGGTTCGTGCTGGTCGGCGCGGACGGGGTGCGGCTGCACGAGGAGGTCCTCTACGCCGGCGGCTGGGCGCCGGAGCACGGCCGGTTCCGCCGGCTGGAGAACCTCACGGTGCTCGGCGGCATCCTCGACCGGGCGCTGACCTCCGGCACGCCGGTGTCGGATGTGGTGTGGAAGCGGGTCGCGGCCCGCTGGGACCGCATCGCGGACGGGCTGCTCGCCGCGATCGACTGGCGTACCGCGACCCGGCGCGAGTCGCTGGAGCGCAAGCTCGCCCAGCGGCAGGAGGCCGAGCGGCGGCGCATCATCGACAACTTCGACCAGTTCGCGGCGACCCTGCGCGGCGCCCTGGCGACCGACGAGGAGGACGCGCTGTTCAGCCGGCTCGAGGTGGAGAAGAGCAAGGAGGAGCTCGCCCAGTACCGCAGGGACCGCCAGTCCTGGGAGGAGCGCCTCGCCGGGCTGGCCGCGGAACGGGACCGCGAGGTGGCGGCGGTGGCGGCCCGCTACCGCGATCCCAAGCCGCACCGGTTCCCGGTGGCGGTCGTGTTCGTCGTGCCGAAGCGGGAGGCGATCCGATGAGACACCCTTTGTCAACCCCGGGGTCAGGCAGCGAGTGTGGTCGGTTGG
>VSCG01000069.1:0-16349 GCA_047459115.1 Micromonosporaceae bacterium
CCGCAGCCCGTCCCGCAGCCCCGGCCGCCGCTGCCCCGCCCCAGACACCGGCGTCGCCGCGAGGCCGCGCGCGACCAGCAGCGGGTCGGGCCGCAGCCACAGCAGCAGTACGCCGGCCGCGAGCGCGAACGCGACCGCGCTGAACGCGAACGGGCCGGCCAACTCGCCCAGCCCGAACCCGGCCACCGCAGACCCGGCGAGCGGGGCGAGGTTGGGCCCGGCGACCGCACCGATCGTCGTCGCCCAGACGATGAGCGAGAGTTGGCGGCCGCGCCGCTCGGGCGTGGCCAGGTCGACGGCGGCGTACCGGGCCTGGAGGTTGGCCGCGGTGCCGCCGCCGAACAGGAACATGCCGGCGAACAGCGCCGGCACCGACCGGGTCACCGCCGCGAGCACGACGAGGACGGCGCCGAGGGCACCGGCCGCGTACGCCAGCGCGAGCCCCGGCCGCCGGCCGCGGGCCTGGATGACCCGGGTCACGGGGATGGCCAGCAGCGCGCCACCGACCACGGCGCTGCTCTGCGCGACCCCGGACAGGGCGGTGCCGGCGAGGTCCTTGGCGAGCAGGGCGCCGACCGCGATGCCGACCGCGACCCCGACGCCGCCGATGACCTGGGTGTTGAACAGCAGCGCGAGGGTACGCCGCTGGACGCGTGCGGGATCGACGGCCGCCCGCGGGGCGGGATCGGCGCCGGTCTGCGGGGCGGTAACGGGTGCGACCACGGTGACCTCCTGATTCGGCCGCTGGAGTGGACGCGTCACGCCGCGCCCGCTGGCGGCCCGGGGAGCCATCCTTTCACAGCCCGCTCACGTCACAGCCCGAGCGAGCGCCCGATGATCTCCTTCATGATCTCGGTGGTTCCGCCGTAGATGGTCTGGACCCGGCTGTCCAGCCACGCCTTGGCGATCGGGTACTCGCGCATGTAGCCGTACCCGCCGTGCAGCTGCACGCAGCGGTCGGCGACCTTGGTCTGCAGTTCGGTCGTCCACCACTTGGCCTTCGCCGCGTCCGCCACCGACAGCCGCCCCGCGTTGAACTCCGCGATGCAGTGGTTGAGGAAGGTACGGGCGATCGTGACCTCGGTGTCGAGTTCGGCGAGCAGGAAGCGGTTGTGCTGGAACCGGCCGATCGGGCGGCCGAACGCCTCGCGCGTGCGGGCGTACTCCAGGGTCATCGCCAGCATCCGCTCGGCCGCGGCGACCGCGGCGACCGCGATGCTCAGCCGCTCGCGGGGCAGGTTGGCCATGAGGTGGTAGAAGCCGTGGTTCTCGGTCCCGATGAGGTTGTCGGCCGGCACCCGGCAGTCGTGGAAGAACAGTTCGGCGGTGTCGTTGGCCCGCAGCCCCACCTTGTCCAGGCGTCGCCCGCGGATGAAACCGGGGGTGTCGCGTTCGACCGCGATCAGGCTGACGCCGTGCGCGCCCTGGTCCGGCGCGGTCTTGACCACGACGATGACCAGGTCCGCGTGCTCGCCGTTGGTGATGAAGGTCTTCTGCCCGTTGATCACGTACTCGTCGCCGTCGCGCACCGCGGTGGTGCGCACCCCGGCCAGGTCCGACCCGGCGCCGGGCTCGCTCATGGCGATCGCGGTGATCAGCTCCCCCGAGCAGAAGCCCGGCAGCCACCGGGCCTTCTGCAGGTCGGTGGTCAGGTCGGTCAGGTACGGGGCGACGACGTCGTTGTGCAGGCCGAACCCGAGCCCGGACGCGCCCGCGGCGATGATCTCCTCGACGAGTACCGCGTTGAACCGGAAGTCCTGCTGCCCGGCCCCACCGTACTTCTCGTCCACGTCCAGCCCGAGCAGGCCGGCCGCGCCGGCTTTGCGCCAGACCTCGCGGTCCACCAGGCCCGCCCGCTCCCACTCGTCGTGCAACGGCACGACCTCGCGGGCCAGAAACTGCCGGCACAGGGCGCGGAACTCCTCATGCACCGGCTCGTAGAGATGCTGCTCCATCCTGGCAGTGTGCCTCAGCCGGGGCCGCGCTGCGGCCCCGGCTGAGGCACGTGCGAAGGACTGTCAGCCGCCCAGAATCGCGGTCAACTGGGGCGGAGCCTGCGTGATTTCGCTGTCCGCCGGCTTTTCGATCTTGGGGGCGCTGCCGAAGTCGGAGTAGGTGGTCGTCCACTCCATCTCCGGCATGGAGTCAGTGGTGGAGATCGTCGCCTTCAGCGAGGTCAACCGACCCTCGGCGTCAACCGTGGCCTCGAAGGGAGCGGCCTTCGCCTTGTCGCCGAACGAACTGAGGTCCTGGTTCATGGCCGGAGCCTTGGTGAGGTCGATCGTGCCCTTGAAGGTGCCGTCGCCGGACTTCTCCACGGTGACGAACTGCTCGACGAGGTGCTCGAGGTTCGTCGGGTCGACGATGTTCTCGATGCCGAGGTTGGCCAGCGAGCTGATCTTGGTGCCGTCCAGGTGCATGTACTTCGACGAGTCCACACCCGGCAGCGGCAGGCCATTCATCTTGACGTAGTAGTCGGTGCCCAGAGCGACCATGTCGATGTTGATCCGCACACCCTGGGCCGACAGTTCGAGGTTCATCTTTACTGCCTTGTTGACGGGGTCGGCTACGCCGCTCTTCTCACCCATCGATCCGAGCTTCGTTTCAAACGCGTAGCTGCTCTCGTTGAGCTTCCTCACCGCGTCGGCGAGTTCCTCAGAGGCGGACTTGGTAATCGGGTTGTCCGCGCCCCCACCGCCCGGCGTGGACTTCGAGCCCTGGCAGCCGGCGACGAACGTGAGCGCAGCGAGGAACGCGACGCCCAGCGCTGCCCGCTTTCTGATCTTCACGTAGATCCTCCCCTTTGTCGTGGTCCCCGTGACCACGCCTCCGTGAGCGTAGTCGCCCCCCGCTACCCCAGAGCACTCGCCGCCACCCGGAGGTCGGCGACGAAGGCGTCGTACGCCCCGTGCCGGTCCTCGGCGCGCAGCACCGACGACGGGTGGACCGTGGCGAGGATGTTGCCGCCGGAGCTCGGAAACTCCTCGGGCTCGGGGGCCGATTCCGGCCAGGGCATGAGCACCCCGCGTGACCGGGTCACCCGAAACGAGGGGCCGAGCAGCGCCTTGGCGGCGATCGCGCCGAGCGCCACGACGAGCTCCGGGCGCAGCAGCCGGAACTCGGCGAGCAGCCAGGGCCGGCACGCCACGATCTCGGTGCGGTCCGGCGTCTGGTGGATGCGTCGCTTGCCCGGGGGTCGGGTGGTGAACTTGAAGTGCTTGACGGCGTTGGTGAGGTAGCGCGCCTCCCGCTCCAGCCCGGCGTCGGTCATCGCCCGGTCGAGCAGCCGGCCCGCCGGGCCCACGAACGGATCGCCGTGGCGGTCCTCGATGTCGCCGGGCTGCTCGCCGACGAACAGCACGCGGGCGTTCGGCGGCCCGTCGCCGAACACGGTCTGCGTGGCGTTCTCGTACAGGTGGCAGCCCCGGCACGCCCGGGCCGCGACGACCAGCTCGTCGATCGACGTGGCGCGGTCCGGGACGAACTCCTCGGCGGACATACCCGCAGTCTGACCCACGCCTCGGCGGCTACGCGGCGAATCCCGGGCGGGTGGGGCCCTCGACGGCCCGGGCCACCGCGTCGGCCACCGCGGTGACCCGGTCGTCGGGCAGGGCGCTGACGGTCAGCCGGATCCCGGGGGCGGCGTCCATCCGGTACAGCGAGCCGGGCGCCACGGCGTACCCGTCGTCGCGCAGCCGGGCCACGACGGCGGTCTCGTCGGGCACCGGCACCCAGACGTTGAGGCCGGTGCGGCCGCGCGCGGGCAGGCCGCGGTGGCGCAGCGCCTCGCGCAGGGCGTCGCGCCGCGCGGTGTAGGTCGCGGCCGCCCCGCGTACCGCCGCCGCCACCCGCGCGTCGCGCCACAGCTCGAGGACGAGGCGTTGCAGCAGCGTGGAGACCCATCCGGCGCCGAGCCGCATCCGGCCCACGACCCGGCCGACCGTGGCGTCGTCGCCGGCGAGCACGGCCAGGCGCAGGTCCGGGCCGTACGGCTTGGAGACCGAGCGGAGAAACGCCCAGTGGGCGGTGACGCCGGCGAGCGGGTGCAGCGGCACCTCGGCGAGTTCGCCGGCGTGGTCGTCCTCGATGACCAGCAGGTCGCCGGCGTCGCGCAGCACGCGACGCAGCGCCTCGGCGCGGGCGCGGGTCAGCGCGGCGCCGGTCGGGTTCTGCGCCCGGGTGGTCACGACCAGGGCCCGGGCGCCGGCCGCCACGGCCGCGCGCACGCCGGCCTCGGTGGGGCCGTCGTCGTCGACGGGTACGGGCAGCGGCTCCAGGCCGAGCGCGGCGAGCAGGTCGAGCAGGTTGGCCCAGCCGGGATCCTCGACGGCGACCCGGTCCCCGGGGCGCAGGTGCGCGGTGAGCAGCCGTTCGAGCCCGTCCAGCGCGCCGTTGGTGACGGTCAGCTCGGCGTTGCGCATCGGCAGGCCGTCGGTGGCGAGTCGCTGCCGGGCGAGCGCGATCAGCTCCGGGACCGGACCGGCGTCCGCGTAGCCCGCGGGGGCGTCGGCGGCGGCGGCCAGGCGGCGCAGGGCCGGGCCCAGGCGCGGCAGCAGGGCGGGGTCCGGCTCGCCGGTGCTCAGGTCCAGGACCCCGGGTGGTACGGGCAGCCGCAGGGCGGTGCGGGCACCGGCGACGGGCGGCCGGGGCCGGACCCGCGTGCCGTGCCGGCCGGCGGTCTCCACCAGACCGCGCTGACGCAGAGCCCGGTACGCGGCGGCGACGGTCGCGGGGCTGACGCCGAGGCGGTCGGCGAGGGCGCGGATCGGCGGCAGCGGCGACCCCGGGGGCAGCCGGCCGTCGCGCACGCCGGCCTCGACGCTCGCCGAGATCTCCGCTGACGTCCGACCGGAGGGCTGATATCGTACTACCACAGTTTCAGTATTGTACTAGCACAAAGGATGCCACGATGACGTACCCCGTCACCCGGCGCACGACGGCGAGCCGCCACCGGGAGCGGATCGACTACCAGGCGGCCAGGGCGCACGCGATCCTGGACGAAGCGCTCTACTGCCACCTCGCCTTCGTCGTCGACGGCGAGCCCCGGGTGCTGCCCACCCTGCACGTGCGCATCGACGACACCGTCTACGTGCACGGCTCCACGGGCAGCCGCCCGCTGTTGGCCGCGCGCGCCACCGGGCTGCCGGTGTGCCTCGCCGTCACGCTCCTCGACGGCTTCGTCCTCGCTCGTTCCCAGGCCAACCACAGCGTCAACTACCGCTCGGTGGTGGCCCACGGCGTCGCCCGGCTGGTCACCGACGAGGCGGAGAAACGGCTCGTGCTCACCGCCCTGGTCGACAAGGTCGGCGGCGCCGGCCGGGCCGCGGACACCCGGGCGCCGAGCCGCAGGGAACTGGCCGAGACCGCGGTGCTCGCCCTGCCGCTTCGCGAGGTCTCGGTGAAGGCGCGCACCGGCGGGCCCGGAGAGGACGAGGCCGACCTGGCGCTGCCGCACTGGGCAGGCGTGGTGCCGCTGCGTACGGTCGCGGGACCGCCGCAGCCGGCGCCCGGCGTGACCGCCCCGATCCCCGCCTACCTGCGCCCGACTCACTCGCCCTGGCGGGTGCCATCCCGTGGAGCGAAACCGGCTCGCGGCGCGCCGGCGGCGAGGTGAAGAATGGCGCTCGTGCTCGGCATCACCGACCTGTGGACGTTCGTGCTCGGCACCGTGGCGATCATCCTGTTGCCCGGGCCGAACTCGCTGTTCACGCTGTCCACCGCCGCCCGTCACGGGGTGCGCGCCGGTTACCGGGCCGCGAGCGGGGTGTTCCTGGGTGACGCCGTGCTCATGGCGGCCTCGGCGGTCGGCATCGCGTCCCTGCTGCGGGCCTATCCCCCGCTGTTCATGGTCATCAAGTACGCGGGCGGAGCCTACCTGACCTGGGTCGGCATCGGCCTGGTGCGCGACGCGGTGCGCCGGTGGCGCACCCCGGCGGCCGCGCCCACCCAGCAGCCCGCCGAGCGGCCCGGCGAGGACGCGCGGCGCCCGTTCCGCAAGGCGCTGCTGATCAGCCTGCTCAACCCCAAGGCGATCCTGTTCTTCGTCTCGTTCTTCATCCAGTTCGTGGACCCGACGTACCCGCACCCGGAGGTGTCGTTCCTCGTCCTCGCGCTGATCGTCGAGGTGATCAGCGCGCTGTACCTGACCGGACTGATCTTCGGCGGGTCGTTCCTCGCCGCGCAGTTCCGCCGTCGCCGCCGGCTCGCCGCCGGCGCGACCACCGGGGTCGGGGCCCTGTTCGTGGGCTTCGGCGTCCGGCTCGCGACGGCCACGCTCGGGTGACCCCGCACGCTCGGCTGACCATCCCCGCTCGGGCCAGTCGGCCCATCCCCGCTCGGCCCGGCCGGCCCGGCCGCGGTCACCCCGTCACGGTCACCCTGTCGCGAGCGGCAACTCGTCCGGGTCGCCGGACAGGCCGGGGTCGGCGTGGCCGAGGTCGCGCACGATCCGGTTGACGACGCGGGCGTCGTCGGCCCGGCGTACGAGGAAGTAGTGGACCGCGGCGCGCACCCGGGCACGGTCGGCGGCGCTGGCCTGGGCGGTGTCCACGACGAGCCGGCGCAGCACGTCGGCGATGCGCTCGGCGAGCGCCGCGTCCACGTTCGCGGCGGTGCGCAGCCTTGCCAACCGCCGGTCGATCTGCCGGATCAGCACGTCGCATTCGTGCCGCGGTGTCTGCTGCGCGCCCACGATTCCGCCCCCTGCCGTAGCTTTGCGTGATCAGACGCTAACCAACAGCAAGAGTGCCTGGCAAGCGAACTCCGCCGCTGGCCGTACGTCGTACCTCCTGAGTGACCCCTCGGCCGCTGGACCGCGCCCTCGCTGCGCCGCGCTGCGTCCGCTGGCGGCCGTCGTCCTACCTGAGCGGCAGTATTGATGGCGTGCTGGAGCAGTTCACGCCGGCGACCCGGGCATGGTTCGCGGGAGCGTTCGCCGCACCGACCACGGCCCAGGAGGGCGCGTGGCGGGCGATCGCCGCGGGCCGGCACGTCCTCGTCGTCGCGCCCACCGGCTCCGGCAAGACCCTGGCCGCCTTTCTGTGGTCGCTCGACCGGCTGGCGGCCGCGCCCGGACCGACCGATCCGGCCCGGCGGTGCCGGGTGCTCTACGTGAGCCCGCTCAAGGCGCTCGCCGTCGACGTCGAGCGCAACCTGCGCGCGCCGCTCGCCGGCATCCGGCAGGCGGCGGTCCGCCTGGGCCTGGCGCCACCCGACATCACGGTCGGCACCCGGACCGGCGACACCCCAGCCGACCAGCGGCGGGCGTTCGCGCGCACGCCGCCGGACATCCTCATCACCACGCCGGAGTCGCTGTTCCTGCTGCTCACCTCGAATGCCCGGGAGGCCCTGCGCGGCGTGGAGACGGTCATCGTCGACGAGGTGCACGCGGTGGCCGCGACCAAACGCGGGGCGCACCTGGCGCTGTCGCTGGAGCGGCTCGACGCGCTGCTGGCCCGGCCCGCGCAGCGGATCGGCCTGTCCGCCACCGTGCGTCCGCTCGAGGAGGCGGCCCGGTTCCTCGGCGGCGCGCAGCCGGTCGAGATCGTGCGACCGCCGGCGGCCAAGACCATCGAGGTCACCGTGGAGGTGCCGGTCGAGGACATGGCGCGCCTGGACGAGCCGGCGGAGCCGGACCCCGACGCACCCGCCCGGGCCTCGATCTGGCCGGCCGTCGAGGAACGGGTGCTCGACCTCATCCAGGCACACCGCTCGACCATCGTGTTCACCAACGGACGCCGGTCGGCGGAGCGGCTGTGCGCCCGGCTCAACGAACTGGCCCACGAGCGGGTGACCGGGCAGCGGCCGGTGATCGAGCGGCTGCCCGCGCAGGTCATGGCACAGTCAGGGACGACCGGCGGAGCGGCGCCGGTCGTCGCCCGTGCGCACCACGGCTCGGTCTCCAAGGAGGAGCGCCGCCACATCGAGGAGGCGCTCAAGTCAGGCGACCTGCCCGCGGTCGTGGCGACCTCCAGCCTCGAGCTCGGCATCGACATGGGGGCGGTCGACCTCGTCGTGCAGATCGAGACCCCGCCCTCGGTCGCGGCCGGCCTGCAGCGCCTGGGCCGCGCCGGCCACCAGGTGGGCGCGGTCTCCACCGGGGTGGTGTTCCCCAAGCACCGCGGCGACCTCGTCGGGTGCGCGGTCGTGGCCGAGCGGATGCGCGACGGCGCGATCGAGGAGCTGCGCTACCCGCGCAACCCGCTGGACGTGCTCGCCCAACAGATCGTCGCGATGGTGGCGATGGACCCGTGGCGGGTGGCCGACCTGGCCGCCCTGGTGCGCCGGGCGGCGCCCTTCACCGACCTGCCGGACTCGGCCTTGCACGCGGTGCTCGACATGCTCGCCGGCCGCTACCCGTCCACTGCCTTCGCGGAGCTGCGCCCCCGGCTCGTCTGGGACCGGGCCGCCGACCTGCTCACCGCCCGGCCCGGCGCGCAGCGGCTCGCGGTCACCAGCGGCGGCACCATCCCCGACCGCGGCCTGTTCGGCGTGTTCCTCGCCGGTTCGCGCCAGGGGGCGCGGGTGGGCGAACTGGACGAGGAGATGGTGTACGAGTCGCGGGTGGGCGACGTGTTCCTGCTCGGCTCCACCTCCTGGCGCATCGAGGAGATCACCCCCGACCGGGTGCTGGTCTCCCCCGCGCCCGGCGCGCCCGCCCGGATGCCGTTCTGGAAGGGCGACCAGCCGGGGCGGCCGGCCGAACTCGGCCGCGCGATCGGCGCGCGGCTGCGGGCGCTGTCGCGCCAGGACGAGGCGGAGGCGGTCGATGCGCTGCGCGCGGGCGGGCTGGACAAGCGGGCCGCCCGCAACCTGGTCGCCTACCTGCGTGAGCAGCGGGAGGCGACCCGGCACGTGCCCGACGACCGCACGGTGGTGGTCGAGCGGTTCCGCGACGAGCTGGGCGACTGGCGGCTGGTCGTGCACTCGGTGCTGGGCGCCCGGGTCAACGGCGCCTGGGCGCTGGCGATCGGGGCGCGGCTGCGCGAGCGGTACGGCGTGGACGCCCAGGTCGTGCCCGCCGACGACGGCATCGTGGTACGGCTGCCCGACCTGCTCGACGCCGCGGTCCTGGACGCCGCGCCGACCGCGGAACTGGTCGCGTTCGAGCCCGACGAGATCGCCTCCATCGTGGAGGAGGCGGTCGGCGGGTCGGCCCTGTTCGCGGCGCGGTTCCGCGAGTGCGCGGCCCGGGCGCTGCTGCTGCCCCGCCGCGACCCCCGCCGCCGCCAGCCGCTGTGGCAGCAGCGGCAGCGGGCCGCCCAACTGCTCGACGTGGCCCGCGAGTTCCCCGACTTCCCCATCACGCTGGAAGCGGCCCGCGAGTGCCTGCAGGACGTGTTCGACATGCCCGGCCTGGTGACCCTGATGCGGGATCTGACTGCCCGACGGGCGCGGCTCGTCGAGGTCGAGACCCCGCGTCCGTCGCCGTTCGCGCGGTCGCTGCTGTTCGGGTACGTCGGCGCGTTCATCTACGAGGGCGACGCGCCGCTGGCCGAGCGCCGGGCGGCCGCGCTCGCGCTGGACTCGACGCTGCTCGGCGAGCTGCTCGGCCGCGTCGAGCTGCGCGAGCTGCTCGACCCGGCCGTGGTGGCCGAGACCGAGCGCCGCCTGCAGTGGCTGACCGACGAGCGGCAGCCCCGGGACGCCGAGGACACCGCGGAGCTGCTGCGCCTCCTCGGCGACCTGTCCGACGTGGAGTGTGCGCAGCGGGGGGTCGATCCGGCGTGGCTCGCCGAACTGGCGGCAGCCCGCCGGGCGCTGCGGGTGCGCATCGCCGGCCAGGAGCGCTGGATCGGGGTCGAGGACGCCGCCCGGGTCCGCGATGCGTTGGGTGTAGCGCTGCCGGTGGGCGTGCCGGCGGCGTACCTGGAACCCGTGGCCGACCCGCTCGGCGATCTCGTGGCCCGCTACGCCCGCACCCACGGGCCGTTTCTCGCCGCCGATTGCGCGGCCCGGTTCGGGCTCGGTGTCTTCGTCGTCGAGCAGGCGCTGCGCCGGCTGTCCGTGGCCGGCCGGGTGACATCCGGCGAGTTCCGGCCGGACGGCGCGGGCACCGAATGGTGTGACGTGGAGGTGCTGCGGTTGCTGCGCCGCCGCTCGCTCGCCGCGCTGCGCCGCGAGATCGAGCCGGTGCCGCCGCGCGCCCTGGCCACGTTCCTGCCGCGCTGGCAGCACGTGGGCGCGTCGGCCCGGGGCGTCGACGCGGTCGCCGCCGCCGTCGAACAGCTGCAGGGCGCCCCGGTACCGGCGTCCGCGCTGGAACGCCTGATCCTGCCCGCCCGGGTCGCCGACTACTCGCCGGCGTACCTGGACGAGCTGACCGCCAGCGGCGAGGTGCTCTGGGCGGGCGGCGGGTCCATCCCCGGCGGGGACGGGTGGGTGCGGCTCGTGTACGCCGACGCCGCACCGCTGCTGCTGCCGCCGCCGGACGACGGGCTGGCGTTGACCCCGCTGCACCAGGCCGTGCTCGACGCGCTCGCCGACGGGCAGGCGCTGTTCTTCCGGCAGCTGGCGGACCGGGTCGAGGCCACCGACGACGCGGCGCTCGCCGCCGCTGTCTGGGATCTGGTCTGGGCCAGCTGGCTGTCCAACGACACGCTCGCCCCGCTGCGCGCGCTGCTGGCCGGCGGGTCGGGCGCGCACCGGTCGCGGCCGACCCCGGCGCGCTCCCGCTACCGGCGCCCCGGCCGCCCGGTGCTGCCCTCGCGCAGCGGCCCGCCGACCGTGGCCGGCCGCTGGTACGCGCTGCCGGCGCGCGACACCGACCCGACCCGCCGGGCCGCCGCGCTCGCCGACGCGCTGCTGGACCGCCACGGCGTGGTGACCCGCGGCGCGGTCGCCGCCGAGGGCGTCCCCGGCGGCTTCGCCGCCGTCTATCCGGTGCTCGCCGCGCTGGAGGAGCGCGGGGCGGCTCGGCGCGGGTACTTCGTGGCGGGCCTGGGCGCGGCGCAGTTCGCCGTGCCCGGCGCGGTGGACCGGCTGCGCGCCGGGCCCGAGGAGTCGCGCGACGGTGGTGTGACCGTACTGGCCGCGACCGATCCCGCGAACCCGTACGGCGCCGCCCTGCCGTGGCCGGAGCGGGGGATGGACGCGGGCGGTGAGGCGACGACCGGACACCGCGCCGGGCGCAAGGCAGGGGCGCTGGTGGTGCTGTGCGACGGGGAACTCGTGCTCTACGTCGAGCGGGGCGGGCGGACCCTGCTGTCCTATGTGGATGACACGGAGACGCTCGCCGCGGCAGCGAAGGCGCTCGCCGATGCGGTGCACGCCGGGGCGCTCGGCGCGCTGTCCGTAGAGAGGGCCGACGGCGCCGCCGTCCACACGTCACCGCTGGCGGACGCGCTCACCGCCGCCGGGTTCCGGCCCACCCCCCGGGGCCTGCGCCTGCGCGGCTGAACCCGGGCAGGCCCTCGCGCGCACGCCTTCTGAACGGCCAAGCGGCCCGCGGTCAGCCGAGCCGCGGTGCCACCTCGGCCGCGATCAGATCCAGGTGGTCCAGGTCGCTCATGTCGATGACCTGCAGGAAGATGCGCGACGCGCCGAGTTCGGCGTACTGGCCGATCCGGTCGGTGACCTCACCCGGCGTGCCGCACAGGCCAGACGTGCGCACCTGCTCCGGCGACCGGCCGATCGCCTCCGCGCGGCGGCGCACCTCGGCATCGTTGCGTCCACACACGACGGTGAGCGCCACCGAGAGCGTCAGCGGCCGGCGGCCGGTGGCGTCCCGACCCGCCTCCGCGCAGGCCGCGGCCACCGCGGCGTAGCAGTCGCGCACCTCGTCCACGGTGCCGAACGGCACGTTGTACTCGTCGGCGAACCGCGCGGCCAGCGCCGCCGTCCGGCGCTTGCCCTTGCCACCGACGATGACCGGCGGGTACGGCGACTGCACGGGCTTCGGCAGGCCCGGCGAGTCGGTCACCTCGTAGTGGGTGCCGTGGAACGTGAACGTCTCCCCCACCGGCGTCGACCACAGCCCGGTGACGATCTCCAACTGCTCGGCGAGCCGGTCGAACCGCTCGGCGAGCGGCGGGAACGGGAACCCGTAGGCGCGGTGCTCCGCCTCGAACCAGCCGGTGCCGAGCCCCAGCTCGACCCGCCCGCCGCTCATCGCGTCCACCTGGGCGACCGAGACGGCGAGCAGCCCGGGCGGCCGGAACGTCGCGGAGGTCACCAGCGTGCCGAGCCGGATCCGCGACGTCTCCCGGCCCAGCGCCCCGAGCGTCACCCAGGCATCGGTGGGGCCGGGCAGTCCGTCGTGGGCACCCATGGTCAGGAAGTGGTCGGAGCGGAAGAAGCCGTCGAAGCCGCACTCCTCCGCGCGGCGCGCCACGGCGAGCTGGTCCTCGTAGGACGCCCCGAGCTGCGGTTCGATGAACACACACAGACGCACCCGGCCAGCCTGCCAGGGTTCATCCGCCCGCGCCAACCCGGCCCCCCGGGCCCCGGCCGGTGCGATGTCCGCCCCGGTCGGCGCAACGGGTGGCCGACCTGGCATCCTGCGGCGTATGACCGCGTCTGGCGAGCGCAACGCGTACGTGGACTGGCTGCGGGCGAGCAGCCTGATCATCGTCGTGGTGTGGCACTGGGCGTTCACCATCCTGCAGTGGCACGACGACGGGCCGCACGCCACCAGCCCGCTGGGCTTCACGAGCGGCTTCTGGCTGCTCACCTGGCTGTTCCAGGTGATGCCGCTGTTCTTCTACGTCGGCGGGTTCGCCCACCTGCGCTCCTGGGAGCGGGCCCGCCAGCGCGGCGTGAGCCTCCGCGCGTTCGTCGTGCGCCGGCTGCGTCGACTCACCGTGCCCGCCGCGGCGCTGCTGGTGGTCTGGTTGGTCATCGGCGCCGTCGCGCAGGCGTACTTCGGCTGGCCCGGCATGGGCCGGGTCGTCCTGCTCGTCGTGAGCCCGCTGTGGTTCCTCGCCGTCTATCTCATGCTGATCGCGCTGCTGCCGGCGGCGCTGTGGCTGCACCGCGAGTACGGCCAGCTCGTGCTGGTGTGGCTGGCCGGCGCCGCCATGTGCGTGGACGTGCTGCGGTTCCGGTACGGCTACGACGAGGTGGCGTGGCTGAACATGGTGCTGGTCTGGGGGCTGGCACACCAGGCCGGCTTCTTCTACCGCAACGTCGTGGACGCCCCGAGGCGCACCGCCTGGGCGCTGCTGTGGGGCGGCCTCTTCGGTCTCGTCGGGCTGGTCGCCTCCGGGCTCTACCCCGGCTCGATGGTCGGTGTGCCCGGCGAGAAGTTCTCCAACATGGCCCCGCCGACCTTCGTCATCGTGGCGCTGCTGGTGTTCCAGGTCGGCTTCGTCGAACTGGTGCGGCCGGCGATGGAGCGGGTGCTCGCCCGGCCGCGGTGGCGCATCGTCAACGAGGTGATCAACCGGTTCGCGCTGCCGCTGTTCCTGTTCCACACGACGGGGATGGCGATCTCGCTGTTCATCCTCTGGCTGCTCGGCTGGTACCGGCCCGAGCAGACGCCGAACGTGACGGTCATGTACTGGGTGACCCGCCCGTTCGCCCTGGTGGGTCCGCTGCTGTGCACGCTGCCGGTGATCTGGCTGTTCGGGCGGCGCTGGGCCCGCGGAGCCCGGTCGGCGGCGGCGGAGGCCGTGGTGAGCCAGGCGCGCGGCCCGGCAGGCTAGGGTCGGATCCATGGCCGGCTACGAATGGATCACCCTCACCACGGACTACGGCCTGTCCGACGGCTTCGTCGCGGCGTGCCACGGGGTGATCGCCCGGCTGGCGCCGCACGCCCGGGTCATCGACGTCAGCCATCTGGTCGACCCCGGCGACGTGCCGCGCGGCGCGGCCGTGCTCGCGCAGGCCGTGCCGCACCTGCCACCGGCGGTGCACGTCGCGGTGGTCGATCCCGGCGTCGGCACGGCCCGCCGCGGGGTGGCGTTGCGGACCCCGAACGGTGTGCTGGTGGGGCCCGACAACGGGCTGCTGCCGGCGGCCACGGACGCGCTCGGCGGCATCGTGCACGCTGTCGAACTGACCAACCCGGCGTGGTTCACCGCCACGGTGTCGCACACCTTCCACGGCCGCGACGTGTTCGCCCCGGTCGCGGCCCGGCTGGCGCGAGGCGCCGACCTTGCCGACGCGGGCCCGGCCGTCGACCCGGCCACCCTGGTACGGCTGCCCGACCCGGTCGTGCAGCGCGGGGAGGGCTGGGTCGAGGCGGAGGTGCTGACCGTTGACCGGTTCGGCAACGTGCAGCTCGCGGCGGGGCCGGAACACCTGGCGGGCCTCGGTGAGCACCTGCGCGTGGGTGACATCCCCGCGCTGCGGGGCACTACCTTCGCCGACGCGTCCCCCGGCGGGCTGGTGGTGTACGTGGACTCCGCCGACCGGGTGGCCGTGGCCGTCAACGGTGGCCGGGCGGCGGTGGTGCTGGGCGTGCGACCGGGGGATGTCCTGCGCCTGACGCCGCAGTGACCGGCTGGTGGTTGGCGAACCCATGGATCCACGACGGCATCGTGTCGATCGGCACGACGCCCTGCTCAGCTAGGGCAGGAACAGCACGAAGAAGGTGAAGCCGCTGGCCGCGCCCGGCGAGCGGGCGAGCAGCCCGATCACGGCGGACAGACCATCGAGCACAGCGTTACATATGTTAATACGGTCGGGTTCTGCGCTCGGCCAGAGCGGCCACTGGGGAGCTGTTGATGCTGCATGTCGATGTGGAGCGGTTGCGGGCCCTGGCCGCGTCAGTGACGGAGGTGTCGCTGGCCGTCGGCGAAGCCCATCAGACGCGGCAGCATGACCTGGCTGCGGGTGGGGCGGTCGAGGGTTGGGCGACCGCGGCGGCCGTGGCGACCGCCTGCGCCGCCTGGGGCGCCTTCACAAGCCGGCTGGCCAGGTCGATCGACGAGTTGGCCTCCAACATGCGGACGGCCGCGGACTCCTATGAGCGCGCCGACGCGGATGCGGCGCAGGCGCTGCGCCACGGCGGGCGGTTGGCGGTGTGACCGTGCGCGTGCGGGATCTGCTGGCGGCGGACCCCGAGCCCTTCCGGCGGGCGGCGGAGGCGTGGCGAGGGCTGGCCGAGGACCTCGACGACGCTGCGGAGGTGTACATCCGGTCGACGCGCGACGTCGAGCACGTGTGGCCGCAGGGTGCCGCCGCACAGCATGCCTGCATGCGCTGGTGCGGCGCACCCGTGCCGTGGACGCCGCCACCAGCGACACGATCCATGCGAACCTGCCCGACGAGCACGTCGGGTTCGGCGGCTTCCGCGCACGGGAGATCACCCGCGACGAGGTGGAGCGGCAGCGGGTCCGGCCGCCGGAGGCGGTCAACCAGTGGTGGCTCAGTCTGACGCCGGAGCAGCAGGAGCAGGTCATCGCCGACTATCCGGAGCTGGTGGGGTGGCTCGACGGTGTCCCGGCCAGCGCTCGGGACACCGCCAACCGGCTCTGGCTGGCCCGAATGAAGGACGACCTGCAACGGCGGGAGGACGAACTCCTCCGGCGCATCGAGGAACTGCGGTCGCGTCTGGGACTCCTCGGGGACTTCCCGTTCCTCCGGAACCCCCTCGAGGAGTACCTTGAGGACTTCCTGGACCGCCTGCCGCTGCCGCTCAAGCTCCCCAGTGAGCTGGACGCGCTCACCCGCGAACTCGAGCAGATCAAGGCCGAGCAGGCCTCCTTGGCCAAGGTCGACGCGGCCCTGGCCAAGGTGGGCAGCCAGGGCCTGCTGCTGGGGGTCGACGCGGCCGGTGACGGGAAGGTGATCATTGCGGTCGGAGATCCGGACACCGCCCGCCACACCACGGTGTGGGTGCCGGGCATGGGCACGACCATGGACAGCACACTCGACAACGTGGAGCGGGTGCTGCACCTGCAGCAGGAGGCCGATGAGTTGACACCAGCGCCGGGTGATGTCTCGACGGTCATGTGGCTCGGCTACGACGCGCCCGAGACCGACCTGTCCGTGGTGCTCTCGGAGCGTTCCCGACAGGGGGCGGAACCGTTGAACCAGTTCGTCGAAGGGCTCCGCGCCACCCATGGAGACGGCTCGTACCACGTGACCGCCATCGGCCACTCCTACGGTTCCACGGTGGTGGGTGAGGCCGCGTTGACCGGCCGGCTCCAGGTCGACGACATCGTCACCGCCGGCAGCCCGGGCACCCACGCCGACCACGCCAGCGAGCTGATGGCCGATCCCCGGCACGTATGGGCCGGCTCCGCCCCCGACGACCCGGTCTCCAACGCCGTCGGCAACCCGTACTCCGCGGGCCTGTTGGCGGGCACCCGTGGCGCCCCGCTGGCCGGGTTGGCCGCCGCCGGCGTATGGGTCTACGACCAGGGCCACGGACCCAGCCCGCACTACCATGACTTCGGGGCCAA
>VSCG01000070.1:0-16274 GCA_047459115.1 Micromonosporaceae bacterium
CGGGCTGGTAGCCTGGTCAGGATGCCGGGTGACCGGCACGGCTGCGCGTACCTGCTCGACGCCGTGGGTGCGCGGCCGCACACCCCGATGGAACAGGGAGAACATGGCGCTCGACACAGAGACCAAGAACAAGATCATCAAAGAGTACGCCACGGCGGAGGGCGACACCGGCTCGCCCGAAGTCCAGGTGGCCGTGCTGACCAAGCGGATCTCGGACCTGACCGAGCACCTGAAGGTGCACAAGCACGACCACCACAGCCGTCGCGGGCTGCTGCTGCTCGTCGGCCGCCGGCGCCGGCTGCTCAACTACCTGCAAAAGAAGGACATCAACCGCTACCGGTCGCTCATCGAGCGACTCGGCCTGCGGCGGTGAGAAACGGGGGAGCGACCGCACGGTCGCTCCCCCGTTTCACCATCCAGACCGGTACGACCTACCCAACCGGGAACCGCGTCTGCGGTCGGTCCTCGGTAGTGGCTTCCGGGGCATCGGATCCGGGGGCTTCGATCGAAGACCGACGCGCGGCAGGCTCCCTGCAGGTCGTGCCGCCGACCTGAAGGAGCATCACAGTCAGATGACCGAGCAAACCACTCTCGGTAGCCATCACAGCACGGCGACGATCGACAACGGCCGGTTCGGCACCCGCCAGATCGTCTTCTCCACCGGTCGGCTCGCCCGCCAGGCGGCCGGCTCCGCCCTCGCCCAGCTCGAGGACACCGTCGTGCTCTCCGCCACCACCGCCAGCAAACAGCCGCGGGAGCAGTTCGACTTCTTCCCGCTCACCGTCGACGTGGAGGAGCGGATGTACGCGGCCGGGCGCATCCCCGGCTCGTTCTTCCGCCGGGAGGGCCGCCCCAGCGAGGACGCTATCCTCACCTGCCGGCTGATCGACCGCCCGCTGCGGCCCTCGTTCGTCAAGGGCCTGCGCAACGAGGTGCAGATCGTCGCGACCGTGCTCGCGCTCGACCCGCAGCACCAGTATGACGTGGTGGCGATCAACGCCGCGTCGATGTCGACCAAGCTGGCCGGCCTGCCGTTCTCCGGCCCGATCGGCGCCACCCGCATGGCGCACGTGGAGGGGGAGTGGGTGGCCTTCCCGACCAACGAGGAGCTGGAGCGGGCGACGTTCGACATGGTCGTCGCCGGCCGGGTGCGGCCCGACGGGGAAGTCGCGATCATGATGGTCGAGGCGGAGGCCACCGAGCACACCGTCGCGCTGGTGGCCGCCGGTGCGACCCCGCCCACCGAGGAGGTCGTGGCCAGCGGCCTGGAGGCGGCCAAGCCCGCGATCCGGGAGCTGTGCCGGGCCCAGGACGCCCTGGCGGCCCTGGCCGCGAAGCCGACCGCGGAGTTCCCGCTCTTCCTCGACTACCAGGACGACACCTACGCCGCGGTCGAGGCGACCGCGGCCGACGAGGTCGCCCAGGCGCTGCGCATCGCCGGCAAGGCCGAGCGCGAGGACGCGCTGGACCGCATCCGCGAGGCGGTCTTCAACCGGCTCGCGGCGGACTTCGAGGGCCGGGAGAAGGAGATCGGCGCCGCGTTCCGGGCGCTGACCAAGCAGCAGGTGCGCGCCCGGGTGCTGCGCGACCAGGTCCGCATCGACGGACGCGGACCGCGCGACATCCGCCCGCTCACCGCCGAGGTGCAGGTGCTGCCGCGGGTGCACGGGTCGGCGCTGTTCGAGCGGGGCGAGACCCAGATCCTCGGCGTGACCACGCTGAACATGCTGCGCATGGAGCAGACGCTGGACACGCTCTCCCCGCAGAAGACCAAGCGCTACATGCACAACTACAACTTCCCGCCGTACTCGACCGGGGAGACCGGGCGGGTCGGGGCGCCGAAGCGCCGCGAGATCGGCCACGGCGCGCTGGCGGAGCGGGCGCTGATCCCGGTGCTGCCGTCGCGCGAGGAGTTCCCGTACGCGATCCGGCAGGTCTCCGAGGCGCTGGGCTCCAACGGCTCGACGTCGATGGGGTCGGTGTGCGCGTCGACGATGTCGCTGCTGTCGGCCGGGGTGCCGCTCAAGGCGCCCGTGGCCGGCATCGCGATGGGCCTGATCTCCGACGAGGTCGACGGCCGGACCGAGTTCGTCACGCTGACCGACATCCTCGGCGCCGAGGACGCGTTCGGGGACATGGACTTCAAGGTCGCCGGCACCCGGGACTTCGTGACCGCGCTGCAGTTGGACACCAAGCTGGACGGCATCCCGTCCGAGGTGCTGGCCGCCGCGCTCCAGCAGGCCCACGACGCCCGCCAGACGATCCTGGACGTGATGACGGAGGCCATCTCCTCGCCGGCCGGCATGTCCCAGTACGCCCCGCGGGTCACCACGATCCACATCCCGGTCGACAAGATCGGTATGGTCATCGGCCCGAAGGGGCAGACGATCAACGCGATCCAGGACGAGACCGGTGCCGAGATCACCATCGAGGACGACGGCACGATCTACGTCGGCGCGCTCGACGGACCGTCGGCGCAGGCGGCGGTCGACCGCATCAACGCGATCGCCAACCCGACCCTGCCCAAGGTGGGCGACCGGTTCCTCGGGACGGTCGTCAAGACCGCCCCGTTCGGCGCGTTCGTCTCGCTCCTGCCCGGCCGCGACGGGCTGCTGCACATCTCCAAGGTCGGCAACGGCAAGCGGATCGAGAAGGTCGAGGACTACCTCAACGTCGGCGACAAGGTCGAGGTGCAGATCGCGGACATCGACAACCGCGGCAAGATCTACCTCGACAAGGTGGGCGCCGAGGGTGAAGCGGCTCCGGCGGCCGAGGCGGAGCGCCCCGCCGGGCGGGACCGCGGCGACCGTGGGCCGCGGGGTGACCGGGGCCGCGGCGAGCGCGGCCCGGGCCGGGACCGCGAGCAGGGCCCGCAGGCGGTCGGTGAGGGCGGCGAGCTGCGCCGTCGCCGGCACCGCGACCGCTGACCCCGGATGACGATCCGCGTCCATGGTCGACCGCACCCCCCGGGCGAGGACCCGGACCATAGCCGCTGATCCGTTGGGCGGGACCGTACGACGTACCGTCCTGCCCAACGGGCTGCGGATCCTCACCGAGTCGATCCCGGCCATGCGCAGCGTGTCGTTCGGGATCTGGGTGGGCGTCGGCTCGCGGGACGAGCCGCCCCACCTCGCCGGGGTTTCCCACTTCCTCGAGCACCTGCTGTTCAAGGGGACCCGCAAGCGCTCCGCCCTGGACATCTCGTCGGCGATCGAGGCGGTGGGCGGCGACACCAACGCCTTCACCGCCCGCGAGTACACCTGCTACTACGCGCGGGTGCTCGACACCGACCTGCCGCTGGCCATCGACGTGGTCTGCGACCTCGTGGCCGACTCGGTGCTGGCCGAAGTTGACGTGGAGACCGAGCGCGGCGTGATCCTCGAAGAGATCGCGATGCACGACGACGAGCCCGGCGACCAGGTGCACGACCTCTTCGCCCGCGCCGTCTACGGCACCCATCCGCTCGGCCGGCCGATCTCCGGCAGCCCGGAGACGATCTCGCCGATGACCCGGGCACAGATCCGCTCGTTCTACCGCCGGCGCTACCGGCCGCCGTCCATCGTGGTCGCGGCGGCCGGGAACCTGGAGCACGGGCGGGTCGTGCGGCAGGTACGGGAGGCGTTCGCCGCCGCGGGGCTGTCCGATGCACCGGCGGCGCCGGCGCCGCACCGCTTCTCGGCCCGCCGGGTGCCGGTACGGCCGCCACGGGTGCTCGTCGGGGCGAAGGACACCGAGCAGGCCCACGTGGTGCTGGGCTGCCCGGGCCTGCACCGGCTGGATACCCGGCGGTTCGCGCTGGGTGTGCTGAACAACGCGCTCGGCGGCGGCATGTCCAGCCGGCTGTTCCAGGAGATCCGCGAGCGGCGTGGTCTGGCGTACTCGGTCTACTCCTACACCGCCCAGTACGCCGACAGCGGGCTGTTCGCCGTCTACGCGGGCTGCGCGCCGGGCAAGGTGGACGAGGTGCTCGACCTGATCCGTGGCGAGCTCGCGTCGGTGGCCGCCCACGGGGTGACCGATGCCGAGATCGCCCGCGGCAAGGGGATGCTCAAGGGATCGCTGGTGCTGGGCCTGGAGGACACCGGTTCCCGGATGAGCCGGCTCGGCAAGGGCGAGTTGCTCTACGACGAACTGCTCGGCACCGACGACCTGCTGGCTAGGGTGGACGCCGTGACGCCCGACGAGGTCCGCGACGTGGCGGCCGAGGTGCTCGCCCGCCCGATGTCGCTGGCCGTGATCGGGCCCTTCGAGGACCACGACTTCTCCGCGATCGGGGTGCGTGATGGCTGACGGGCGGGAGCCGATCCGGGTCGGTGTGCTGGGTGCGCGCGGGCGGATGGGCAGTGAGGTGTGCCGGGCGGTGGACGCCGCGGACGACCTCGAGCTGGTCGCGATGATCGACAAGGGGGACTGGCTGTTCAACGTCGCCGACGCCGGGGCCGAGGTGGTCGTCGACTTCACCAGCCCCGACATCGTCATGGACAACCTGCACTGGTGCATCGACCAGGGCATCAACGCGGTCGTGGGCACCAGCGGCTTCACCCCCCAACGGCTGGACCGCGTCCGCTCGTGGCTGTCGCGCCGGCCCGATCTCGGGGTGATCATCGCGCCCAACTTCGCCATCGGCGCCGTGCTGATGATGGAGTTCGCGGTGCGCGCCGCCCGCTTCTTCGAGTCGGTGGAGATCATCGAACAGCACCACCCGAAGAAGGTCGACGCGCCCAGCGGGACGGCGCTGCGGACCGCGCACCTCATCGCCGAGGCCCGCGCCGCCGCCGGCATGGGCGAGATGCCGGACGCGACCACCGACGAGGTGGCCGGCGCCCGGGGCGCCACCGTGGACGGGGTGCGGGTGCACTCGGTCCGCGCGTCGGGCCTGGTGGCGCACCAGGAGGTGCTGTTCGGCACCACCGGGGAGACGCTGACGATCCGCCACGACTCGTACGACCGCAGCTCCTTCATGCCGGGGGTGCTGCTGGCGATCCGCTCGGTGGTGCGCCGCCCCGGCCTGACCGTGGGACTGGGCTCCCTGCTCGACTGAGCTACCGGCCGCCGGCCACCCGCAGGACCGCCCCGGTGGTGTAGGACGCCTGCGGCGACAGCAGCCACGCGATGGCGGCGGCGATCTCGTCCGGTTCGCCGGCGCGGCCGAGCGGCGTGGTGGGGCCCACCCGGTCCACCCGTCCGGGGTCTCGCGAGGACAACGCGTGCAGGTCGGTACGGACGGTGCCGGGCGCGACGGCGTTGACGCGGATGCCCTCGGCGGCCACCTCCTTGGCCAGCCCCACGGTCAGCGCCTCGACGGCCGCTTTGCTGGCCGCGTAGTGCACGTACTCGTCGGGGGCGCCGAGCGTCGCGGCGGACGAGGAGACGTTGACGATGGCGGCGCCCCCGGGCGGTCGGACGCCGCTGGCCGTCATCGCGCGGACCGCCTCACGGGCGCACAGCACGGCGCCGATGACGTTGACGTCCACGACGCGGCGCAGATCGGCGTACGTGAGATCGGCCAGCCGGCCGAGCGGACTGGTGACGCCGGCGTTGTTGACCAGGCCGGTGACGGGGCCGAGTTCGGCCGCGGCGGTGGCGAAGAGCCGGACGACGTCCGCCTCCACCGTGGTGTCGACCTGGACCGCAAGGCAGCGGCGGCCGGCGGCGACGACCGACTCGGCGACGGCCTCGGCCGCGGTACGGTCACGGAGGTAGCCGACGACCACGTCGTGCCCGTCCGCCGCGAGCCGTCGGGCGGTCGCCGCCCCGATGCCGCGCCCCCCGCCGGTGATCACCGTGATCCGTCGCATGCTGGCACGCTACCGATGGGGCACGAGGGTGTGCCGCCCAGGATCAGCGTCCACTCAGGCCACGTCGACCTCGGCTCCGCCGAGGTCAACGTGCAGGCGCAGCTGCGGGATGAGCTGGTCGTCCACGTCCAGCGCCCGGGTCGCGCCGTCGGGCCGCCAGCCGGCCGAGGTCAGGAACTTCTGGGTCGCCACGTCCCCCTGGTACGCCCAGGCGAGCGCGGTGGCGAAGCCGTCACCGCGCCACAGGTCGACGCTCGCCGCGAGCAGCCGGCTGCCGTGGCCCCGTCGACCCCACCGCGGTTCGACCAGCAGGTCGGTGAACGCGGCGACGGTGTCGGGAAGCGCATCCTCGCCGGGCGCGAACGCGGCCTCGTCGGCCGGTCCGATCGCGGCGAAACCGACCAGATAGGCTTGCTCGGCCTGTTCCACCGCGACGAGCACCCGGTGCCGGTCCGTGGGCGGGGCCTCGATAGCGGTCAGCCAGCGCTGGGCCATCCAGCCCTCGTCGAGTCGGTCGAGCGCTCGGGCTGGCATGATCCGGCGGTAGGCGACCCGCCAGGTCGCGAGCTGGATGCGGGCGATCTCGGCGGCGTCGCTGGCGCGCGCTGGCCGGACATATCCGATGGCCACGAGAGCAAAGGGTATTCGGACCGGGGTCGAGCGAAGCGAACCGGGAGGTCACCAGCAGAACGGGAGGTCACCAGCAGCGATGCACCGGCGCACCGCGTACCACGTGCTCTTCCTCGTGGCCCTCGGCATCGCGGTGGCGGCGTTCCTGGTGCTGGTCACCGCCCGCCGCGGCTTCTTCGACCTCAACGTCTACCACGGCGCGCTGAAGTACTGGGTCCATGACGGCGGCCTGCTCTACGACTTCGTGCGCCCGCGTACCGAGTACGGCTTCACCTATCCGCCGTTCGCGGCGCTCGCGATGCTGCCGATGGCGGCGCTGCCCTGGCACGCGGTGATCGTGGCCAGCGCGGTGCTCACGGTGGCCGCGACCGGGCTCGTCCTGTACTGGCTCGTGGCCCCCCTCGCCCGCGGACAGGGCTGGCCGGTCTGGTTCGCGGTGGGGGTCGCGGCGTGCCTGGCGGCCGCGTTCGAACCGATGCGCGAGACGTTCATGTTCGGCCAGGTCAACGCGGTGCTGCTGATGCTGGTCCTGGCTGACGCGGTGTTCCTGGTGCGCCGCGGCAGCCGGTTCGCGGGGATCGGTGTCGGGCTGGCGACGGCGATCAAGCTGACGCCCGGCGTCTTCATCCTCTACCTGCTCGTCACGCGGCGGCTGCGGGCGACGGTGGTGGCGGCCGGCACGGCCGCGGGCGCGACGCTGCTCGCCGCGCTGGTCGCGCCGGACGAGTCGCGGGTGTTCTGGACTGAGGCGCTGTGGAACACCGACCGGGTGGGCGACCTCTCCTACATCTCCAACCAGTCCCTGCAGGGGATGCTCGCCCGGCTCGACCCGGTCGACCCGAGTCGCGCCGTCTGGCTGGCCGGCGTGGTCGCGGTGCTGGCGGTCTGGGCCTGGCGGGTCCGGCGTGCTGACCTGCTCACCGGGGTGGCCCTCACCGGCGTGGTCGGCGGGGTGGTCAGCCCGGTCACCTGGATCCACCACCTGGTCTGGCTGATTCCGGCCCTCGTCCTGCTCGCGGGACACGCGGTGCGCGCCCCGCGCGGGTCGGTGCGCCGCCGCCTGCTGCTGGCCGCCGCGGTCGGCTCGTACGCTGTGCTCTCCAGCCGGCTGGTCTGGACCTGGCAGGACGACTTCGTCGGCGTGGACGGGTTCGTGTTCAGCAACGCCTACCTGTGGGTGAGCCTGGGCCTGCTGTTCGGGCTGCCCGGCCGGTCCGAGGTGGCGGCGGGCGTCGCGGAGCGCGACCCGGGCCGCGGCCCGGCTCAGGTGGCCGCCAGACGCCGGGCGTAGCGCACCTCGGGCAGGTCCACCGCGGTGCCGTCGGCCCGCCGCACCTGGAAGGTGTCGCATACGCCGTCCGGTGCGAGACCGTAGCGCTCGTAGAACCGCCGCGACGGCCCGTTCTCC
This sequence comes from Micromonosporaceae bacterium, assembly GCA_047459115.1. GTDB lineage: Bacteria > Actinomycetota > Actinomycetes > Mycobacteriales > Micromonosporaceae > VSCG01. The sequence continues at coordinate 7,837 of VSCG01000070.1, forward strand.
GCCAGCACCCAGAGCCGGACCTCGGTCATCCCGCGCCCGGTCAGCTCGGTGACCGCGGCGTCCATCAGTGCGCGGCCGACGCCGGCCCCCTGGTGCGCCGGGTGCACGTAGATGGCCAGGATCTCGCCGACCTGCGGGTCCAGGTCGGTCCGCGGGTCGGCCCCCGGCGTCTGCCGGCGGTACGGCCCGAACGTGACGAAGCCGACCACCTCGCCGGCGCGCGTCGCGACGTGGGTGGTGAACGGGTCGGGCCCGGCGAGCAGCTCCCGCAACCGCTGCGCGCGGGCGTCGACGTCGAGAGCGGCGAGCACCTCGTCCGGGATGATCCCGGCGTACGCGTCGCGCCAGGTGTCCACGTGCACCCGGGCGATGCCGTCGGCGTCGGCGACGGTGGCGGGCCGGATCCGGGCGGCGGTTGCGGGCGTTGGTCGATCTGTCATAGCCAACCGTTAGCCTGGCGAGCCGATGGGGACCAGTCAATTTCTCAGCCTCGCCCAGGCGCGCCGGATCGCGCTGGCCGCCCAGGGCTTCACCGACCCGCCGCCGGCCGGCGTGCCGACGCTGCGGCACGTGCGCCGGGTGTTCCGCCGCATCGGGCTCGTGCAGATCGACTCGGTCAACGTGGTGCAACGAGCCCACTACGTCCCGTTGTACAGCCGGCTCGGGCCGTACCCGACCGCGCTGCTGGACCGGGCGGCCCACCGGGCGCCCCGGATGCTGTTCGAGTACTGGGGGCACGAGGCGTCGCTGCTGCCGGTCGAGCTGCATCCGCTGCTGCGCTGGCGGATGGCGGCCGCGTCGATCGAGGCCTGGGGTCGGATGCGGCGCATCGCCGCCGAGCGGCCCGACCTGGTGCGGTGGGTGCTCGACGAGGTGCGCCGCAAGGGCCCGGTCCTGGCCGCGGAGATCGAGGACGACGCCGGGCGGGCCGCGAAGGAGCACTGGGGCTGGAACTGGTCGGACGTGAAGACCTGCCTGGAGTGGCTGTTCTGGAGCGGGGAGGTGACGAGCGCCCGGCGCAACGGGGGCTTCGCCCGGCTGTACGACGTGCCGGAGCGGGTGCTGCCGCGTGCCGTCCTGGACGCCCCGACGCCCGAGCCCGCCGACGCCCGCCGCGAGCTGGTCCGCATCGCGGCGGCCGCCCTCGGCGTCGCCGCCGAGCCGGAGCTGCGCGACTACTTCCGGTTGCCGGCCACCGGGTTCCGGCAGGCCGTGGCCGAGCTGGTCGAGGCGGGGGAGCTGCTGCCGGTCGAGGTGCCGGGGTGGCCCAGCCGCACCTACCTGTACCGGCAGGCGCGGCTGCCCCGGCAGGTGCGCGCCGCCACGCTGCTCACCCCGTTCGACCCGCTGATCTGGGAACGGTCGCGCACCGAGCGGCTGTTCGGATTCCGTTACCGGATCGAGATATACGTGCCCGCTCCGCGGCGGGTGTACGGCTACTACGTGCTGCCGTTCCTGCTCGGGGACCGGATCGTGGCCCGGGTCGACCTGAAGGCCGACCGGCAGGCCGGGGTGCTGCGGGTGCCCGCGGCCTGGGCCGAATCCGATGTGGATGTCACCGCGGTGGCCGAGGCGCTGACCGCCGAGCTACGCCGGTTCGCCGGATGGCTCGGGCTATCCGATGTGGACAAGCCGCAGCGGGGCGATCTGACGGCGCCGCTCTCGGCCGCGCTGGTACGTTGAGGGCATGACCGAGCCCCAGGCGGCGAGCGGCCCCCCGGCTCAGCCGCCGTACCCCTGGCCGGGGGTGACCTACGCGGCGCCCGCACCGGGCCGCTTCTCGCTGTTCGTCCACCGGCTCGCTGCCCGGATGCCCCGCTGGGCGGCCCCGGTCGGCATCCTCGGCTGCTTCCTGGGCGCGAGCGCCTACGTGCTCGCCACCGATCCGACCGACGCCCCGGCCGACGCGCTGCCGACCTGCGTGCTCAAGCTCACCACCGGCTTCGACTGCCCGGGGTGCGGTGGCACCCGGGCGTTCTGGTACGTGCTGCACGCCAACCTGCCGGCCGCCGCCCGCCACCACGCGATCTTCGTGTTCGCGCTGCCGTTCCTCGTCTACCTGTACGTGGCCTGGGCCGGCCAGCGGGTGTTCGGCTGGCGGTTGCCTCCGCTGCGGATCGGCCCGCGTGCGATCACGATCTTCCTCGCCGCCTGGGGCGTGTTCTCGGTCGTGCGCAACCTGCCGTGGGCGCCGTTCACCTCGCTGTACGTGTGAGCCCGTGAGGCTGTACGTGTGAGCCCCCGAGCCTACCCCGCTGACAGGCGCGGCAGAGGCGATCACCCGCCCGCCGGGGCGGCGGCGGGCTGGGTCACCCGGTGCACGTCGATGTCGCCGCTGGCCGTACGCACCTGGACGGTGAGGCCCGGACGGCCGGTGGCCGGTGCGGCGGGGGTGACGGACAGGTCGCTGCGCGTCTTGCCGGACATGGTGACCAGGTCGAGCCACACGCCGGTGCCCTCCGTGACGCCGACCGACACGTCCCCGGAGGCGCAGGTGATCCGGACCACACCGCGCCGGGCGGCGCCGATCCGCACGTCGCCGGAGGCGGTGGTGACGCGCGCCCCGGCCGCGATCTGCTCCACGGCCACCTCGCCGCTGGCCGAGTGGATGGTGAGCTCGCCGCCGACGGCCTGCGCGGTGATGTCCCCGGACGCCATGTTGACCCGCAGCTGCCCGCCGACCTCGACGAAGCGCAGGTCCCCGCTGGCCGTGTTGGCGGAGACGTCGCCGGTCACGTGCTCGACGTAGACGTCCCCGGACGCGGTGTTGACCACCGCGTCGGCGTAGCGCCCGCGGCAGTTGGTGTCGGCTGAGGCGACCTTGACGTGCAGGGTGCAGTCCAGCGGCACCCGCAGCGCCACGCGCAGCCGCGGCGAACGGCGTAGCAGCCACCCCTCGGGGGCCTCGACGGTCAGCCGCCCGTCGCGCAGGTCCACCCGGGTGCGGGCGGCGGCCTCGCGGCCCGCGTCGGTCTCGTCGTACGGCGTGACCTCCACGGTCGCCGTCTCGCGCGGTTCGGCGGTGATCTCAAGCGACCCCGCGCCGAGGCGGGTCAGCACATGTACCGGGGCGGGGCAGTCGAACTCGTACATGGAATCCTCCGTGTTAGGCCTGGGCGAAGCCGGTCACCCGGCGACCGAAGCTGCGGCTGCCGGTCCGCGGTGTCGCGCGGCCATCGACGGCGGCGCTGACCGCGCGGACCAGCCAGGCGTTGACCGAGATGCCCTCCGCGGCGGCGGCCCGCTCCACCGCCTCCTTCAGCGGCTCGGGCAGGCGCAGCGTGATGCGTGCGACGTCGCCGGAGTCGCCCACCGGGGGCGGTGGCGGTGGCGCGGCGGGGGCCTCCACCTCCGTCACGACGAAGTCCGCCTCGCGCCCGCGCAGCCGCACCTCGACCGCCGCCGTGTCGAGCTTGGTGGTGATCTCAGCGGCGGCGTCGACCAGCGCCTGGAGCAGGTTCAGCCGCGCGGCGGGGTCCAGCGCCCGGGCGACCAGCTCGGCGGCGCGGGTGACCTCCTCGCCGGCCGCGGCGGTCGCCGCGACCAGGTCGCGATGGAGGTTGTCGAGGTACGGCGTCAGATCCATGACGTCATGATGACATCATTCGCGACGTCATACAATGTCAGTCGGGTGTCTAGCCGGCTGTCGCGAGTTGGTGCCCGGGCGTGCCGGCGACCCCGCACGACGGGCCGGCACGCCCTCATGACAGGGCCGGCACGCCCTTATGACGGGGCCGGCGCGCCGAGCCCCAGAGCGGGTCGCACCGCCACCGGCCGTTAAGGTCAGGGCATGCCCGAGATGGTCTCGCCGCAGGTGCGGCTCATCGCCTGGACCCACTTCGAACCACCCGGGGACGTGCCGTGGTCGACCGACGCCGAGGGCGGCCAGGCGCTCGCGGAGTTCGCGGGCCGGGCGTGCTACCAGTCGTGGCACAAGCCCAACCCGGCGACCGCGACCAACGCCGGCTACCTGCGCCACATCCTCGAGGTCGGGCACCTGTCCGTGCTCGAGCACGGCACCGTCACCTTCTACCTCACCGGCGTGTCCCGGTCGCTGACCCATGAGCTGATCCGCCACCGGCACTTCTCGTACTCGCAGCTGTCCCAGCGCTACGTGCCCGAGCGCGACGCCGCGATGGTGGAGCCACCGGTGATCGCCGAGGACCCCGAGCTGCACAAGGCGTTCGTCGAGGCGACCGAGGCGAGCGTGCGGGCGTACAACGAGCTGCTGGAAGGGCTGGAGCGCAAGTTCGCCGACGTGGGCAACGCGACGCTGCGCCGCAAGCAGGCCCGGCAGGCGGCCCGGGCGGTGCTGCCCAACGCCACCGAGACCCGGATCGTGGTCACCGGCAACTACCGGGCCTGGCGCCACTTCATCGCGATGCGGGCCACCGAACACGCCGACGTGGAGATCCGGGCGGTGGCCGTCGAGTGCCTGCGCCAGCTGCAGCGGGTGGCCCCGAACGTCTTCTCCGACTTCCAGATCTCCACGCTGCCCGACGGCACCGAGATCGCGGCCAGCCCGTACGCGTTCCAGTCCTGAGGCTGCGCCGGGACCCCGGCCGTCCGCTAGGTTGGAGGTCATGACGTACGACTCCCGCCGACCCTTCGGGCGCCTGCTGACGGCGATGGTCACACCGTTCCGCGCGGACGGCTCGCTGGACACCGACGGCGCCGCCACGCTCGCCGAGTACCTGGTGCGCGAGCAGGGCAACGACGCGCTGGTCATCAACGGCACCACGGGCGAGGCCCCGACGACCAGCGACGCGGAGAAGGAGACGCTGCTTCGGGCGGTCGTGGAGGCCGTCGGGGACCGGGCGCGGGTCGTGGCCGGGGTGGGCACCAACAACACCGCCCACACCATCGAGCTCGCGCGTGCCGCGGAGAAGGCGGGGGCGCACGGGCTGCTCGTCGTCACCCCGTACTACAACCGGCCGCCGCAGGCCGGGCTGCTGCGCCACTTCACCGCGGTCGCCGACGCCACCGACCTGCCCGTCCTGCTCTACGACATCCCCGGGCGCGCCGGCGTGCCCATCGAGACCGACACGCTGTGCCGGCTCGCCGAACACGAGCGGATCGTCGGCGTCAAGGACGCCAAGGGCCTGATCGCGGAGAGCTCCTGGGTCATCGCGCGCACCGACCTGGCGTACTACGCCGGCGATGACGCGGCGACCCTGCCGCTGCTCGCCGTCGGCGGCGTCGGGGTCGTGGGCACCTCCACCCACTTCACCGGCGCCGGCACCAAGCAGATGATCGAGGCGTACGAGCGTGGCGACGTGGCCGAGGCGCGCCGCCTGCACCACACGCTGCTGCCGCTGTACACCGGCATCTTCCGCACCCAGGGCACGATCCTGGTCAAGGCGGGGCTCACGCTGCGCGGGCTGCCCGCGGGACCGGTCCGCTCACCGCTGGTCGACGCCACCGAGGCCCAGACCGAGCAGCTGCGCGCCGACGCCGCGGCGGCCGGGATCGACCTCGCGGAGCGCCGTTCGTGAGTGAGCCAAACGCGGGCCTGGCGGCGCTGCCGCCCCTGCCCGACGGCGGCCTGCGGATCATCCCGCTCGGCGGCCTCGGCGCGATCGGGCGCAACATGACCGTCTTCGAGTACGGCGGCCAGCTGCTGATCGTCGACTGTGGAGTGCTGTTCCCGGACGTGGACCAGCCGGGCGTGGACCTGATCCTGCCCGACTTCGCCCCGATCCTGGACCGGCTCGACGACGTGCAGGCGATCGTGCTCACCCACGGTCACGAGGACCACATCGGCGCCGTGCCGTACCTGCTCGCCCACAAGCCGGACATCCCCCTGGTCGGCTCCCAGTTCACCCTCGCCCTGGTCGAGGCGAAGCTCGCCGAACGGCGCATCGAGCCGTACTCGCTGACCGTCAAGGCGGGCGTGGCCGAGCGGCTGGGGCCGTTCGTGTGCGAGTTCTTCGCGGTCAACCACTCGATCCCGGACGCGCTGGCGGTCGCGATCACCACCCCGGCCGGCACGGTCCTGCACACCGGCGACTTCAAGATGGACCAGCTTCCGCTGGACGGGCGGATCACCGACCTCGCCGGGTTCGCGCGACTGGGCGCGCAAGGGGTGGACCTGCTGCTGTCGGACTCCACCAACGCGGAGATCCCCGGCTTCGTCACGCCGGAGAAGGAGATCGGGCCGGTCCTCGACTCCATCTTCGCCAAGGCGCGCGGGCGGATCATCGTGGCGTCGTTCGCCTCGCACGTGCACCGGGTGCAGCAGGTGCTCGACGCGGCGTACGAGCACGACCGCAAGGTGGCGTTCGTCGGCCGCTCGATGGTGCGCAACATGGGCATCGCCCGCGACCTGGGGCTGCTGCACATCCCCGGCGGCCTCGTGGTCGGCCTCGACGAAGCGACGACCCTGCCGCCGGACCGGATCGTGCTGATGTCCACCGGCTCACAGGGCGAGCCGATGAGCGCCCTCGGCCGCATGGCCATCGGCGACCACCGGCACATCACCGTCGAGCCCGGCGACACCGTGGTGCTCGCCTCGTCGCTGGTGCCCGGCAACGAGACCAGCGTGTACCGGGTGATCAACCAGCTGTCCCGGGCGGGTGCGTTCGTCTTCCACAAAGACGTCGCAACCGTGCACGTCTCCGGCCACTCGCCGGCGGGGGAGCTGCTCTATCTGCTCAACGTCGTACGCCCGCGCAACTTCATGCCGATCCACGGCGAGTGGCGGCATCTGCGCGCCCACGCGCGGCTGGCGGTGGAGGCCGGCGTGGACCCCGACCGGGTGGTGCTGTGCGAGGACGGCGACGTGGTGGACCTGGTCGACGGCCGGGCACGGGTGGTCGGCCACGTCAAGGCCCGGTACGTCTACGTGGACGGTCTGGCCGTCGGCGACGTGGGGGAGTCGTTGCTGACCGAGCGGCGCATCCTCGGCGACGGCGGCTTCATCGCGGCCACCGTGGTCATCGACTCGGTCACCGGCAAGGTGGTCGGCGGGCCGACCGTGTCGCAGAAGGGCTTCTCCGGGGACCCCACGGTGATGGAACCGGTGGTCCCGCTGATCACGGAGGCGCTGGACCGCGCCGCGGCCGAGGGCATCACCGATCCGCACCAGTTGCAGCAGGTGGTTCGCCGTGTCGTGGGGCGCTGGGTGAACGAGACCTACCGGCGTCGGCCGATGATCGTGCCGACCGTGGTGGAGGTGTGACCGCGGCGGCGTGGTCGCAGGTGCCCGGCCGACAGGAGGCCGGGTAGCCGTGGTCGCGCCGCCGCCCCGGGTGTTCACGGTCGGCCACGGCACCCGTACCGCCGACGATCTGGTGGCTGTGCTGCGTGACGCCGGGGTCACGGTGGTGGTCGACGTGCGCCGCTACCCCGGCTCGCGCCGGCACCCGCAGTTCGGCCGGGACGCGCTCGCGGCGACGCTGCCCGCGGCCGGCATCGGGTACGAGTGGCAGGGGGAGGCGCTGGGCGGCCGGCGCTCCCGGTCGCCGAACTCCCGCCACACCGCCCTGCGCAACCCGGCGTTCGCCGGGTACGCCGACCACATGGACACGCCGGGGTTCCGCGAGGCGGTCGACGCGCTGGTGGCCCGGGCGGCGGCCGGTGACCGCCCGGCGGTGATGTGCGCCGAGACGCTGTGGTGGCGCTGCCACCGGCGGCTGATCGCCGACGCGCTGGTGCTGCGGGGCGCCGGGGTCACCCACCTGATCGGGGTGGGCGACAGCCAGGCCCACCCGCCGCACCCGGACATGCACACCGGGCCGGACGGGTGGCCGGTCTACGGCCCACCGCCCCTGCCCGGCCTCTGAGCGGCCACCCCGTTGAGCACCAGATACCACAGGGGCACGTAAAGCGCCTGGAACAGCCGTGGGGTCCGGGCGAGCGTGCCCGACAGGAAGGCGAGCGACGGTATGAACAGCACTCCGCCGGCCCACGCGGCCACGCCGGCCAGTCGCCGGCGACCGCCATCCGCACGGCGGGCGCGGCGACGACCAGGGCCGTACAGGCCACCCCCGCCACCCACTCCGCCAGCGGCCGGCGCGTCGCTGCCGGGTACGCCGCGAGCAGCGCGGTCACCCCGTACTCGTGGCGTCGGGTGCCGAGGCCGGACCAGAGCGACAGTGGCCAGATCGCCAGCGCGGTGGCCGGTGAGGGCGAGGCCGCGGCAGCCGGCGCCCGGCCCCGACGCGCAAGCGGCTGATCGACGCGGAGTTGGTATGCCTGGCGGTGGCCCAGGTCCGTCCGCCGGCATCGCTTCCCTGCCCGCTCTGAAGCACAACTGAAGAGCGCTACCTGGATCGTCGTCTTCCACAACCGGCGCCGGCACCAGAGCGCCTGCAACGGCATGGCGCCGTCGACTACGAGCGCTTGATGTCAACGGCCATGTGAAAGTCCCCATTGGTGGCCGCCGAATGTCCCCACCGGTGGCCATGTCAGGTCATTGTCGGCTCCTTCCGGTTCGG
>VSCG01000071.1:0-16057 GCA_047459115.1 Micromonosporaceae bacterium
CGCTCATCACGGGCCTGCTCCCGCTCCTCGCGGACCTGCTCGCGCTCCTCACGCGCCTGCTCCCGCGGCTCGGGGGGACCGGCCGGCCGGGTGGCACGGCGCGCGGGACGCTCGCCGGTCTCACCGCGACTCGGCTGCTCGGCTTCGCCCGCCGGAATTCCGGCGTGCACCTCTTCCCGCGGAGCCTCCGCCCGTGCCGCGACCTGCGCCCGCGGTCGCCCGGTGACCGCCGCGGCGGCCCCTTGGCGCTCCTCGATGGCCGCGATCAGTTCGCCCTTTCGCATCCGGGCCGTTCCGGAGATGCCGAGGGACGCGGCCAGGCTCTGCAGTTCAGGGAGCAGCATCGCCGACAACCCGGTGCCACGGCGACGGCGCGTGCTGGTGGCCTCGGGAGCCTGGGTGCTAGAGACATCCGACGTAACGTCGGTGGTGTCGCTCAATGGATTCCTTCCCTCGCTAGGCCGGGCTGCCCGGGTGTTCGCACGAGGTGGCCGGGCGGCCTCGGTACACCCGCCTTACACGACGCGCAGCGGGAGTATGTGGGACAACAGTCGGGCGGTCCACGTCACGGCGCTTCGCCGAGGTGCGGGCCAGCTAGCTTCGGCGGAATAGGACTGCTTGACCGCCAAAGGCGTTTGGGTGCGCCGCCCCGCAAATGATCGCGCGCTTCGCGGCTGTTGTCGGTCTAGAGCGTAGTCAACTCGCCCAACCTGCGGCAACAGGGTCGGCCTCCGCATGTTCTCCCTGGTTACCTGCCGGATCGGGGGCCGTACCCGCCATGACGGCGGCACCGACCTGGTCGACCGGTACCGAGAATACCCGCCAGGTGGGCCCGGCGTCGAACGATGCCGGGACCGGGCTCAGGGCAAGCACGCTGGGCCCGGCCCCGCTGATCACGGCCGCCACGCCCGCGTCCCGCAGCAGGGCCACGAGCCGCGCCGTCGCCGGCATGCCCGGTGCCCGGTGGGCCTGGTGCAGCCGGTCCTCGGTCGCCTCGTACAGCAGCTGCGGATCCCTGGTCAGCGCGTGCACCAGCAGGGCTGCCCGACCTGCGGTGAACGCGGCGTCGGCGTGCGGCACGGTCGGGGGCAGCGCCGCTCTGGCCGCCGTGGTCAGCCCCCGCTCGGCGGGTACGAACACCGTCGGGAGCACGCCCGGCGCGGGCCTGGTGGACACCGCCCGGGCCCCGTCCGGCCGGGTCCAGGCGATCGTGAAGCCGCCGAGCAGACACGGCGCGACGTTGTCGGGGTGCCCCTCGATCGCGGCCGCCAGCCGCAGCACCGCGGCGTCGTCGAGCGCCTGCGCGCCACCGGGAACCAGCGCACGGGCGGCGAGGACGCCGGCCACGATCGCGGCCGAGGAGGAGCCCAGCCCGCGCGCCTGCGGAATGCGGTTGTGGCAGGTCAACGCGAGCCCGGGCGAGCGTACGCCGAGCGCGTCGAACGCGGCCGCCGCGGCCCGGACGACCAGGTGTGAGGCGTCGGTCGGCAACTCGCCGACGCCCTGGCCGGTGATCGTCACCCGGGTCGGCCCGTCGACCACCTCGGCGGTGATTTCGTCGTAGAGCGCGAGCGCGAGGCCGAGCGCGTCGAAGCCGGGGCCGAGATTGGCACTCGTCGCCGGCACCCGCACGCGCACCGGGCCTGACATGAACGGCTTGCGCATCCCCCCATGCTATTTCCCGGCGCCCCGGGCCACCGCCGGGGCTACCCCACCCCACCGCAGGTCACGGGCTTGATCCGCCCCAGCTACCCGCCCTGCCCGCCCTGGTCGGCCTGCGGGGCGGAGTCGGGCTCGGTCGGTCGCCGGTCCGGCACCCGACGACCGACCGAACGCAGGGCGAGGCGCAGCGCGTACTCGATCTGGGCGTTGACGCTGCGCAGGTCGTCCGCGGCCCACCGGGCGACCGCCTCGTACACCCTGGGATCGAGGCGGAGCAGGAACTTCTTGCGCTCAGCCATACAGCGTGCCGGTGTTCACCACCGGCTGGACGTTGCGGTCGCCGCACAGGACGACGAGCAGGTTGGCCACCATCTGGGCCTTGCGCTCCTCGTCCAGGTCGACGACCTGGTCCCGCGCCAGCCGCTCCAGGGCGTTCTGCACCATCCCGACCGCACCCTCGACGATCTTGTAGCGGGCGGCCACGATGGCGCTGGCCTGCTGGCGGGCGAGCATCGCCTGCGCGATCTCCGGGGCGTACGCCAGGTGCGTGACGCGCGACTCCAACACCTCCAGGCCGGCGATCTCGACCCGCTCCCGCATCTCATTGGTGAGTTCCTCGCTGACCACGGGCGCGTCCCGGAGGCTGGCGCGCCCCGAGTCGTAGGCCTCGTACGGGTAGCTCGTCGCCAGGTGGCGCACCGCGGCCTCGGCCTGCACCGCGACGAAGTCCTCGTGGTCGTCGACGGCGAAGGCCGCCTTCGCTGTGTCCGCCACCCGCCACACCACCACGGCCGCGATCTCCACCGGGTTGCCGTCGGCGTCGGAGACCTTCAGCCGCGCGGTGTCGAAGTTGCGCACCCGCTTGCTGACCCGCTTCTTGCTGGTCAGCGGCAGGGTCCAGTGGAATCCGGCGGCGTGGATCGTGCCCACGTACCGTCCGAAGAACTGGATCACCTGGCTCTCGTTCGGGTTGAGGACGGTGAAGCCGGTCGCGGCGACCGCGATGACGAGCGCCGACACGACGAACGTGACGAGGGACGCCGGCTCCGGCTCGGACTGACGGAGAAGCGAACTGGCCAACAGGCCGGTGGCGGCGACGGCGAGGACGAGCAGAGCACCGACCACGGCGAAGCCGGAGAGTCGGAACGCCTTCTTCTCCATGACATCTCCTCGATCTCAAAGTGATATCACAATCATAGCGCCGGCCCGCCAGCTCCGCCTGCCCCGGTCGCGCCTACCGACCGGTCCCGGTCGCGCCTACCGGCCGGGGCCGCCACCGCCCTCTCCGGCGCGCCCCGCCGGCCCAGCGGGCTGCGCGGATCCGGTAGACAGGCCCGCGGTCGCCAGTCGCCAGCCGATCGCGTAGATCAGGGTGGTCGCCCCACACGCCCCCAGCAGGATCCGGGCGTCGACGATGTCCACGAGGGCGCCCACGACGAGTTGGCTGACCGATACCGCCAGCGTGGCCAGCATCATGTCCGTGGCGAAGACCCGACCGCGCAGCGCATCGGGCACCTCGGCCTGCAACGCGTAGTTCGACATCGCCCAGTTGCCGCCGGCGGCGAGGTGGGCGACGAGGACGAGCACGAGCACCAGCGGGAACCAGCCCACCAGGGACACCCCCAGGTAGCCCAGCCCGTACGTGGCCATCGAGATCGCCAGGCCGGGGATGAGCCAGCCGCGCTCGACAAGCACGCGCCGCATCAGCAGCGGACCGACCAGCGCGCCGAGCCCGCGGACGGCGAACAGCAGCCCGGTGCCGATCGGCCCCACCCCGAACCCCACCGCCAGCAGCGGAAAGATCGCGAGTACGCCGTTGCCGACGCCCACGGCCGACTTGACGGTGACCAGCGCGAGGACGGTGCGCCGGTGCCGGATGTAACGCATGCCCTCGGCGATCGCCGACCAGGTGCCCGCGGTCGCCGTCTGCTCGCGCGTGGACTGCAGCGGCGCCCGGATGCCAGAGGCGGCGAAGGCGGCGAGCGCGAGGGCCACCGCGGTGAACCCGAACGCGACGTACGGACTGAACGCGGCGCTCAGGACCCCGCCGACCGAGGACCCGACCACGACCATGGTGCCCCAGGCCGAGCCGGCGATCGCGTTGGCGGCGGCGAGGTCCTCGGGCGGCACGAGGTTGGGCAGCGCGGCGGTCGCGGCCGGGCTGTAGAAGGCCTTCGCCACCGCGAACGCGGCGATCGCGACGACGGCCAGCCATGCGGTGCCGGCTGAGCGGACCGCGAACAACAGCAGCACCATGACGAGGGCGGCCAGGTTCGACAGGATCATGATCTTCTTGCGGTCCACCCGATCCGCCACCGTGCCGGCGAACGGCAGCAGCAGCGCCACGATCCCGGTGTCCGCGGCGAGCACCAGGGCGCCCCACAGGCCGCGGCCGGTCAGCTCGTTGAGCAGCACGAGCAGCGGCACGAGGACGAACCAGTCGCCGCCGAAGACCGCCAACTCAGCGAGGAACAGGCGCCGGAAGTCGCGGTGACGGGTAAGGACCGACAGCGTTGGCGCCACGCTCCACACCGTAGCCGCCACCCCGGCGAACCGAGGCGATGGAGCCGGTCACCCCGGCCGATCGAGGTCTTCGCGGCGAAGCGGCCGCGGTGATCGTCGCCACATGCTGAAAGTCGGTGTGTCCGTAGCCGAACTCGGGGCGCGACTTCCTTGATGTCGCCCTGTCCGCTCGCTTGATCGACTCCGTATTCCGGGATAGCGCGGTTTCCCCGTTCGATTACCGCGCGATATGCGGGAAGTTGCGCGGCTAACGGGGCCGGACACCGCGACAACCTGCATATCGCGAGCGGCGGACACCGCGAACGCAAGAAAACGGAGTTGATCGTGGACCGGACAGCCGAGGACTACGGCTTTGTGACCGTGCGCGCCTCGATGCTCGAGCCAAGACGTACGCGTCGAGGGCTAGGCGAGGTCGAGGGCGCGGGCGGCGGCCTCGGCGTCGGCCGGGATCGTGATCGGGGCGGGCGCGGTGGAGATGGCCCACTCGGGGTCCTTGAGGCCGTGGCCGGTGACCGTGCAGACCACTGTGGAACCCTGGGCGATCTGCCCGGCCTCGGCCGCCTGCAGCAGCCCGGCCACGCTGGCCGCGCTCGCCAGCTCCACGAAGACACCGACGTCGCGGGCGAGCAGCCGGTACGCCGAGAGGATCTCCCGGTCGGTGACCGCGGCGATGGCGCCGCCGGACTCGTCGCGGGCGGCCAGCGCCTTGGTCCAGGAGGCCGGGTTGCCGATGCGGATCGCGGTGGCGATGGTCGACGGCTGTTCGACCACGGCGCCGGTGACCAGCGGCGCGGCGCCCGACGCCTGGAAGCCCAGCATCCGCGGCCGCCGCGTCGCGTTCCCGGCCTCGAACTCCTCGCAGTACCCCATCCAGTACGCGGTGATGTTGCCCGCGTTGCCGACCGGCAGGCAGTGCACGTCCGGCGCCTCCCCGAGCGCCTCGACGATCTCGAAGGCCGCCGTCTTCTGTCCCTGCAGCCGATCCGGATTGACCGAGTTCACCAGCGCCACCGGGTAGTCCAGCGCCAGCTTGCTCGCCAGTGCGAGGCAGTCGTCGAAGTTGCCGTCCACCTGCAGCAACTTCGCGCCGTGCACCAGCGCCTGGGCGAGCTTGCCCAGGGCGATCTTCCCGGACGGCACGAGCACCGCGCAGGTGATCCCGGCCCGCGCCGCGTAGGCGGCGGCCGAGGCCGAGGTGTTACCGGTCGAGGCGCAGATGATCGCCTTCGCGCCGGCCTCGAGGGCCCGGGAGACCGCGACCGTCATGCCTCGGTCCTTGAACGAGCCGGTCGGGTTGGCCCCCTCCACCTTCAGCCACACGTCGCAGCCGGTCCGCGAGGACAGCACCGGGGCCGGCACCAGCGGGGTGTTTCCCTCGTGCAGGGTGACCACGGGCGTGGTGCCGGTCACCGGCAGCCGGTCCCGGTACGCCTCGATCAGCCCTCGCCACATGGCCGCGCCTCACTTTCCCCGAAGATGCCGGACTCTCCCGGAGATGCCGGCGAGCGCCCTTCGCGGGTGCATTCTCCCTGACGGTGCGGGGGCGATCACTCGCCCTCGACGCGCAGGACGCTCGCGATCGACCGGACGATGTCCAGGCCCCGCAGCTCCTCCACGGTCGCGCGCAGCGCCGCGTCCGGCGCCCGGTGCGTCACGACGACCAGCGTTGCGTCGTCGCCGTGGCCGGACTGGCGGACGGTGGCGATCGACACGTCGTGGCGGGCGAACACCCCCGCGATGGTGGCCAGCACCCCGGCCCGGTCGGCCACGTCCAGCGAGACGTGGTAGCGCGTGAGCACCTCACCCATCGGCCGGATCGGCAGGTCCGCGTACGCCGACTCCGAGCGCGTGTGCACCCCGGCCAGCCGGTTGCGGGCCACGGACACGATGTCGCCCAGCACGGCGCTCGCGGTGGGGGCCCCACCCGCGCCCCGGCCGTAGAACATGAGCTGCCCGGCCGCGTCGGCCTCCACGAACACCGCGTTGAACGCGTCGCCCACGCCGGCCAGGGGGTGGGTGCGCGGGATCATCGCCGGATGCACCCGCACCGACACGCCGCCGTCCTCGGCGCGTGACGCGATGCACAGCAGCTTGATGGTGCAGCCCATCTCCCGCGCGCTCGCAATGTCCGCGGCGGTGACCTCGGTGATCCCCTCGCGGTGCACGTCGGCCACGGTCACCCGGGTGTGGAAGGCCAGCGACGCGAGGATCGCCGCCTTCGCCGCGGCGTCGAAGCCCTCCACGTCGGCGGTCGGGTCCGCCTCGGCGTACCCGAGCGCCGTCGCCTCGTCCAGCGCCTCGGTGAACCCGGCGCCGGTGGCGTCCATGCGGGACAGGATGTAGTTGGTGGTGCCGTTGACGATCCCGGTGACCCGGGTAATCCGGTCGCCGTGCAGCGACTCGCGCAGCGGCCGCAGCAGCGGGATCGCCCCGGCGACCGCCGCCTCGTAGTACAGGTCCGCGCCGCCCTGGGCCGCCGCCTCGTGCAGCGTCGCGCCGTCCTCGGCGAGCAGGGCCTTGTTCGCGGTCACCACGCTCTTGCCGGCGGCCAGCGCCTCCACCAGCCAGGTCCGCGCCGGCTCGATGCCGCCGACCACCTCGACGACCACGTCCACGTCCTCGCGCTTGACCAGGCCGAGCGCGTCGGTGGTGAACAGGTCCGGCGACACGGGCAGCGGCCCCCGGTCGCGGTCGAGCCGCCGGACCGCGATGCCGACGAGTTCAATCGGCTGGCCGATCCGGGCGGTCAGGTCGTCGGCCTGCTCGTGCAGCAGCCGCACCACCTCGGAACCAACCGTTCCGCAACCGAGTAACGCCAGCTTGACAGCCATCCGCTCCTACCCCACATCGAGCGCGAGAAGATCCTCTTCGGTCTCCCGCCGTACGATCACCCGCGAACGCCCGTCCCGTACCGCCACGACCGGCGGGCGCGGCACGTGGTTGTAGTTGCTGGCCATGCTCCGGCAGTAGGCGCCGGTGCCGGGCACCGCGAGAAGATCTCCTGGCCGGACGTCACCAGGCAGAAATTCATCCTTAACCACCACATCCCCGGCCTCGCAATGTTTTCCCACTACGCGGGCGAGAATCGGCGCCGCGGACGAGGCCCGCGAGGCCAGCGTCGCGGAGTAACTCGCGTCGTACAGGGCGGTGCGGATGTTGTCGCTCATCCCGCCGTCGACGCTGACATACGTGCGGATCCCGTCGACGTCCTTGACCGTGCCCACCTCGTACAGCGTGAACATCGCCGGCCCGACGATGGCGCGGCCCGGTTCGACGGACAGGCGGGGCACCGGCAGCCCCAGCGCGGCGCACTGGTCGTCGACGATCTTGAGCAGGCTCTTGGCCAGGTCGACCGGCGTCGGCGGGTCGTCCTGGGAGGTGTAGGCGATGCCGAACCCGCCGCCGAGGTCCAGCTCGGGCAGGAGTACGCCGTGTGCGTCGCGGATCTGCGCGGCGAGGCCGAGCACCCGCCGGGCGGAGACCTCGAACGCGGACGTGTCGAAGATCTGCGAGCCGATGTGCGAGTGCAGTCCGATCAGCTCGAGGGCGTCCTCGGCGAGCACCCGGTCGACCGCGGCCCGGGCCGCACCGCCGGCCAGCGAGAAGCCGAACTTCTGGTCCTCGTGGGCGGTGGCGATGTACTCGTGCGTGTGCGCCTCGACCCCGACGGTGACGCGGACCATGACGCGCTGGCGGACCCCCTTGGCGCGGGCCAGATCCGCGAGCCGGTCGATCTCGTCGAAGGAGTCCAGGATGATCCGGCCGACCCCGGCGTCCAGGGCCCGGGACAGCTCCGCGACCGACTTGTTGTTGCCGTGGAACCCGATCCGCTCCGGCGGCATGCCGGCGGCCAGCGCCACGGCCAGCTCCCCGCCGGAGCAGACGTCCAGGTTCAGCCCTTCCTCGGCGACGATGCGCACGACCGCCTTGCACAGGAAGGCCTTGCCGGCGTAGTAGACGTCCGCGCCGGAGAACGCGTCGTGGAACTCCCGGCAGCGCCGCCGGAAGTCCTCCTCGTCGAAGATGTACGCCGCGGTGCCGTACTCGGCGGCGAGGTCGCGCACCGAGACGCCGCCTACCTGCAGCGCCCCGTCCGGGCCCCGGCGTACGGTCGACGGCCACAGCTGCGGCAGCAGGGCGTTGACATCTTCGGGCGTGCGCAGCCAGGCGGGACCGTGGGAACCGAGCTCGCCGTGCAGCGCGCCGGCTTCGTGTGCGCGCATCGGCTACATCCGTTCCGGCGCCGAGACGCCGAGCAGGTTGAGACCGTTGGCGATCACCGTACGGGTCGCGTCGTTGAGCCAGAGCCGGGCGCGGTGCAGATCGCCGATCTCCTCGTCGCCCATCGGCAGGATCCGGCAGTTGTCGTAGAACCGGTGGTACGCGGCGGCAAGCTCCTCCAGGTAGCGCGCCACCCGGTGCGGCTCGCGCAACTCGGCGGCGGTGGCCACCACGTCCGGGTACTCCCCCAGCGCCTTGAGCAGCTCGTGCTCCTTGTCGTGGGTGAGCAGCTCGGGCCGGAAGTCCTCGGGCGCGCCCCGGTGCAGCCCGACCTCGGCGGCGTTGCGGGCCACCGACGCGGTGCGCGCGGCGACGTACTGCACGTAGAAGACCGGGTTGTCCATCGCCCGACGGGTGATGACCTCGATGTCCAGGGTCAGCGGCGAGTCGGCCGAGGAGCGCACCAGCGAGTAGCGGGCGGCGTCCACGCCGACCGCGTCGATGATCTCGTCGAGGGTGATGATGTTGCCGGCCCGCTTGGACAGCCGCACCGGCTCACCGCCGCGCTGCAGGCTGACGAGCTGCCCGATCAGCACCTCGATGTTGAAGTCCGGGTCGTCGCCGGCGCAGGCGGCGAGCGCCTTGAGCCGCCCCACGTACCCGTGGTGGTCGGCGCCGAGCAGGTAGATGCACTTGTCGAAGCCGCGCTCGCGCTTGTTGATGTAGTAGGCGGCGTCCGCGGCGAAGTACGTCTTCTCGCCGTTGCCGCGCACCAGCACCCGGTCCTTGTCGTCGCCGAAGTCGGTGGTACGCAGCCACACCGCGCCCTCGGCCTCGTAGACGCGGCCCTGTGCGCGCAGCTCGTCCAGCGCGTGCTCGACCGCGCCGCTGTCGTGCAGCGAGCGCTCGGAGAACCACACGTCGAAGTGCACGCCGAACCGCTCCAGGCTGGCGCGCATCTCGTCGAGCATCCGCCGGTAG
The DNA here is from genome assembly GCA_047459115.1 of Micromonosporaceae bacterium. Lineage (GTDB taxonomy): Bacteria > Actinomycetota > Actinomycetes > Mycobacteriales > Micromonosporaceae > VSCG01. The sequence goes on from VSCG01000071.1 coordinate 9,388, forward strand.
CCCTCGTTGCGGAAGATCACCAGCGCCTCGTGCGGGGACAGCTCGTCCATCCCGGGGTGCTCGGCGGCGATGGCCTGGGCGATGTCGGTCACGTACTCGCCGGCGTAGCCGTCCTCCGGCGTCGGCTCGCCGAGGGCCGCGGCGTACAGCGACCGGGCGAACCGGTCGAGCTGGGCGCCGGCGTCGTTGATGTAGTGCTCGGCGACCACGTCGGCGCCGGCCGCGGCGAGGATGCGGCGCAGCGCGTCGCCGACCGCCGCCCACCGGGTGTGCCCGAGGTGCACCGGGCCGGTCGGGTTGGCCGAGACGAACTCCAGGTTGATCCGCTGGCCGGCGAGCCGGTCGCTGCGGCCGTACCGGTGGCCCTGCTCGACCACGACGCGAGCGAGCTGGCCGGCGGCGGCGGACTCCAGCCGGATGTTCAGGAATCCGGGGCCGGCCACCTCCACCGACTTGATGCCGGGCGTGCGGCCCAGGTGCTCGGCGAGCGCGACGGCCAACTCCCGCGGCGGCAGGCCCGCCTTCTTGGCCACCTGCAGTGCGAGGGTCGAGGCGTAGTCGCCGTGCTCCGGGTTGCGGGGTCGCTCCACCGACGTCCGCTCGGGCAGCGTGCTGAGATCCAGGTCACGCTCGGCGAAGACCGCCCGGGCGGCGGTCAGTACGGCGTCGGCAAGCTCGGCGGGAGTCACCCGTCCATGCTATCGGGGGTAGACTCGGGAACCCGGCGGCTACCTGTGGCCTTGGCTCGCCCCTGCCGCCCACCCCTGACCCCGGCTAGGTGACGAGGCACCCATGAGCATGAGCGCTCAGCACGGCGGCTCCCGCCGCCCATCGACCGTGTCGACCGGCTCGCCTGGCGGTCCGAAGAAGGGGCCGACGAAGTCGGCCACGGCCAAGTCGAGCAAGGCCAAGTCGAGCAGCGCGAAGTCAGGTACGGCCAAGCCGGGCGGTGGGAGGTCGCCGGCGGGCACGGCCCGCGGCCCGCGCCCGCCGATCAAGCCGGTCAAGGTCACCGAGGGCCGCAACTGGGGTCCGATCGCCCTGTTCGTGGTGGTCGGCCTGCTCGCGGCCGGCATCATCGGCTACGGCGCCTGGTACGCCATCATCGGCGGTGTGAGCTGGGCGGACAAGGCGAAGGCCATCCCTGGCGTGGTCGACTACCGCGACGATCCCGAGGCGGTCGCGCGGGGCCACGTGGAGACCTCGATCACCTACAAGATCAGCCCACCGGTCGGCGGCGAGCACAACAGCGCGTGGCAGCGCTGCTTCGGTGACGTCTACGACGCCCCGATCGCCAACGAGCACGCGGTGCACAGTCTGGAGCACGGTGCAGTCTGGATCACGTACCGGCCGGATCTGCCCGCCGACCAGGTCGAGAAGCTCGCCGCCCGGGTGCGGGGCAACGACTACATGCTGATGAGCCCGTACGAGGGCCTGGACGCGCCGATCTCGCTGCAGGCCTGGGGCTTCCAGCTCAAGGTCGACGACGCCGACGACAAGCGGATCGACGAGTTCATCACGACGCTGCGCGACGTGGCCGGCCCGGAGGAGGCCACCTGCTCGTTCGGCAACTACGTGACCGCGACCGGTACCACGCCCCGGGACATGGGGCCGGACCCGCACAGCGGCGGGTTGGGTGGCTGAGGCCGGCACGGCGATGAGCGGTGACGTGATGACCGAGGAACGGCCGGACGCGCTCGCGGACGGGACCACCGGGGACGGCGGCGCCCAGGGCTCCGCTGCCGCGCGGCCGGGCCGCCGCCCGTTCCCCACCGCCTGGGTGGCGGTCGGTGTCGTGGTCGGGCTTCTCCTCGGGTACCTCGCGGGTCTGCTCACCCCGTCGCTGCGCACCCCCGGGGACAACTCGGCCGAGGCCGGATTCGCCCGGGACATGGCGCTGCACCACGCCCAAGCGGTCGAGATGGCGATGATCGCGTACCAGCGCAGCACCGACCCCGACGTGCAACTCATGGCGTACGACATCGCCACCTCGCAGCAGGCCGAGATCGGCATCATGAAGCGCTGGCTCGAGGAGTGGAATCTGTCCCGCACCGGCTCCGAGCCGCGGATGGCCTGGATGCCGGGCGGCGCCGAGTCCCTGCGCGACGGTCTGATGCCGGGCATGGCGACCAACGAGGAGATCGACAGGCTGCGCAACGCCACCGGGCGCGACGTGGACGTGCTCTTCGCGCAGCTGATGCTGCGCCACCACCTCGGCGGCATCCACATGATCGACGCCGTGGTGAAGCAGAGCGACCGGCCCGAGGTGGTCGGCCTCGCCGAGCGCATGAAGGCGACCCAGCAGGAGGAGATCCACGTGCTCCGCGCGATGCTCAAGGACCTCGGCGCGGAGCCGCTGTAGCGCGGCGGGAGATCCCGATCCGACGGATCCCGCCGCGGCCTGCTACTCTTTTCGAGGTCCAGACGCGCCCCCGTAGCTCAGGGGATAGAGCACCGCCCTCCGGAGGCGGGTGCGCAGGTTCGAATCCTGCCGGGGGCACGCAAAACATGGGAAACGTTTCGGGGGGCCGACGCGTCCGCGTCGGCCCCCTGGTTTTGTTCGTCTGGAATGTGGCGCTGCTAACGGTGGGTGGTGGCGGCGTGGACGGTTTGGCGTAGCGGGCCGATCGACTGGGCGTGGATGGTTGCCTTGAGGGTGATCTGGTGACGGTGGCGGCTTAGCGCAGTTCGAGCTAGAAGGTGATTGCCGTCCGGACTGAGGCGGCCAGATGCCGCGCTGGGTCAGCCGATGAAGGACTCGGGGCCGAAGCGGCCCCACGCCACGAAGAGGGCCATGGCGAGAAGGACCAGGTCGCCTACGATCGTTGCCTTCTCGCCACGGCGCAGGCGCATGATCACCGCGCCGGTAAACAGCAACGCCACACAGCTAGCGGTCACGGGGACCAGAACCGGCGCGATGTCGAGTAGGGCGGGCAGGATCAGGCCCGCCGCGGCCAGGACTTCGAGGACTCCGATGGCCCTGAGGGCGCCGGGGCTGAAGTCGAGGACCCATTCCGAGCCGCGGCCCATGGAGGCCATCTTCTCCCTGGGCACGAACATCTTTGCGCTGCTGACCAGAAGAATAGCGGCCAGCGGTCCGGTAACGATCCATAGAGCGGTGTTCATGAGCGTTTCCCCTTTGTGTGTCCAGTGAAGCGGTTCAGCCGTCGTCGCCGGATCGGCGGCCCGTGCGCAGCGCCGTACCAAGGTCGCTAACCCGCCCGAGGTGCCGCAGCTTGTCCGGGTTGACGATGGAGTGGATCGTCTGGATCTGGCCGTCGGCAATGCCGAGCCCCATGACCCCGACCAGCCGGTCCTGCGCGTCGAACGCCATGGCGCCGGGCTGGCCGTTGACCCCGGTGACATGAAGACGGATGCCGAGGCGCGCCAGCGCGGACATCCCGGCCACCAAGATTCGCGCCACCCGCTCCCGGCCGCTGACCGGCCGCGCCAGCGCCGGCACCTTGCCGCCGCCGTCGCCGTGTAGCGCCACGTCCTGCGCGAGTAGCGCCTCCAGCGCATGCAGGTCGCCGTGCTCGGCGGCGGCGAAGAAGCGCGCGGCCAGCTCTTCTCGCTGCCGCCGGGACGCGTAGTAGCGCGGTCGGCGCTCCTGGACGTGATTGCGGGCTCGGGCGACCAGGTGCCGCGTACTGTCCACATCGGTACCGATGATCTCGGCGACCTCCGCATACGGATAGTCGAACACCTCCCGTAGCAGGAACGCGGCCCGCTGCGGCGGCGACAAGCTCTCCAGCAGCACCAGGAACGCCAGCGACAGCGAGTCGGCGATCTCGGCGTGCTCGGCCGGAGTCGGCTCGGTGACCACCGGCTCCGGTAGCCATTCGCCGACGTACCGCTCCCGCCGTGCCCGCGCCGAGCGAAGTTGGTCGATGGACAGCCGGGTGACCAGCGTGGCGATGTACGCCCGCGGCGAGGCGATCGGCTCTGCGCGTTGCAGGGTCTGGTGCATCCGCAGGAACGCCTCCTGTACCACGTCCTCGGCTTCGCTGACGCTGCCGAGCATCTGGTAGGCGATGGCAAACGCCCGCGGCCGCAGCTCGCCGTACAGATCCGAGGCGAACATGTCGAGTCAGCTCAATCCCTCGGTGAAACCGGTGCGCCAGCTCGGGTACCGCAGCGTCCAGCCCAGCTCGCGTTTAGCCTTCTCGCTGGAGATCCCACGGGCCCGCGTCATGATTTCCACCGCGCCCTTGCCGGCCACAGGCCGAACAAGCCAGGCCGGCACCCGGCGCGGCGGTTTGGCGCCGAGCACCCGGGCCAGCTCCAGTAGCATTTCGCGCACCGGCGCCGGCTCGTCATCGGCGACGTTGTAGATCCCGGGCTTGCCGCGCTCGATAGCTGCGACCGTGCCCGACGCGGCATCGGTGATGTGCACCATTGACCAGATCCCGCCGCCGCCACCGATGATCGGGACCCTTCGCTTGCGGATGAGCCGGGCGAACACCGCGTCTGGTGCGGCCTCGATGCCGGTCCGCGGGCCGTAAAAGCCACCGTAGCGAAGCACGATGCCGTTGGCCCAGGTGATGCCGGTTACCGCATCCTCCAGGTGCCTTAACGCGTCCACGCCTTCCGCCAGGTCCTTGGGCGGGCTCGGATCGATCCGCCCGCTCTCGTCGGCGACCGGCCCACCGGTGCGTTCCAGCAAGGCGTAGTTGCTCTGTGCCACAAACGTACGGACGCCGACGGCGCGGCCGGCGGCCAGCAGGTGGTCGGTGCCCTCAGTGCGCAGCCGGTTGGTGGCAGCCGCCATCCGCTTCACGTTGCGCATCTTCATCGGTCCGCTCAGGGCGGTGAGCTGATGGACGATCACCTCGGGCTCGGCCTTGGCCACCACGTCGGCCACGGAGTCGGGGTCGAGCGCGTCGACGATGACCGGTTGCGCGCCGAGCAGGCGCAGCGCGCGGGTCTTGGCAGCTGAGCGGGTCGTGCCGACGACCTCATGGCCGCGCGCCACGAGTTGGGGAACCAGTTGCGTGCCGATCGCGCCGGAGGCCCCGGCAATAAAGATCTTCATGACGTCTCCGTTCGTTGGCCCCACCAACAAGAGACGAAACGCCCCTGCACTCCATGAACAGCAGTTACCCAGCTCACAATATTCCGCGTTTGCCGCCGCGCCGCGGCGATCGCCGGTGCCCCCGGCCTCGCCAGTTGGCGAGACATTCGAGGGGGTTTTTCAGCGTGATGGTGATCGATGAGGTACGGGTCCGCATCGGTCGGCGTGTCAACGCCCAGATAAGACGAAGCTCCTGGTAAATGACTGGTCTGCTAACACAAGGTCATCAGCCCGAAGAGCTTGCTGTCCTATCCTGCCACCATCCCGTTGTCCACCCGCAGCCTTGTCTGGCTGGCCGGGGCAGATCCGCACCCACCGGATCACGACCCGCTCCCGGTGGCGGCGGTTGGACCCCGGCCGCCAAGCCCTGCTGGTGCTCGCCCATCTGCGGATGCGGGTCGGAAACCCGGCGTCGGGAAAGCCGGACTGCGCACAGCGTAGGTTCGCCGGGCGGGCGGGGGAACGCCGTTGGACGCCGGTACAAGCGCTGCTTTAGCGTCCCGTTAGGACGCTGTGGGAAGGGTCACCGCGGGGGCGGGTGCCACCCTGGTCCAGATCAGCGTGTCAGCCCTGGTCCCAGATCAGCAGCAGCGCACGGTTGACCAGGTAGACCACGGCGAGGACGAACGCCCACCGGGCTCGGCCGGCGACCAGCAGCAGCACCACGCCGCAGCCGAACCAGGCCACGTCAAGGACGAGGTGGGCGGCGCCGGTCAGCGTCATCGGCGCCCGGGGGGCGCCGAACAGCGCCCAGACCACGATGAGCGCCGCCGGAGCGCCCAGGCCGGCCAGCACCCGCACCCAGGCCGCGGCACGCAGGGTGAAGCCCCAGTAGCCGGCGGGCACCGATGACGGCGAGCTCAAGGACGAACCGTAGGGCCAGGTTGAGCACCTTGGCAGTGGCCAGCATCAGTTGACCGGCGTGACCGGTCCCGGCGCCCTGACACGCCTGGCGCTACTGGCAGCGCTGTCGGACTATGAAGTCACCAAACGCTTGCGCGGAAAGGTTCAGTGGCTTGCTCATACGCCCGCAGGGCGCAGACGCGGAGGCACATGCCGCTCGTGGCGCAGCCCGACACGGCCAAGTCATTGTCCATCTGCCTCGTCCAGCATTCCGGGCCGATTACCGTCGTAGGGGTGACGGTCATATGAATCGTGCGGACTGCTTACGCCTGGCAATTTTGCAAAAGGTACGCATCCCACCACGCGAGAACTTTAGGTAAATTCTCATCGAACAGTTGACATCAATTCATCCACCGCCCTAGTCTCGCGCCACCGGCCGGTTGAGGCGAGCGCGTCGAAAGCGACGCCTGACCCGAGGCCCGCAGCCGTGCAGGAGGTGCACATTGCATTGGCCAACCGCGTTCCCAATGATGAAGGCATGCACACGGCTGGTGCTGATCGCGAGCGTCCTGTTGGCAACCGCATGTGGGAGCGCCTTCGAGAAGGGCGGAGAGCCCCAGGGCAAGGGTGCCCAGGACCTCCCAAGCGGCAACTGCCAGCTTGAGGAAGGGCAGGTCCGGATCGGTGTGACGGGCGCGATGTCCGGCGCCCACGCATACTACGGCGAGCAGATCAAGCGGGGCGCGACCATGG
>VSCG01000072.1:0-16038 GCA_047459115.1 Micromonosporaceae bacterium
TCAGTGAAATCGTCGGCGGCGCGAACGCGCTCGCTGCGGCAGGGAGTGAAGAATAAATGACTGCGACTGCGGTGCAGGCCGGTGTGGGTCGGGTCGTCCGGGTCATCGGCCCGGTGGTCGACGTCGAGTTTCCGCGCGACGCGATCCCCGATTTGTACAACGCGCTCCACGTCGCCGTCGAGCTGTCCGGGAGGAAGCGGACGCTGACCCTGGAGGTCGCCCAGCACATCGGCGACAACCAGGTCCGGACGATCTCGATGCAGCCGACCGACGGCCTGGTGCGTGGTCAGGAGGTGCGCGACACCGGCCAGCCGATCTCGGTGCCGGTCGGTGACGTGACCAAGGGGCACGTGTTCAACGCGATCGGGGACTGCCTCAACCTCAGGGAGGGCGAGGAGCTCCAGGTCGAGGAGCGGTGGCCCATCCACCGCAAGCCGCCCGCGTTCGCCGACCTGGAGCCCAAGACCGAGATGCTGGAGACCGGCATCAAGGTGCTCGACCTGCTCACGCCGTACGTGCGCGGCGGCAAGATCGGCCTGTTCGGCGGCGCCGGCGTGGGCAAGACGGTGCTGATCCAGGAGATGATCATCCGGGTGGCGCACAACTTCGGCGGCACCTCGGTGTTCGCCGGCGTGGGCGAGCGCACCCGCGAGGGCAACGACCTCATCCTGGAGATGGACGAGGCGAACGTCCTCAAGGACACCGCGCTGGTGTTCGGCCAGATGGACGAGCCGCCGGGCACCCGGCTGCGGGTGGCGCTGTCGGCCCTGACGATGGCGGAGTACTTCCGGGACGTCAAGGGCCAGGAGGTCCTGCTGTTCATCGACAACATCTTCCGGTTCACCCAGGCGGGCTCGGAGGTGTCCACGCTGCTGAACCGGATGCCGTCCGCGGTGGGTTACCAGCCGACCCTCGCCGACGAAATGGGTGAGCTGCAGGAGCGGATCACCTCCGTGCGGGGCAAGGCGATCACCTCGATGCAGGCGATCTACGTGCCGGCCGACGACTACACCGATCCGGCGCCGAGCACGACGTTCGCCCACCTGGACGCGACCACCAACCTGGAGCGGCGGATCTCGGACAAGGGCATCTACCCGGCGGTGGACCCGCTGGCGTCCACGTCGCGGATCCTCGCGCCCGAGTACGTCGGTGCCGAGCACTACGCGGTGGCGAGCGAGGTGAAGCGGATCCTTCAGCGGTACCAGGACCTGCAGGACATCATCGCGATCCTGGGCATGGACGAGCTGTCCGAGGAAGACAAGATCACGGTCAGCCGGGCCAGGCGGATCGAGCGCTTCCTGTCGCAGAACACCTACGCGGCCGAGCGGTTCACTGGCGTCCCGGGCTCGTTCGTGCCGGTCAAGGAGACCGTCGAGGCCTTCAAGAAGCTGACCGAGGGCGAGTACGACCACTTCCCCGAGCAGGCCTTCTTCATGTGCGGTGGGCTCGAGGACCTCGAGCGCAAGGCGCACGAGATGATGAAGAAGTAAGCCGTTCGAGAGCCGACGCCGGCCGGGGCGCCCAACGGGCGCCCCGGCCGGCCGCTTTCAGTCGGTCGCGTCCGAGGCCGCCCGCCGTAGGCGGTTGCGGTGCAGCCCCGCACGCAGGTCATCGTCGGACATGACCAGGTAGACCAGCGGGCAGTCCTGCGGGCCGGTCACGTCGAGTTGGCACAGCGTGCACGGCTCACCCGGACGGATCGGGCACTTCGCCCGCGACCCGGGTGGTGTCCTCGACGGCGTACCCCGCTGTGTCCTCGCCGGCATACCTGCATGCTGCTAGGGCGCGGCTGCGGCCGACAGGGCCGTTGGTCACCGGTCGGCCGCCGACCGTCGCTGTGTCGTGTCGGGCGAGCTACGTAAACGGCAACGGCTCGGCCCAGGTGTCGCCCACGACAGTGGGGTGGCGTGACGGCCCTCGACCGGACACGCCAGCGCACCGGTTACCTCGACGGTCCGCGTGTCCCCCGCCCGGTCGCCGTCCCCTTGATCGTCGCAGGTTTCGGGATGTCGGGGTGTCCGGGTCGGGCGCGGGCCGCGGTTTGCAGGATGTCGCGGTGTCGGCCGTGTTGATCGACTCAGTTTGCCGGGATCTCGTGGTGTCCGCGCCCGGTCGATGGCGCGATTTGCAGGATCTCGTGCGGCTAACGGCCTGGGTCAGCGCGGGTTTCTGCATGTCGCGGCCCGCCGACACCGCGGTATGCCGGTATCTCGTGTCGATCATGATATTCGGCTGTGGATAACGGGTCGGCGGGCGCCAGTCGGTTAGCGGTTCGTCGGTGACGCGGGCGGCGACCAGGCGCTGCGGCTGAAATTCACCTCGCTGGCTGGGGGCATTCGGAGAGTTTCTCCGGCCTGGAACGTGCGCAGCGGAGCTCGCCTGGCTCGGCATCGGGCCCCTCTCCGGAGCGGTCTCCGCGGTGTTCTCCCGATAGTTCGGTTCGCTCGGTAATTCGAAGATTTGTGTGTTGTGGCGCGCGGCGCGATATTCCGCACATTCGCTGCAAACGCGCGGGAAACGGTGGCGGATACGCCGAGATCCTGAAAATGGTGCGATGGTCCGTGTGTTGTGACCAGGCAGACGACCCACCGGGTTAACGGCACCCGCTTTGCACTGACTACACTCGGGGCACCCCAGTAGGGGAAGAACTCGTCAGGGGAGTCAGGGTGGCCAACCAGCTGCACGTCGAGCTAGTCGCAGTGGAGGAGCGGGTCTGGTCGGGCGAGGCCGAGATGCTCGTGGCCCGCACGACCGAAGGTGAGCTCGGTGTCCTGCCGGGGCACGCGCCGCTGCTCGGTCAGCTCGCGGAGCCCGGCCAGGTCCGCATCAAGCTCGCCGGAGGTGAGGAGCTGGCGTACGACGTGACCGGCGGCTTCCTGTCGGTCGCCGCGAGCGGGGTCACCGTGCTCGCCGAAAGCTGCTCCCCGGCCCAGCCCGCCCGCTGACCGCACCGCCGATGAAGGTCTTGATCTGGATCGGCATCGGCGTTCTCGCCGCGCTCGTCGTCATCGCGGGGGTCTTCCTCCGGCGTGAGCTGATCGTGCGCGCGGGCGGCACCATCGAGGCGAGCATGAGGCTGTCCACCATGGTGGACGGCCGGGGCTGGGCCCCCGGCTTCGCCCGGTTCGCCGGCGACGAGTTGCGGTGGTACCGCATGTTCAGCCTGGCACTCCGGCCGCGCCGGGTGCTGGCGCGTCAGGGTCTCGCCGTGGCGAGCCGCCGGTCCCCGGAAGGACCGGAGCGGCTCGTGCTGCCGGACGGATGGGTGGTGCTGTGCTGTGTCGCCCAGCGCAGCACGATCGAGATCGCCATGCCGGCGACCACGGTGACCGGTTTCCTCTCCTGGCTCGAGGCCGCCCCTCCGGGGGCGGTCTCGCGTATTGCCACCTGAGCGCAGTAGCGCTCGGCGTTCCAGCGCGTCACGGTTTTCCCGTCAGCCTCAGCTGCAACGCGCCCGTCACGTCCAGTCCGTGCTCCAGAGCGCGGTAGCGCCGCTTTCCCCATCGGCCGTGGGCACCACGGCGACGAGCAGCGTGGAGCCCTGCCAGCGAGGCGTAGCCGGTCGCCGTCGCCCGTACCGGCGGGCGGACGGATCGGCAGCCAGTCAGCGCCGGTGCCGTCGGTGATGCCGAAGAGCCCAGCGCCGACCGCCGCGACCACGATCGAGCCGGCCGCCGTGGACACCGTCCTGAGCGCGCTCACCTCGGCCTCGGCGCCGAACCTCCCGATCACCGCGTCCCCGTTCAGCCCTTTGCGGGCCGGGTCGACGCGCCATGAACGGACCGCTCCGCCTTCGCCTCCGACGGCCAGCAGGCGGTCGTGGAGGGGTACGGCCCGCTCCACCGCACCGACCTCGGAGCGCTCCACATGCGTGCGCGCCCAGTGCAGCCCGTCGGCTGAGGTCCAGGCGGCGGGTCTCGGCCTGGTCGGCTGACCGCTCGAGCCGACGAGCAGCCAGCCGCCGTCCGGGCGCGGCGCGGCGTCGTAGGCGGTGGTCACGGCATCGTCCGTGGAGCGCAGGGCCGGCGCGTCGTCGACGAGGTGGAAGCCTTCCCCGTCGGCGCTCAACCAGACCGCCGCCCCGGGCCGGCCAGTCGTCCGGCTCACCCGGTGGCCGACGATCAGCCACCCGGCTGGGCCGGCCACGACCCGGCCGACCGAGCCGGCGAGCGGACCGCCGAAGAGCTCGAACGGGACGGGGACCTCGTACCAGCCGTCACCGGATGCGCCGGCAGCCGCGGGAGCGCCGCCGGCGGCGGGAGCGGCCGCGTCGGCGTGGGAGGCGCCGCGCCACACGCTGACCCTGGGGTTGGCGTGCACGCCACCCGAGGCGCTGCTCAGCGCCACCACGTCGGAACCGCGGCATGCCACGCTCGTAAACGCACCCTGCTGCCCGTAGGAGGTCGCCGCGCGCAGCGGCACTGACCGCCACGTGATGCCGTCCGCGCTCGTCCAGGCGGCTGGGCGTCCGGCTGCGCGCCCACCGCGTACCACCGGTCCGTGCACCCGGCCAGGTCGGCGATCCGGGCGTCGGGGGCGGGCAGCGCGATCGGTCGCCAGTCCGGGGACAGCGCCGGGATGGGCTCGTGCCGCTCACACCCGAGGGCGCCGGCCAGCAGGGCGAGCGTGACGAGCGGGATCAGCCGTCGGCGACCAGTTCGACCTCGAACCCGCATCTGTCCTCCAGGTACGCCGCGTAGTGCTCGGGCCCGCCCGCGTACGGGTGGCGGTCCGCGAAGAGCAGCGACCAGCCGTGCGCGGGCGCCTCGGCCACCAGCCGGTCCACGGCAGCGCGGGGGCCGGCGTGGAACGCCAGGTGGTTCAGTCCCGGGCGCAGCCGGTCATGCGTACGCCCGCGCAGCGCCGGTGACTCCTCGAGCACGATATATGTCCGGTCCCGCCGCCAGGAGCGCCCCGCGTCCCATTTCTGGTACGGCGCGAAACCCAGCTCACCGAGGAGCCAGCCCCAGCTCTCGATCGCCTCAGCGAGGGACGGGACCCAGAGTTCGACGTGATGGAGTCCCATTTATGCTAATTTTTGGGTGCCGCTGGCGGCTCGGCCGTCTCGGCGGGGCTGCCCGGCTCACCCCTCGCGCTTCCTCCGGGGACCCAGAGCACGTCGCCGGCCGGATTCGCGATCCGGCCGAGGATGAACAGCAGGTCGGAGAGGCGGTTGAGGTACGTGAGCGCGAGCGGGTTGGTGCGCTCCGGATCGGTCGCCATGAGCGCCCACCCGGAGCGTTCGGCTCGGCGGGCCACCGTGCGGGCCAGGTGCAGCAGGGCCGCGCCCGGCGTGCCGCCGGGCAGGATGAACGAATTCAGCTTGGAAAGCCGGGAGTTGAACTCGTCGCACCAGCCCTCCAGGCGCGTCACGTACGCCTCGGTCACCCGAAGCGGCGGGTACTTCGGGTTCTCCTGGATGGGGTTGCACAGGTCGGCTCCGACGTCGAACAGGTCGTTCTGCACCGCCGTGAGCACGCCGCGCACGTCGCCTGGGAGCTGCCCGAGCGCGAGCGCAACGCCGATCGCCGCGTTGCATTCGTCGACATCGGCGTACGCAGTGATTCGCGGATCGGTTTTGGGTACCCGGTCGCCGTTGCCGAGCGCGGTCGTGCCGGCATCGCCGGTTCTGGTGTAGATACGGGTGAGGTGGACGGGCATGGCGACAAGCGTACGGGCGCTCTCCTCCGTCGAGGAGGCGGTGGACAGCCCTACGATCGCGGCCGCTGAGGTGATCCGGGTCCCCGGGGGTGCCCGGCTCGCGGGTGAGGTCGACGTCGTCGGCGCGAAGAACTCAGCGTTGAAGCTGATGGCCGGGGCGCTGTTGGCGCCGGGCCGTACCGTCCTGACCAACGCCCCGCGGATCACCGACATCGGGATCATGGGCGAGGTGCTGCGTCGGCTGGGCTGCGAGGTGTCCTTCGACCACGAGACCGGGGACCGGATTGGCGACGGACGTGGCCCGCGCGACTACACTGTCACGATCGAGGTGCCCGAACAGCTCGGCGCCGAGGCCGACTACGACCTGGTGCGCCGCTTGCGCGCCTCGATCTGCGTGCTCGGGCCGATCCTGGCGCGGTGCGGGTACGTGCGGGTGGCGCACCCGGGTGGCGACGCGATCGGCTCGCGCGGCCTGGACATGCACATCGGCGGGCTGACCCGGATGGGTGCCGAGATCACCAGCGAGCACGGCTTCGTGATCGCGAAGGCCCCGGACGGGCTGCGGGGTGCCACGATCTGGCTGGACTTCCCGAGCGTCGGCGCGACGGAGAACCTCCTGATGGCCGCGGTCCTGGCCCGGGGCACCACCGAGATCGACAACGCGGCGCGGGAGCCGGAGATCACCGACCTGTGCGCGATGCTCACCGCGATGGGCGCGCGCATCTGGGGCGCCGGCACCGCCACCATCGTGGTCGAGGGCGTGGACCGGCTCGCTCCCGTGCGTCACCGCACGATCGGCGACCGGATCGTGGCCGGCACCTGGGCCTTCGGTGCGGCGATGACCCAGGGCGACGTGCTGGTCAAGGGCGTGGATCCGGCGTACCTGGAGATCGCGCTCGACAAGTTGGTCAGCGCGGGCGGCCTGGTGGAGACCCGGCCGGAGGGGTTCCGGGTGCAGATGACGCGGCGCCCACGGGCGGTGGACGTGGTGACGCTGCCGTACCCCGGCTTCGCCACCGATCTGCTGCCGATGGCGATCGGGCTGGCCTCGGTCAGCGACGGCGCCTCACTGGTCACCGAGAACATCTTCGACGGCCGGTTCATGTTCATCAACGAGATGGCCCGCCTGGGCGCGGAGATCCGGATCGACGGGCACCACGCCGTGGTGTGCGGCAGGGAGCGCCTGTCCAGCGCTCCGGTGCGGGCCACGGACATCCGGGCCGGTGCCGGCCTGGTGATCGCCGGGCTGTGCGCGGACGGCGTGACCGAGGTGGCCAACGTGCACCACATCGACCGGGGCTATCCGGACTTCGTGGCCGACCTGCGGGCGCTGGGCGTGCAGGTCGAGCGGGTGACGCTGGACGCGCCGACCGGGCGAGCGGGCTGACCACACGGGCCCCGACTGACCAGATCGGCCCGGACTGACCAGGTCGGCCCGGGCCGACCACACGGGCCGGGACGTCAGGCGGGGCCGCGGCCCACCACGCGGCGCGCTCGGTCCAGTTCGCCCTCGAAGACGAGCACGAGGACCTGGTCGTCGTCGGGGCCGGGCGCGATCGTCGCGCGGATGCCGGCGTCGCCGAGCCGCGACCGGACCCGCGCCGCGACCTGTGGATCGTCGGTGATCGCCGCGACGCAGAGCAGGCCGTAGTCCACCGGGGGTGTGTCGAGCACCTTCGACGGCGGGCGGGGCCGGGCGGCCTGCGGGGCGAAGAGCGCCCACAGGAAGGTCGCCACGGCCCCGATCACGATGAACGCGAGCAGCGGCCCGAGCATGTCGTCACCGATTGTGAGCGCATGGCAACAGTCTGACACCGCATGGTGGGCTACGTTCGGTGATTGCCTGCGCTGGTGGGAGGTGGCCAGGCTGTGCGCCGGGCCTGCCGGGGTGGCCGCGGCGCCGAGCGCGAAGCCGCGGCGGGGCGCGGTGGCGGGCGGCGGTGGGTGGCGATCAGCCCGGGTAGCCGGCCCGGCGAGCCCATTCGGCCGCCTCGCGATCGGCCCGGCGTTCCGCCTTGCGCTGGGCGCGGCGGCGCAGCAGCACCCAGCCGACCAGCACCATCCCGATGAGGAAGAGGATCACCAGGAACGGCAGCACGATCGCCACCAGCGACATCGTGATGCTGGTCGCGTCCTCCGCGGTGCTCACCACCGGCGCGCCGAGGCCGACGGTCACGGCGTTGACCACCGGCCGGGTCAGCGCCTTCACGATGTGCACCAGGAGCGCGATGACCACGCCCGCCACGACCGGGATCCACTGACGGTCGCTGAAGAAGGCCTCGGGGTCGGAGACCGTGACCGTCTCGGAGACCGACCCGGCGCCGAACGCCAGCCCGCCGGCGGTGGGTCGGATCACCGTCTGCAGCGCGTCGTTGACGCTGTCCAGGGCGGGCACCTTGTCCGCCACCACCTCGACGGCGAGCAGCACGAACAGGATCGCGAGCACCCACCCGTTCTCCAGCCACTGCCAGCCGGACGGCAGCGTGATCAGCGGGGTGTAGCGGGCGAGCACGCCGAGCGCGAGCAGCGGGACGTACGCGTTCAACCCCGCCGACGCGGCCAGACCGGCACCAGTCAGCACCTCGAGCACATGCCCAGCATGGCATCACCGCGCACGTCCGGTGTTCCCGCGGGATCGAGAGCGGTCAGGGCTCACGGACGGCCCTAACCGCTCTAGATCTCCAATGTCATAGGCTGGTCGGGTGCGATTGGTGATTGCCCGGTGCTCTGTGGACTATGTCGGTCGGCTCACCGCGCACCTGCCGCCCGCCACCCGCCTGCTCATGGTGAAGGCGGACGGTTCGGTCTCCATCCACGCCGACGGCCGGGCGTACAAGCCGCTGAACTGGATGAGCCCGCCGTGCCGGATCGAGGAGGCCCCGGGCGTGTGGCGGGTGGTGAACAAGGCCGGCGAGGAGCTGCGGATCACGCTCGAGGAGATCTTCTCCGACTCCACCTACGACCTCGGGGTCGATCCGGGCCTGGTCAAGGACGGCGTGGAGGCGCACCTGCAGGAGCTGCTGGCGGCCAACCCGACCGTGCTGGGAGAGGGCTTCACGCTGATCCGCCGCGAGTACCCGACCGCGATCGGGCCGGTGGACCTGCTGTGCCGCTCCGGCGCCGGGGAGACGGTGGCGGTCGAGGTCAAGCGGCGTGGCGAGATCGACGGCGTGGAGCAGCTGACCCGCTACCTGGAGTTGCTGAACCGCGATCCGCTGCTCGCCCCGGTGCACGGTGTCTTCGCTGCACAGGAGATCAAGCCGCAGGCGCGGGTGCTCGCGGAGGACCGGGGCTTCCGCTGCGTGGTGCTCGACTACGACGCGCTGCGCGGCATCGAGCGCGACGAACTCACTCTCTTCTGACGCCGCGCAAGTCTGCCGCCACGCAAGCCCGGAATCACCGGGCGCGGCCGCGCAGCAGCCGCACCACACGCACGATCAGGTCGACCTGCTTCGGCGTACGTTCGAACGTCATCGCCGGCAGCGGCGACGGCGCCCGTCGCTTCGTGATCGCCTTGGCCCGGGCGAACTCGCGCAGCCCGTCGTCGCCGTGGATGCGTCCGAAACCGGAGTTCCCGACGCCGCCGAACGGCAGGCTCGGCATGCCGGCGAACGCCAGCGCGGCGTTCACCGAGGTCATGCCCGAGCGCAGCCGGCGGGCCACGGCCATCGCGCGGCGCCGCCCGAACACCGCGCCGCCGAGCCCGTGGCGGACCGCGTTCGCCCGCGCCACCGCTTCGTCCACGTCGGACACGCGGGTGACGGTCAGGGTCGGGCCGAAGGTCTCCTCGCGTACGGCGAGGGAGTCCTCGGGCACGTCGACGAGGATCGTCGGGTGCACGTACGGCGGGCGCACCGCGTCCGCCCCGCCGAGCACGGCGCGGCCACCGCGGGCCAGCGCGTCGTCGATGTGCCGGCGGATCACCTCGACCTGCCCGGGCATGGTGATCGGCCCGATGTCGCCGTCCTCACCCACGGTGAGCTTCGCGGCCTTCGCGACGAGCTTGTCGAGGAACGCCTCGTAGACGCCGGCGGTCGCGTACACCCGCTCGATGCCCACGCAGGTCTGCCCGGCGTTGGTCAGGCCGCCCCAGACGCAGGCGTCGGCGGCGGCGTCCAGGTCGGCGTCGTCGTCGACGATCATCGCGTCCTTGCCGCCGCACTCCACCAGCACGGGCGTGAGCGACTCCGCGCACGCCGCCATGACCTTCTTGCCGGTCGCGGTCGAGCCGGTGAACGCCACTTTGTCCACACCGGACCGGCACAGCGCGGCCCCGGTGTCGCCGAGCCCGTGCACGACCTGCAGGACCGGCTGCCCACCGACGATCGAGGCGAACGTGTCGACCAGCCACGCGCCGACCGCCGGGGTGTACTCGCTGGGCTTGAAGACCACCGCGTTGCCGGCCGCGAGCGCGTAGGCGATCGAGCCGACCGGGGTGAGCACCGGGTAGTTCCACGGCCCGATCACCCCGATCACGCCGTACGGCTGGTACTCCAGGTACGCCGCGTGTTCGGCGACCAGGATCGTGCCGCGGCGCCGGCGCAGGCGCAGGACGCGCCGGGCGTTGCGCGCCGCCCAGTGGATGTGGTCCACGGCGCCGATGCTCTCGACGAGGCCGTCGGCCAGCGGCTTGCCGGTCTCGGCACGCATCAGCTCCGCGAGTTCACCCAGGCGTTGCGCGATCAGGGCGCTCCAGCGGAGCAGCAACCGGCGTCGGCCGTCGAACCCGAGGTCTGCCCACCAGGCGCCGGCCGCGCGGGCGCGCTCGACGGCCGCCGCGACCGCGGCGGTGTCCGCGACCGGGAACCGGCCCACCTCGGCGCCGGTGGCCGGGTTGGTGGAGACGAGCTGCCCATCGACGACGAGGGGTGCGCCGGGGGTGTGTGTCGCGGTCATACCGCGAGCTTAGCCGGATGGTTACCCGCTGGTAAGGTGCTCTTCGATGATCTTGGCTGCCACGTCCGCCGGGCTCGCCAGCTCACCGCGCTCGTACAGGTCGACGTAGCGCTGCCGACCCGGGAAGTACGCCTCGCTCGCCGCCGCGCCGCGGATGGCCGCCTGCATGGCGGTGTCCATCACCCCGGGGTTCACGTTCGCCACCCGCACCCGGCCCTGGCTCGCCACGGCGTCGAAGAACATCTCGCCGCCGGCCTTGGTGGCGCAGTACACGCTCCAGCCGTCGATCACCCGCTTCGCCGCGCCGGACGAGATGAACAGCACCGTGCCCGGGGTGGCGTCGGGTAGCGCGGCGAGGAACGCGTTGGTGAGCACCATGGGCGCGGTCAGGTTGAGCGCCACCGCTGCGGCGACCGGCTCGGACGCCAGCTCCCCGACCGCGCCGATCGGCTCGACCGTCGCCGCATTGTGGATCAGCGCAGCGTGCCCGACCCCGTCCAGCGCCCAGGCCAGATCACCGTCCGAGGGCAGCTCCAGCGCGGCGAGGTCGCAGGTCCGCAACCGGATCCGCTCCGGTTCGGCCGCCGCGAGGGCCTGCTGCGCGTCGCTGAACGTGCGCCCGACCCCGAGGATCCGGTCGCCGCGCCCAGCGAGCTGGTCGAACAGCGCCGCGCCCAGGCCCCGCGACACACCGGTGAGGACGACCGTATGCATGCCTCAGACCCTAGTGCCCGCCGCGCTCATGTGCCGCGAAGCTATTGTGCGCGGCCGCCTCCTATGGGCGGCACCACTGTTCCGATCGGTGCTCGGCTGGCATCATGCGGCGGATGAGCGTCCAACAGGTCCGGGTGAGCGCCAACGGGATCACCCAGAACGTCCTGGTGCGCGGGCCGCGGGACGGCACGCCCGTCCTGCTCGTGCACGGCAACTGCTCCTCGGCCGGGTACTGGCTGCCGCTGCTGCGCCACCTGCCCGACACGCTGCGCGTCGTCGCGCCCGATCTGCGCGGGTACGGCGCGACCGAGCCCGCTCCGGTCGACGCCACCCGGGGGCTGGACGACTTCGCCGACGACGTGGCGGCGCTGCTGGACGTGCCGGAGCTGTTCGGCCGCGCCCGCCCGGTCGTCGTCGGGCACTCGATGGGCGGCGGCGTGGCGATGCGGCTGGTCGCCGGGCACGCCGGGCGGATCGCGGGGGTGCTGCTGGAGGCGCCGCTGTCGCCGTACGGCTTCGGCGGCACCCGCGACGCCGACGGCACCCCGACCACCCCCGACTTCGCCGGCAGCGGCGCCGGCACGGTCAACGCCGACTTCGTCAAGCGCCTGGCCGCCAGGGACCGTGGCGGGGACGACCCGGCCGCGCCGCGGGCGGTGCTGCGCTCCCTCTACGTGGCCGATCCGGCGAGCCTCGGCGACGACGAGGAGGGCCTGCTCGACACGGTGCTCTCCACTGTGGTGGGTGAGGCCAACTATCCGGGCGACTCGACGGCGAGCGCGCACTGGCCGCTGGTCGCGCCCGGCGCCCGGGGCGTGGCCAACGCGATGTCGCCGAAGTGGTTCCGGGCCGCGGACGCGCTCGTCGCCGCCGAGCCCAAGCCACCGATCATGTGGGTACGCGGGGACCAGGACGCCATCGTGTCGGACACCTCGATGCTCGACCTCGGGTACCTCGGCACGCTCGGGCTGGTGCCCGGCTGGCCCGGCGAGGAGGCCTGCCCGCCGCAGCCGATGGTCGCGCAGACCCGCGCGGTGCTGGAGCGCTACGCCGCGGCCGGCGGCTCCTACACCGAGATCGTGTACGAGAACTGCGGCCACTCCCCGCACGTGGAGCGGCCGGCCGAGTTCGCCGCGGCGCTGCTGTCCCTGCTCGGGGAGGTGTCATGACGTACCGGGTGGACCGGGTGGCGGTCGCGGGCGGCGACCTGACCGTGGGGGTCTGGGGGGACTCCGGGCCGGTCGTGGTCGCCGCGCACGGCATCACCGCCTCGCACCTGTCCTGGGGCCTGGTCGGTCCGCTGCTCGCCGCCGGGCACCGGTTCGTCGCGCCGGACCTGCGCGGCCGGGGCCGCAGCCGAGACCTGCCCGAGCCGTACGGGATGGCGGCGCACGCGGCCGACCTGGCCCGGGTCGTCGAGGCGTACGGCGGCGGGCCGGTCGTCCTGGTCGGACACTCGATGGGTGGGTTCGTGGTCGCGGAGACCGCCCGCCGCCACCCGGAACTCGTGAGCCGGCTCGTGCTCGTGGACGGCGGGGCGCCGCTGCCGCTGCCGCCCGGCGTCGACGTGTCCGCCGGACCGGAGGCCGTCGCCGAGGCGATCTCGACCGCGCTCGGCCCGGCGTACGCGCGGTTGTCGATGACGTTCCCGTCGCGGGAGGCGTACCGCGAGATGTGGCGGGCGCACCCGTCGTTCTCCGCCTGGAACGACGCGGCCGCCGCGTACGTGGACTACGACCTGGTCGGCGAGGAGCCGGAGCTGCGCCCCGCCTGCCGGCTCGAGGCCGCGCTGCGCGACGCCCGGGACCTGTACGCCTACCCGGCCGACGAGCCCGCGGCGCTGCCGGTACCGGCGGTGTTCCTGCGCGCCGAGCGCGGCATGTTCAACGAGCCGGACCGGCCGCTCTACCCGGCCGGGTACGCCGGCCGCTGGCTGCCCGGGATCGCCGAGGAGACCGTGCCGGACACCAACCACTACACGATCACGCTCGGGCCGGCCGGGGCGGAGGCCGTGGCCGGGGCGGTCGCGGCCGCCGCGCGCGCCTGACCGCCGCCGCCGCCGTACCCTCGTGGCAGTCGCCCTGTGGATGGGTGTCGCGACATGCAGAATGTCGCGGGGTTGGCGGACCGCGACATTCAGGATCCTGCGTGGATCTTGCCGACGAGCAGCGCCGCGGGGGCGCCCGACGGAGAAGGGTGAGCGGCTGCGCCGTGCGGGGACGAGCGTGCGGCCAGGGTGGTCGGGGTCGCCGCCCAGATGACGGCCGCCCGGGCCGCGCGTGGCAGACTCGCGCCATGGCGCGCGACTTCAACTCGGTGGGTGTGGTCGGGCTCGGCACGATGGGCGCCGGGATCGTGGAGGTGTTCGCCCGCAACGGCATCGACGTGGTGGCGGTCGAGGTCGACGAGGCCGCGTTGGAGCGTGGGCGGGCCACGCTGACCGGCTCGGTCGGCCGGGCGGTGGCGAGAGGCAAGCTCACCGAGCAGGAGCGCGACGCCCTGCTCGGCCGCGTCAGGTTCACCGTCGGCCTGCAGTCGCTTGGCGACGTCGACCTGGTGGTCGAGGCGGTGCCCGAGCAGATGCCGATCAAACGGCGGATCTTCGAGGAGCTGGACCGGGTCTGCAAGCCGTCGGCGATCCTCGCCACCAACACCAGCTCGCTGTCGGTCACCGACATCGCGGTCACCACCCGCCGACCCAACCAGGTCGTCGGCATGCACTTCTTCAACCCGGCCCCGGTGATGAAGCTGGTCGAGGTCATCCGTACGGTCGTCACCGACGCCGAGGTGGTCGCCGACGTTGAGGCGCTGTGCGCGCGGCTCGGCAAGGTGGACGTGACCATCGCCGACCGGGCCGGGTTCATCGCCAACGCGCTGCTGTTCGGCTACCTGAACCAGGCGGTGCGGATGTACGAGGCGAGGTACGTCTCGCGCGAGGACCTCGACGCGGCGATGAAGCTCGGCGCCGGGCTGCCGATGGGCCCGCTGACCCTGCTGGACCTGATCGGGCTGGACACCTCGTTCCAGGTTCTCGACACGATGTACCGCCGCGGCGGGCGGGACCGCCGGCACGCCCCGGCACCGCTGATCGAGCAGATGGTCGCGGCCGGCCTGCTCGGGCGCAAGTCCGGCCGGGGTTTCTACACGTACGACGGGCCGGGCTCTCCGGTGGTCGTGCCCGACGCGCTGACCCCGGCGGCCGACGAGCCCGGCGGCACCGAGGCGGTGCCGGCCGTGGCGAAGGTCGGCGTGGTCGGTTCCGGCACGCTGGCGACCGGGGTCGCCGAAGCCCTCGCCGGGGCCGGGTACGAGGTCGTGTCGGCGGCCTGGAGCGCGCGGGAGCCGGCGGCGGGGCTGGCCGCCTTCGCCGACGCAGATCTGGTGATCGAAGCGGTCGCCGAGGAGCCGGCGGTGGCCGGGGACGGGTCGGCGACGAAGGCGCTGTTCGCCGCGCTGGACGCGGTCTGCAAGCCCGGGGTGGTGTTCGCCACGACCACCGCGGCGGTGCCGGTGATCGAGTGCGCGATGGCGACCGGCCGGCCGGAGGATGTGGTGGGGATGCACTTCCCCGGGGCGGCGCCCGCCGTCCCGCTGGTCGAGGTGGTGCGCACGGTCCGCACCTCCCCGCAGGCGGTGGCCACGGCCCGCGCGGTGTGCCGGGCGCTCGGCAAACACCCGGTCGTCTGCGCCGACCGGGCCGGGTTCGTGGTCGACGCGCTGCTGTTCCCGTACCTGAACGACGCGGTGAAGATGGTCGAGGCGGCCTACTCCACGCCCGACGACATCGACCACGCGATGCGGCTCGGCTGCGGCTACCCGGCGGGCCCGTTCGAGATGCTCGACACCATCGGGCTGGACGTCGCCCTGGCCCGCATCCGGGCGCTGTACCGGGAGGCGCGCGAGCCCGGCCTCGCGCCCGCGCCGCTGCTGGAGCAGATGGTCACCGCCGGCTACCTCGGGCGCGAGGCGGGCCGGGGCTTCCGCTGAGTAGCCTGGGAAAGGTGAGTCCCCGTCGCAACCGCCCCACCCGGTCGGGTCGCCGACGCCGCGACCAGGCGCGCGCGCAGCCGCTCGACCCCGAGCGGGCGCGCCGCGGCGTGGTGGCCGTGCAGCAGTGGAGCGACGGGGAGTGGCTGGTGCGGTCCGTGCCGGCCGACGCGGCGGTCAAGGCGTACCGCTGCCCTGGCTGCGACCAGGAGATCCGCCCCGGCGTGCCGCACGTGGTGGCCTGGCCGGCGGACGGGCGCGGGGACGTGACTGACCGGCGGCATTGGCACTCCGGCTGCTGGCGCGCCCGCGACCGCCGCGCGCCCAACGTCCAGCGCGCCCGCAACTTCGGGCGCCGGTGGGCGTAGCGCTGAGTCCTTGCTCACACCCCGTGCCCGGTCCGGCTTCCTGATCTCGCCCAGGCGGGCAGGATGGTGCCGTGGGTACGCCGATCCGCGCCAACTCGATCCTGCCGGCCCGCCGCGAGGAGATCGAGCTGCACACCGCCGACGGGCTGCGGCTGGTCGGTGAGCTGGCGCTTCCGCCGGACGGCCGCGAGCCGGTCTCGACGCTCGTCTGCCTGCACCCGCTGCCCACCCACGGCGGGATGATGGACAGCCACGTGCTGCGCAAGGCGGCCTGGCGCCTGCCGGCGCTCGCCGACGTGGCCGTGCTGCGCTTCAACACCCGCGGTACGTCGAGCCTGCGCGGCACGAGCGAGGGCGCGTTCGACAACGGGGTGGGGGAGCGGCACGACGTGGCCGCCGCGATCGAGTACGC
>VSCG01000073.1:0-15909 GCA_047459115.1 Micromonosporaceae bacterium
CCCGAACCCCCCCCAATGACCCCCCGCCACTGCGCCGACGGCGGCGGGCAGGTCCGCCCGAGCCACGAGCGCACCAGTCCCCCGGTCCGTCCGGTACGCGCGGCCTGTTCGACATACTCCCACGCGGTCGGGTAGAAGCGGCGCAGCACGGCCAGCGCGGGCGCGGCCGCCCCACCGGTCTGCCCGTACATGGCCCCGAGCAGCGCCAGCTTGGCGCGGGCCCGGTCGCCACCGAACGCCTCCGCGGCCAGCGCCGCGTACAGGTCACCCTCGCCGGCCGCCGCGGCCAGCCGCACGTCGCCGGAGACCGCGGCCAGCACCCGCGGCTCCAGTTGCCCCGCGTCGGCGGCGACGAGCACCCAGCCGGGGTCGGCCACCACGGCCGCGCGGACCACCTTGGGGATCTGCAACGCTCCCCCGCCCCGGGTGGCCCACCGGCCGGAGACCACGCCGCCGGGCACGTACTCGGGCCGGAAACGCCCATCGCGGACCCACTGCTCGCGCCACGCCCAGCCGTGCGCGGTCCAGATCCGGTAGAGCTCCTTGTACTCCAGCAGCAGCGGCACCGCCGGGTGGTCCACCCCCCGCAACACCCAGGCCCGGGTGTTCGGCAGCCCGATCCCGGCGCGGGCGAAGGCGCGCAGCACCTCCGCGGGCGAGTCGGGGTGCAGTTGATCGACACCGAACGCGGCGGCGATGCGTCGGGCCAGGTCGGCCAGTCGCCGGGGTGGGCCGCCCACCGGCGACGGCTCACCGAGCAGGTCGGTGAGCAGCCGGTCGTGCACGTCGGCCCGCCAGGGCAGACCGACGTGGCTCATCTCGGCGGCGACGAGCGCGCTGGCCGACTCCGCCGCGACCAGCAGGCGGAACCGCCCGGGGTGCTCGGTGGCGTCGATACGGGCCCGCTGGTCGGCGTAGACCGCGACGAGCGCGTCGAGGGAGCCGGCGGCGGCCGGCGGCGGCTCGAACAGCGTGCCCTGCGCGTCGCCGGGCGGCGTCAGCGGCCGGGGCGGCGGGTCGGGCGGTACCGGCTCCCCGCGCAGCCGCGCCCACGCCGCCGCCAGGCCACGCGGCTCGCCCCACCGGCCGGCGTACCCGAGCAGCAGCGCCTCCGTGAGCTCGAGGTCGTGGCAGCGTTCGACGCGGACCCCGGCGCGCAGCAGGGCGGGGTAGATCTCGGCCGTGCACGGCCACAGCCAACGCGCACCGTCGCGGCGCTGCCGCACGTACTCCGCGAGATCGGTGACCATCCGGGCCGGGCCGCACGGGCGGCCATCGGGGGTCAGGTCGCGCACCTGGGCGCCGCCCACCCCGTCCGGCACCACCGCGACCAGCATGGCCCCATTGAACCTTCGTCAGTCATCGTCCGTTGCTCCGGGTGATGAGATCGCGGGCTGGCGTGACCACTACCGACAGTCATCCCCGCTGATCGAGAAACTCACCGGGGTGGGTCTCCTTGGGCAGGCCCGATCAGCGAGCGCCACGATCCGGACGCATTCCGTCCGCAAATCCTTCTACCCTGCGGCCATGACCGGAGCCGAGCCGTCCGTAAGCCGGTGCACGATCAAACCACTCGGCACTGAACCGGTCCGCGCCGTCATCGAGCGCGGACCCAAGGGGAAGAAGTCGGTGGCCTTCGCCATCGACTGGCCGGGCTGGAGTCGAGGCGCGAAGAGCGCCGAACTCGCCTTGGAGACGCTCGAGTCCTATCGGGAGCGCTACCGGCCGGTCGCGGGTCTCGCCGGGATGGCACGCGAGTTCGACACCGCCGGGCCCCTGGAGATCGTGGAGGACAGGATCGGGACCGGTTCGACCGATTTCTGGGGCATCTCCTTCTCGCCCTGCGCGACCGAGCAGGAGCCGATGGACGAGGCAGAGCTCGAACGCGCGATTACGCTGTTGCGGGCCTGCTGGGCGTTCTTCGACGGCGTCGCGGCGCGCGTCTCGGCACAGATGCGCAAAGGCCCGCGCGGGGGAGGGCGCGACCGCGACCAGATCATCCGTCACACCATCCGCAACGAGAGCGAGAACTTCGCGAAGCAGGTCGGGTTGCGGATACCGGAGGGCGCGGCGCTGACCCCGGATGGACTGCGGCAGCATCGCGAGGCCTACGTCGCCGCGATGCGCGCGTACAACGCCGGGCAGGTCAAGCGGCGCATGCGGTCGTGGACGCTCCCGTTCCTCATCCGGCACTCTGCCTACCACGTACTCGACCATGCATGGGAGATGGAGGACAAGGACCTCTCCGCCGCGGACGGGGCCTGACCCACCGCCCCTTCGGCGCCTGCTCGACCTACCCGCTAGTCACCCTTTGGCTGCCACTTCCACGATCCGCAGTCGCTGTAACCCTTCTTGGCAGGCAACTGTTCTTGGCAGGCAACTGCCGCAACGCCGCACCGACGTCGACGAGGGCTGGAAGCCGACAAAACGCCCGGTCGGTGTCCGTGTGGCCCCCGCCCGCCATGGGTAGACGACAGGTATGCGCACCCACAACCCGTACCCCAGGCCGATCAACGACCCCGAGGCCGACGGCATCCCGAGGCACGCCGACGACGACTCGACCGCGTTCGACGACCTCGATCTGGACTCGCCGCGGATCGCCGACGGAGCCACCTCGATGGCCCTGCCGCCGGACCGGGAGGACGGGCCGGAGGCCATGGACGACTTCGGGACCACGGCCGAGGAGCAGTTGCGCGGGGAGCCCCTCGACATGCGGCTGGCCCGGGAGGAGCCCGACCTGGTCCCCGACGACGTGTGGGTCGACAGTGATCCGCGGCTGGCCGACGAGGCGACCACCGAGGACGCCACGGCCCAGGTCCGCACCGACGCCGACATCATGGACGACGGGCCGGTCGACGCCGACCTCGGCTCGACCATCTCCACCTACGAGCGGCTCGGCGCGGATCCACAGACCCAGGGCCTGGTCGGCCGACTGATGGAGCCCGACCGGGGCAGCGGCATCGACGCCGAACGCGACTCGATCGCCCGGGACGAGGGTGCCGCCGGCGGCGGCGCCACCGCCGAGGAACTCGCCATGCACGAGGTGTCGCCGGAGGACCTCGACCGCGAATAGGCTCGCCCGGCCCACGCCCGCCCGCCCCTTGCGGCGGCCCCCGGCCCGTCGGCTAGGTTTCGGTCAACCGCGCGGCCACCCGCCCCGCCCTGGGGTGCCGGTCGGTTTGCCGCGGCCCCGGCCAGCGACGAGCGAGGGATGCCAGGGCGGTGTCGGACAGCTTCGTGATCGGGCTCGACGTGGGCGGCACCTCCACCCGGGCGGTGCTCGCCGACCTGACCGGTGCCCGGCTCGGCGTCGGCCGGGCGGGCGGCGCCAACCCCACCTCACACGGCGGCGAGACCGCGGCCGGTCGCCTGCGCCACGCGCTCGACGCCGCACTCGCCGGGCACGACCCCGCCCTCGTGCGCGCCGGCGTCATCGGGCTCGCCGGCGCCGGCAAGCTCACCGCCGATCCCCGGGCCCGGCAGGCCTTCGACGACGCGTGGCGCACCGCCGGCCTGCGCTGCCCGTACACGGTTGTCGGCGACGCGCTGGTGGCCTACGCCTCGGCCACCGCCGCGCCGGACGGGACCGTCCTGATCGCCGGCACCGGAGCGATCGCCGCCGCGGTACGGGGGATGCGGCTGGCCCGCGCCGCCGACGGGTACGGCTGGCTGCTCGGCGATCACGGGTCGGGCTTCTGGCTGGGGCGCCGGGCGGCGAAGGCGGCGCTGGCCGCGCTGGACGGCGCGACCGCGGACGGCCCCCTCACCCGGGCGGTGCGCGCCGCCCTGCTCGGCACCGCCGCGCTTGACCGTGACCCGCGCGCGATCGCCGACGACCTCGTGCAGGTGGTCAACGCCCGTCCGGCGGTGGCCCTCGCGGAGCTGACCCCGCTCGTGTTCGCCGCGCACGACGAGGATCCGGTCGCGCGGGACCTGGTCACGGCTGCGGCGGAGCGCCTCGTGGCGACCGCCGACCTGGTGCACACCTCGGGCACGCCGATCGTGCTCGGCGGCGGGATGCTGACCGCTGACACGCCGCTCGCCGCGGCGGTACGCGCCCGGCTTGAGCGCCGCTGGCCCGTCCCGGCACCACTGGTGGCCGGCGACGGCGCCACCGCGGCCGCATGGCTCGCCGCCCGTGACCTGCCCGACGTGGACGATCCCGCGGCTCTGCACACGGCCCTGCTCAGGCAGATCTAGAGCGGCCGGGGTGCGGTCGCGGCCCGAACCGCTCTAGAGCGCGTCACTTGAGCTGACCGGCGGTCAGACCGGCCTGGACCTGGCGCTGGAAGACGATGTAGACGACGAGCACCGGCAGCATCGCGATGGTCAGGCCGGCGAACAGGCGGCTGTAGTCGCCCGCGTACCCCTCGGAGACTGCGAGCGCCGCGAGCCCCTGGGCGAGCACCCACTTGCGCTCCGAGCCCTGCCCCTGCATCAGCACGACCGGCAGGATGTACTGGTTCCACTGCCACAGGAAGTTGAAGATGCCCACGCTGATCAGCCCGGGTCGGGCCATCGGCAGCATCACCTGGAAGAACAACCGGAAGTGCCCGCAGCCGTCGATGAGCGCCGCCTCGGCCACCGCGGTCGGCAGCGTGCGGAAGAACGCGGTGAGGAAGAAGATCGTGAACGGCAGTGAGTACGCGGTGTAGACGAGGATCAGCCCGGGCAGCGTGTTGAGCAGGCCGGCGTTCTTGACCACGAAGAACAGCGGCACGATCACGAGGGTGACCGGGAACATCATGCCGCCGACGAACAGGAAGTAGATGATCCGGTTGCCGAAGAAGTCGTAGCGCGCCAGGACGTAGCCGGCCATCGCCCCGATCAGCATGGTCAGCGTCAGCGCACCGGCCACGACGATCGTGCTGTTGAGCGTGTACAGCCCGATGTGGGCGTGCTCCCAGGCCCGCACCCAGTTGTCGATGCGCAACCGGCTGGGCAGCCCCCAGGGATCGGCGAGGATCTCGGCGTCGCTCTTGAACGACGACATCACCGCCCACAGCAGGGGCAGCGCGGTGAGCAGGCCCCACACGAGCAGGAAGGCGTGGTTGAAGACGTTGAGCACACCGTCGCCGTGTTCCCGCATCGACCGGCGCCGGCCGTCCGGCCGGGTGGCCGCCGGCTGGCTGGGTACGCGCGGGGTGTCGGTCGTGGTCGTCATCGCCGGCCCCTAGAACTCGATCCGCTCGCGGCGCGTCAACCGCAGCGCCAGCACCGCCACCGACAGGGTCAGGAAGAACATGGTCACGCCGATGGCGGACGCGTAGCCGAACTTGGACTCGCCGAACGCGGTGTCGTAGATGCGCAACCCGGTCACATCGGTGGAGAAGGCCGGACCACCCCGGGTCATGATCTGCATGAGTGCGAACCCGTCCAGCGCGATGATCGCCAGGTAGATCCAGGCGACCTGCACGGTGTCCCACAGCAGCGGAATGGTCACCCGGAACAGCGTCGCGATCCGGCTCGCACCGTCCAGCAGCGCCGCCTCGTAGATGTCTCTCGGGATCGACTGCATCGCCGCCCCGAACAGCACCACGTAGAAGCCGACGTTGCTCCATACCATGACCGCGAGCATGGCCCAGAACGCGAACCTCGTGTCGCCGAGCCACGGCTGGGCCAGCGCGTCGAGTCCGACCGCCCGCAGGAAGCCGTTGAGCATCCCGCTGCGCGGGTTGTAGATCTCCTTCCACAGCACGCCGATGATGGCGACGGAGAGCACCTGGGGGAAGAAGTAGACGATCTTGTAGACGGCAGAGCCCCGTACCCCGGTGATGCCCGCCCGGCCCCGGCGGCCGGCGACGTTGAGCATCGAGGCGAAGAACAGCCCCAGCGCGATCGCGAGCGTGGGCAGCAGCAGCAGGAGGATCGCGTTGTTCTTCAGCGCGTTCCAGACGTACTTGTCCGAGAGCAGCCGCCGGAAGTTGTCCAGGCCGACGAACTCGAAGTCGGGTGACAGTCCGCCCCAGTTCGTGGCCGCCACGAGAAACGCCTGCGCGTACGGCGAGAGCACGAAGTAGGCGTACAGCGCCAGGGCGGGCAGGAGGAACGTGAGCAGGAACGGGATCCGGCCGTGCCGCATGAGATGGGGACTCCGATCGGCAGATGATTCCAGTCGGCAGATGCTGCCAGTCGACCCAGGTGCGGGGGCCCGGCGGCCGCGGCCGCCGGGCCCCCGCGTCACAGTCACGCCGTACGGCTGTACTTGGTGATGCTGTCGTCCTTGGCGATCTCGTCGGCGCCCTTCTGGCACTCGTCGAGGAACTCGTCCGGGCCGATCTCGCCGCTGAAGAACCGGCCGCACGCCGCGTCCACCAGGTTGCGCTCCAGCTTGCGGTAGAACTGCGGGTAGACCCAGTTGAACCCGTTGGCGCCGGAGGCGTCCAGCGCCTTGACCACACTGGACAGACCGAACGGCAGGTCCACCCCCTCCGCGGAGCCGGCGACGATGGTCAGGCTGGAGACCTTCTGGGTGAAGTCGCTGGCGCCCTTCTTGGACAGCATGATCCGCAGGTACTCCAGGCCGCCGGCCCGGTTCTTCGCCTTGGACGGCACGATGAACGGCTCACCGGCGGTGCCCCGGATCGCCTCGAACGGCAGCTTGTCGCTCGAGCCGAGGCTGGGCGTCGGGGCGATCGACATGTTGAACCCGGGCGGCGTGACCTCCTTCTGCTCGTTCTCCAGCCAGGATCCGCAGGAGATGAACGCCGCCTTGCCCAGGCACCACTCGGTCTGCGACTGCTTGTGGTCCAGGCCGGGCGAGCCTTCCAGGATGAAGCCGTCCTTGACGATCTGGTGCCACGCCTCGGCCGCCGCCTTCATCGCGTCGGACTTCCAGGCGTTCGGCTCCAGGTTGTCAATCTTCATGGCGACGTCGATGCCGCCGAACTTGATCGCCGTGGAGAGCACCGGCCAGCTCATGTAGCGCGGGTGCTGCCCGGCGTACGTCCAGGGCGCGATGCCCGCGGCCTTGATGGTCTTGCACAGCGCGATGTGCTCGTCCCAGGTCTTCGGGTACTCCCAGCCCCGCTCCTGGAACAGCTTGGTCGAGTACCAGATGCCGTAGGCGGTGTAGGCGTAGTTGAGCACCAGCGGCTTGCCGTTGTACGACCCCACCTCGATCGCGCCGGGCAGCAGCGTCTCGCGCACCTTCTTGCCGGGCACGTCGAGGCTGGGCGCGTCGAGCAGCTCGCTGAGATCGGCGAGCGCATCCTGCGAGACCAGGCCGTTGAAGTCGATCTGGCCGGCACCGGAGTTGTTGACCACGTCCGGCGGGCTGCCGTCGACGAACCGCGGCTGCAGCGTCTTGCTGATCTCCTGGGTGGCCGAGTGCTTGATCTCCGCCTTCGGGTACCGCTCCTTGTACATCTCCTGGTGGGCCTTGGCGTACTCCTCGCCGAAGCCACCGTTGAAGATGACGACCTCGAGGGCGGCGTTCTCGTCGACGCCCAGCGGGTTGGTTTCGGTCTTCGTGCCCTGGTTCTGTTCGGACGGTTCGTCCGAACCGCCGAGGGCACACGCCGACAGCAGGCCGGCCGCCGGGGTGGCGAGCAGGCCCACCGCGGCCGCACGCCGGAGCATGTCCCGGCGCGTAAGGTCAGTCCCGGACAATTTGTCCTCCTCCGGTCTAGCCGTCAGTTCCCTTCAACGCTTTCAGATGTAATGAAGGATTCTTACGGACACGGCCAGCAGAACTCAAGGCATGGCGGCGTGGGTTATCGAAACCGTTATGTGCCGCGCTAACCGGCGCGTTGCGCGGTGGCCCTGCCGATCGCCTCGCGCAGGATCTCCAGGCCCTCCTTCGCCTCGGCCTCGGTCAACGTCAGCGGCGGCCCCATGCGGATGACGTTGCCGTACAGCCCGCCCTTGCCTACCAGCAGCCCGCCTCGGCGGCACGCTTCGAGGACCCGCCCGGTGACCGCCGGATCCGGCTGCAGCGTGCCCGGCCGGACGAACTCCACCCCCAGCATCAGCCCGCGACCGCGCACCTCGGCCACCGCCGGATTGTCCACTGTGGCCTCCCGCAGGCCGGCGAGCAGCAGCCCGCCCACCCGCGCCGCATTGGCCTGCAGGTCGCGCGACAGCAGGAAGTCGAGCACGGCGTTGCCGGCCGCGGTCGCCAGCGGGTTGCCGCCGAACGTGGAGAACGAGACGCCCGGCACGCTGTCCATCACCTCGGCCCGCCCCACCACGCCGCCGATGGCCAACCCGTTGCCGAGGCCCTTGGCGAACGTCAACAGGTCCGGCGTGATCCCGTGCGCCTGGTAGCCCCAGAAGTGCGACCCGGTGCGCCCCCAGCCGGTCTGCACCTCGTCGGAGACGAACAGGATGCCGTGCTCATCGAGCACCTCCTTCAGCGCGGCGAACAGCCCGTCCGGCCCGTGGGTGAAGCCGCCCACGCCCTGGATCGGCTCCGCGATCAGACACGCCACGTCGCCCGCGGTCGTGGTCGCCAGCACCTCACGCAGGTCCTCCACCGCGCGCGCGATGTACGTGGCGTCGTCCAGGCCGGCGAACAGGCCGCGCAGCCGGTCACCGGAGTGCAGCCAGCTCACCTGCAGCGGGTTCAGCGCGCTCGCCGACCAGCCCCGGTTGCCGGTCACGCCCATCGTCGCGTACGTCCGGCCGTGGTAGCTGTTGCGCACCGCGAGGATCTGGGGCGACCGGCGGTAGTTGGTGGCGAGCAGCAGCGCGGCCTCGTTCGCCTCGGTGCCCGAGTTGGTGAAGAACACCCGTGCGTCCGGGATGCCCGACAGCCGGGCGACCTTCTCGGCGAGTTCGATCTGCTGGCGGATCAGGTACAGCGTCGAGGTGTGCACCACGCCGGTGCGCAGTTGCCGCTCGATGGCCTCGCGCACCTCGGGCACGTCGTACCCGAGCATGGTGGTCAGCACCCCGCCGAAGAAGTCCAGGTAGGTCCGGCCGGCCGAGTCTGTCACCCGGCAGCCCGAGCCGGAGACGATCTCCATCGGCTCGTCGTAGTACAGCGGCATCCAGGACGGCAGCACGGCCCGGTGCCGGGCCAACAGGTCACTCATGCCGCCCACGCTCGCATCCCCCGCCGCGCGGGGCAAGAGCCCGACCTCCCGCGGCCGCTCAGTCCTCCCGCGCCAGCTCCCAGAACGCGACGGCCGCGGCCGCGGCGACGTTGAGCGAATCCACCCCGCGCCGCATCGGGATCGCCACCCGCAGATCGCTCGCGTCCAGCGCCGCCCGCGAAAGCCCAGCGCCCTCGGCGCCGAACAGCAGCGCCGGGCGCGCCCGGGCCCGGGCATCGAGGCGCTGGATCGGCACGGCGTCGGCCGCAGGCGTCAGGGCCAGCAGGGTGAAGCCCGCGTCCGTGACCTGCCGCAGGCCGTCCGGCCACGGCTCCAGCCGGGCGTACGGCACGGCGAAGACCTCGCCCATGCTCACCCGTACGCTGCGCCGGTACAGCGGGTCCGCGCACGACGGGGACAGCAGCACCGCGTCCACGCCCAGCCCGGCCGCGCCCCGGAAGATCGCGCCGAGGTTGGTGTGGTTGTTCACGTCCTCCAGGATCGCCACCCGGCGCGCGGCGGCGAGCACCTCGGCCACGGCCGGCAGCGCGCGCCGGTGGAACGACCCGAGCACGCCCCGGTGCACGTGGAACCCGGTGATCTGCTCCAGCACGCGCTGGTCCGCCGCGTACACCGGCGCGCCGGCCGGGTCGATGCCGGCGAGGATCTGGTCGACCCGCTTGACGTCGAGCAGGAACGACCGCGGGCGGTAGCCGGCGCGCAGCGCCCGGTGCAGCACGAGTTCGCCCTCGGCGATGAACAGCCCGTGCGGCGGCTCCCACCGGGTACGCAGCGCCACATCGGTCAGCGCCCGGTAGTCGGCGATCCGCTCGTCGGCGGGGTCGGTGATGACGTCGGCCGGCACGGGTGCGATTGTGCCCGTCAGGCCGGCTCGCGCTTGGGCTCCTCCTCGAGCACCATCCTGGGCGCGACCAGCGGCGCGGCGGGCAGTCCTGCGGGTTCGGCGCGGTCTCCGTCGCCGCCCCGGCCGGACGCCTCGGCATCCTCCGAACCGGCCGCACCGGCACCGGCCCGCTCACCACCGGCACCCAGCCCGAGCCCGCCGAGGACCCCGCCGATGCCCTCCAGGGCCTTGGTCATCTCCACCGGCACGATCCACACCTTGTTCGACTCGCCGGCGGCGATCTGCGGCAGCGTCTGCAGGTACTGGTACGCCATCACCTTCGCGTCCATGTTCGCCTCGTGGATCGCCTCGACCACGCTGCGGATCGCCTTCGCCTGACCCTCCGCCTCGAGGATCCTGGCCTGCCGCTCACCCTCGGCGCGCAGCACCTGTGCCTGCTTCTCGCCCTCGGCGGTGAGGATCTGCGACTGCTTGATGCCCTCGGCATTGAGGATCGCCGCGCGGCGGTCCCGCTCGGCACGCATCTGCTTCTCCATCGAGTCGCGCACGCTGGCCGGCGGCTCGATCGCCTTGATCTCAACCCGGGTGACCTTGATGCCCCAGTCCCCGGTCGTCTCATCGAGCACCCCGGACAGGTGGCGGTTGATCTCCTCGCGGCTGGTGAGCGTCTTCTCCAGGTCGAACGAGCCGACCACGTTGCGCAGCGTGGTGACCGTCAACTGCTCGATGCCCTCGAGGTAGTCCGCGATCGCGTAGGTCGCCTTGTACGGGTCGATGACCCGGAAGTAGAGGACAGTGTCGATCGACACGACCAGGTTGTCCGAGGTGATCACTGGCTGCGGATCGAACCCGACCACCTGCTCGCGCATGTCGATCTTGGCGCGCACCTTCTCCAGGAAGGGCACCAGCAGGCTCAGCCCGGGCGTCAGCGTGCGGCGGTACTTGCCGAGGAACTCCACGACGTACATCCACTGCTGGGGCACGATCCGCACACAGCGGGCCAGGGCGACCACGAAGATCAGCCCGAGTCCCGCGGCGAGGAGCGTGAAGAACAGTTCGACCAACTCATTCCCTCCAGACGAGCGCTGTCGCGCCCTTGACCTCGATCACCCGCACCCGTTCGCCCGGCTCGAGCACCTGGGACGCGTCGTACGAGCGCGCGCTCCACATCTCGCCGCCGATCCGGATCAGCCCGCTGTTCACGTCGACCTGCTCCAGGACCTCGCCCTCGACGCCCTCGATGCCGACCGGGAACGTCTCCGGGTGTTCCGGGGTGGCGCGGAACCGCTCACGCAGCGCCGGACGCACGCCGAGCAGACCCAGCCCGGTGCCGCCCATGAACACCAGGATCTGCACCAGCAGCGGTGCGCCGAGCGCCGCCGCACCGGCGGTGGCCAGGGCACCGGCCGCGACCATCAGAAGCGCGAACGTGCCCGTGAAAAGCTCGGCGATCGCGAGCACCACGCCCGCCACCAACCACCACATCCACGAGTCCACGTATCGATCGTGACATGCCAAGGCACCGATCGGCGATCCCGACAGGAGACCCGGGATACTCCGTGGCGCACAGACCGGACCCGGCGTAGGGTGCCGGACGACCAAGGAAGGAGAGGGATGTCACTGCTGCCGGAGACCACCCGCCGCCTCGATGAGATCGTCGCCGACGCGCAGGCGCGCGGACGCGTACCCTCGCTCATCACCGGGGTGGTGCGCGACGGCGAGCTGCGCCACGTTTCCGGCGCGGGGGACCTGCCCGCGCCGGACCCGGACACCCAGTACCGGATCGGCTCGATCTCCAAGATCATGACCGCGGTGCTCGTCATGCGGCTGCGCGACGAGGGCCGGCTCGCCCTCGACGACCCGCTGCGCCGGCACCTGCCGGACGCCCCGATCGGCGACGTGACCATCCGCCACCTGCTCGGCCACGTCAGCGGGCTGCAGCGCGAGCCGGACGGCGAATGGTGGGAGCGGGCCGCCGGCGGCGACCTCACGGCGCTGCTGCGCGGGGTCGGCCCGGACAAGCGGGCCTACCCGCCGCACCGCGGCTACCACTACTCGAACCTGGCCTACGGCCTGCTCGGCGGAGTGCTGGCGGGGATCACCGGCGAGGACTGGGCGACGCTGGTCGCCCGGCACCTGCTCGAACCCCTCGGCATGCGGCGCACCACCTACTCACCCGTCGAGCCGTACGCACGGGGGTACGTCGTCCACCCGTGGCTCGGCACGCTGCGCGAGGAGCCGCGGGAGGATGCGGGCGCCATGGCGCCGGCCGGCCAGCTGTGGTCAACCGTCACGGACCTGGCCACCTGGGCGGCGTTCCTGGCCGACCCCCGCCCGGACGTGCTCGCCCCGGCGACGCTCGCCGAGATGTGCGCGCCCGTCGTGATCGGTGACCCGGACTCGTGGACCTGGGGCCACGGTCTCGGCCTGCAACTGTGGCGGCGCGGCGAGCGCGTCTTCGTGGGGCACACCGGCTCGATGCCCGGGTACCTGGCGTTCCTCGTCGTGCACCGTCCGTCCGCCACCGGTGTGGTGGCCTTCGCCAACGCGTACACCCTGCACGGCGGGTCGATCGCCGCGCTCGGCCTGGACCTGCTCACCACCGTGCTGGACCGCGAGCCCGCTCGGCCGCCGCGCCCGTGGCGACCCTGCGCGGCACCGCCGCCGGAGATCGGCGAGGTGTGCGGCCGATGGTGGTGGATGGGCCGGGAGTACGAGGCGGCCTGGGACGACGCGGAAAAGGAACTCGTGGTCACACCGCTCGTCATGCCCGGCGCCGTGCCGTGGCGGTTCGCCGCCGAGGGGCCGGACCGTTGGCGCTGCCGCTCCGGGATGAACGACGGCGAGGTGCTGCGGGTGCTGCGCGGGCAGTCCGGCGCGGTCGAGGCCCTGGACATCGCCACGGGCGTCTTCACCCGCGACCCCTGACCGCCCCGCGGCGGACGTGCGCGGGAACCGGCGGAGGATCGCGCGACTCACGTGGGACAAGTCCGCCGAGCCGGAAGGGGTGCGATGTCGCTGCGCGTTGCGAGCACCACACAGCGATCCACGACGCCGGGTCCCGGCGGGCGGCGTGCACTCGCCGTGCTGCTCGGGCTCGCGGTGCTCGGCGCCGGCGCGGCCCGCTGCACGCGACCGGTGACGTGCGGCATCAGGCCGGTGGGCGAGACGGGCGACGGCCTGTGGGCGACCGTCGGGCCCGGACGCCTTCGTCGCGGCCACCACGGAAACGCATTTCGACACCGTGCTGCTCGACCCGGCCACACTCGCCGAGCGCGCCCGCTTCCCCCGGGCTGAACTCATCGACGACCACCGGGTGGTGGTGGTGGTGGTGTACCCCGACCCGCCGCGCGGGCCGCTCGAACTGCACGACCTGCGCGCCGGACGGGTCACGCCGCTGAACCTGCCGACCTCGCAGGGCTACCCCTCGCCGTGGCCGGTCAGCCCGGACAGCCGGTACCTGCCCGTCTCGTTCGAGACCCCCGAGCAGCGCCAGCAGGTCATGGACCTCTGGCTGCTGGATCTGTCCACCATGGCCTGGCTGCACGTTCCGTCCATGCCCGCCTATACCGCGCTGAAGCTCACCAGCCTGTCGTGGGCACCCGACGGCCGGCTGGTGTTGCTCGGTGAATTCTACGAGTCCGGGCCGCTGCTGGTCACCTGGCGGCCGGGCGATCCGGCCCTCGCGGTCCTGCCGTACCAGCGCCCGGCGACGCCGCCCGACCAGCCGCACACGGACGCGTTCCGCGTCTGGCCGGCCACCGCCTGACCCGGTCAGGCCCCCGGGTAGGTGCCGAAGGTCCAGAAGACCCCCTCCGGGTCGCGTACAGTGAACCCGCGCGACCCGTGGTCCTCCTGGGTGAGCCCCTGCACCACGGTCGCGCCGGCCGCCTTCGCCCGCTCCAGCAGCGCCGCCGGATCGTTGACCACCACGTACACCGACCCGGTGCCCGGGGGCAGGTCAGCGATGACGCTGTCGTCGCGGGCGCTGCCCAGCATCACGCCACCGCCCCCCGGCCAGCGCAGCTCGGCGTGCGCCACGCTGCCGGGCGTCTCCCCGCGGTGCACCACGCCCTTGTGGAAACCGAACGCGCGTACCAGAAAGTCGATCGCGGCCGACGCGTCCCGGTACCGCAGCGTCGGCCAGACCCGTACTCCGGCTCCCTTGGCCATGCGCCCAGCCTGCCGGGTCACCGGCCCGTCCGTCCCCCGGTCGGCGAAGTCGCCACCGCGTCAGCCGGTCTCCTCGGTCACGAAGTCGATCAACCGTTCGATCGCATTGATCAGCGGTGTCTCCACATCCTTGTAGGAGCTCACGGCCGCCAGCACGCGCCGCCACATCTCCCCGGGGTCAGCCACGCCCAACGCCGCGCACACGCCCTCCTTCCAGGGCTGGCCGGGCGGGATCTGCGGCCAGGCGGGGATGCCCACGGACGCCGGCTTCACCGCCTGCCAGATGTCGACGTACGGGTGCCCGGTGACCAGGACGTGCGGTGAGGTGACCGTGGCGACCAGCCGGCTCTCCTTGGAACCGGGTACCAGGTGGTCGACGAGTACCCCGAGCCGTCGCCCCGGCCCGGGCCGGAACGCCGCCACCGCGTCCGGCAGCGCGTCGACGCCGGACAGCGGCTCGACCACGACCCCCTCGATCCGCAGGTCGTCGCCCCAGATCCGCTCCACGAGCGCGGCGTCGTGCACACCCTCGACCCAGATCCGGCTCGCCCGCGCGACCCGGGCCCGACCCGGGTTGACCGCCACCGACCCCGACGCGGTCAGCCGACGGGCCGGTGCTGGCGGGGTCGCCGGCGGCTTGCGCAGCGTGACCGGCTCGCCGTCGAGCAGGAACCCGGCGGGCAGCAGCGGAAAGTGCCGCCGCCGGCCGTGCCGGTCCTCCAGCACCACCGCGCCGGCCTCGAACCCGACCACCGCGCCGCAGAAGCCCGACTCGGCGTCCTCCACGACGAGGTCCGGTTCCGCGTCGACCTCCGGCACCCGCCGGCGGCGGCGCCAGTCCCCGGCCAGCACGTCCGTCTCGTACCTCCCCATGGGCCAGACCGTATCGGCCGGCCCGACCGGCGCAGCGCGGTGACACGCCGTGACCGGGAGCACGCGCGGAGGCGACACCGCTGCGGCCAGCACGTACGCTTGCCTGCATGTCCCCCGCATCGGGCGCCGCCACGCTGGCGGTGCGTCGGTCGAGCCGGCTCGTGGCGTGGGTCCGCGCCTGGCGGGCCGGGCTGATCCCGTACGACGCGGTGGTCGACGAGGTCGCCGGCGACGAGGAGCACCTGGTCGCCGACGCGCCGGGGACGTGGACGGATGTGCCGCTGCGCGAGGGCCTGACGATCTTCGCGAAGCTGCACCCCGACGAGATCCGCCTGGTACTGCCGGCGCCCGGCGACCCGCGCGGCCTGCCCGGCCCCGGCACCCCGTTCACCGGCGCCGCGCTACTCGCCGGGGAGGGCGTCGTCGCTGGCCAGATCGGCCTGGTACCCGAGGTGCAGACCTACGTCTCGGGCTCTGGCGACACGTTCTTCACCGTGCTGTGGCGCTGCCACGCCCTGCCCGAACCGCCCCGGTCCAGCGGCGATGAGCCGAGCCCGGCCGAGGCGGAGAGCGAGCTCGCGGCGGCCCTGGCGGAGGCGACGGCGCGGCTCTCCCGCCTGGACGTCGCGCAGTGGCGACCCGAGCTGGGCGAGGCGCTTGCGACACTCCGCCGGCAGGACTTCGGGTGCGAGCTGCCGCCCGTCTACGACCCGCGGGCCCGCCGCCTGTTCGCCCGCGCGAGCGTCCTGGACCGGATGCTCGCGCTCGCCGACCAGTCGGCCCCCGGCGGCGCGGTCAACGTGCACGAGGCCCGGCAGCGCGACGAGGCGCTGCGGCCGCTGCTCGCCGCGTGTCGACGGGCGCTCGTCGCCGCGTGCAACGCCCGCCTGGTCGGCTGAGCACCGGGCGGACTCAGCGCACCAGGCGGACTCAGACCTCGTCGACCAGCTCGGCGATGGA
>VSCG01000074.1:0-15810 GCA_047459115.1 Micromonosporaceae bacterium
TCGTCGACGACGGACAGCGCACCGGGCGTGTCGAGGTCGTCGGCGAGGCGCTGGCGCACCCGGGCCAGCACCTCGAGCCCGGACGGCCCGGCCGGCGCGGCGACCGCCTCCCGCCAGCGGGCCAGCCGCTGCTGCGCGGTCTTGAGCAGATCGTCGGTCCAGGTACGGTCCGCGCGGTAATGGTCGGCCAGCAGCGCCAGGCGTACCGCCATCGGGTCGACCCCGTCGGCGCGCAGCCGGGAGACGAACACCAGGTTGCCCAGCGACTTCGACATCTTCTCGCCGTCGAGCCCGATCATGCCGGCGTGCACGTAGTGCCGGGCGAACGGCGACACCCCGGTCAGCCGCTCGGCGTGCGCGGCCGAACACTCGTGGTGCGGGAAGATCAGGTCGTTGCCGCCGCCCTGCACGTCGATCTGCGGGCCGAGCAGTTCCAGCGCGATCGTCGCGCACTCGATGTGCCAGCCCGGCCGCCCCGGGCCGAGCGGACCACCGTCCCAGGTCGGCTCCCCGTCCCGGACGCCCCGCCAGAGCAGCGGGTCCAGCGGGTCGCGCTTGCCGGCCCGGCCCGGGTCGCCGCCGCGTTCGGCGAACAGGGCGAGCATCTCGGCACGCGACAGGTGCGACTGGTAGCCGAACCGGGGCGCCGCGGTCAGGTCGAAGTAGACGTCGCCGGTGCCGTCGTCGATCCGGTACGCGGCGCCGTCGTCGACCAGGGCCGCCACCCGCACGACGATCGACGGGATCGACTCGACCGCCCCCACGTAGTGCGACGGCGGCAGCACCCGCAGGGCCTCCATGTCCTCACGGAACAGGGCCGTCTCCCGCATCGCCAGGACCACCCAGTCCTCGCCGTCGCAGGCCGCGCGCTCGAGCAGCGGGTCGTCGATGTCGGTGACGTTCTGCACGTACCGCACCGACAGGCCCGCGTCGCGCCAGGCACGGTTCACCAGGTCGAAGGTGATCATCGTCGCGGCGTGGCCGAGGTGCGTCGCGTCGTACGGCGTGATGCCGCAGACGTACATGCTCGCGCTCGCGGCCGGCGCGGTCGGATGGACCGCTCGGCGGGCCGTGTCGTACAACGCCAGCGGCTCGCCCCGGCCAGGCAGCCGCGGCACCGCAACCCCGATCCACGGTTCCATGGCGCCAGCGTAACCTGATCACGACCGGTGATCAGATGGGCGGCCACGGCAGGGCCGGCCAGTCGCCGCCGGGTTCGGGGAAGCGCCTGGTGGCGAGCAGCCGGTCCACCCGCTGGCAAAGCGCCGCGATCTCGGCCGGGGTCAGGTGCGCGGCGAGCGCCGCGCCGAGCGAGGAGTCCAGCGCGGCACGCAGCCGGGCCAGCACCGGCGGCGCCTCGGCCGGCAGGGGCTGCCCCGCCCACCCCCACAGCACCGTGCGCAGCTTGTCGTCGACGTGGAAGCACACCCCGTGATCCACGCCGTACACCCGGCCGTCGGCGGCGACGAGCACGTGGCCGCCCTTGCGGTCGGCGTTGTTGATCACCGCGTCGAAGACGGCGAGGCGGGCCAGGCGCGGATCGTCGGCATGGGCCAGCACGTACGGGCGTCCGGCGTCGTCGCGGGCGGCGGCGACGGGACGCCAGCCGTCCGGGACCTGCTGCGCGGGCACGAAGCCGACCAGCGGTTCGGCGTCGGCGGGCTCGTCGATCCACAGCTGGCACGCGCCGACGCCCAACGGCCCGTCGCGCAGCACGGTGGGCGGGACCAGGTGCCATCCGGTCGCGGCGGCGACCAGGTAGGCCGCGACCTCACGTCCGGCCAGGGTGCCGTCGGGGAAGTCCCACAGCGGGCGCTCGCCGCGCACCGGCTTGTAGACACAGCGCGCCCGCACGCCGCCCTTGGTGACCACGGCGCGCAGAGTGGTGTTGGAGGCGTCGAGGAGGCGGCCCTCCAGCTCCAGGGAGCCGTTGCGCACGAGCGTGAGGGCGAGGTCGTCGGTGAGCGCCTGGGAGGTCACCGCGCCCGGTCACCGGTGGTAGCCGTTGTGCCGCGGGCACAGGTGGCCGGTGGGGTCCAGCGGCTGCCCGCACAGCGGACACGGGGGCCGTCCAGCCGCGACGACCCGCTTGGCGCGGTCGATGAACGCCCGCGTCGCCGCCGGAGTCAGCCGCACCCGGAGCCGGTCGAGATGCGCCAGCTCCTCCTCCATCGTGCCCTCGGACTCGCTCTCGATCTCCACCTCCCCGGCCGCGATCGCCTCGATCACGACCGTGGCCGAGTCCACGTCGTACGCCAGGCCCAGGGTGCCCACCCGGAACTCCTCGTCGACCGGCGTGTCCAAGGGGTCGTTGTCGGCCGGCGCCGCCCCCGGCGCGGGAAGCTCGATGCCGAACCGGCGCTGCGCCTCGGCGAGCAGCTCCTCGAGCTTCTCGGCCAGCAACGCCACCTGCACCTTCTCCAGGGCGACGCTGATCAGGCGGCCACCACCGCGGGCCTGCAGGAAGAACGTCCGCTCCCCCGGCGGACCCACGGTTCCGGCGACGAACCGCTCCGGCGGCTCGAAGGCGTACACCTGGTGGGTCATACCCCGACCCTATCCGGACACGCCGCGCGCGCGCCCGGCGGCCGCATCGCC
Organism: Micromonosporaceae bacterium; assembly: GCA_047459115.1. GTDB lineage: Bacteria > Actinomycetota > Actinomycetes > Mycobacteriales > Micromonosporaceae > VSCG01. The sequence goes on from VSCG01000074.1 coordinate 2,599, forward strand.
CACCGCCGCGCCACCGCCCACCGAGGCAGGGCTGCCCGCGCCGCCGCCCACCACGGCGTCGGAGGAGACGCGCCGCGGCCGGCGCCGCCGCCGGCCCGGCGGGCGCAGGGCGGCGAGCTGCGCGCCGGTGTCGTTGAGCCGCAGGACGAAGGGGCGCAGCGGGGTGTACCGGATCGCGGTGACCGAGCCCGGATCCACGACGATGCGCTGGAAGAGATCCAGGTGCATGCCGAGGGCGTCCGCGACGATCGCCTTGATCACGTCGCCGTGACTGCACGCGAGCCAGACCGCGTCCGGCCCGTGCTCGGCGGTGACCCGGGCGTCCCACTCGCGCACCGCCGCGACCGCGCGGGCCGCCATCGCGGCCATCGACTCCCCGCCGTCGCCCGGGAACGTCACCGCCGACGGGTGGCTCTGCACCACCGGCCACAGCCGGTGCTTGGCCAACGCCTTGAGCGGCTGGCCCTCCCACTCCCCGTACCCGCACTCGGTGAGCCGATCGTCGACGACCGGCGAGACCCCGGGGAGCGCCAGCTCGACGGTGGCCCGGCAGCGGATGAGCGGACTGGTGACCACGGCGGCCAGCGGCAGCCCCGCAAGCCGCTCCCCGACGGCAAGCGCCTGCGCGCGGCCGGTCTCGTCCAGCTCGACCGGTTGCCGGCCGGCCAGGCCGCCGTCGGCGTTCGCGGTCGTCCGGCCATGTCGCAATAGCAGGAGGGTCGCCACGGTGACCACCCTAGGGCCTGCCCCGCCGCCCCGGCCCGTCGCGCGCCCGGGTCGGCACGCGCCGCGGCACCGGCGTGCGGGCAGGCGCGACGCGGCTCAGCGCAGGATGCCCTCGTGCAGGGCCCGCAGCACCGCGTTGGTGCGGTCCCGGGCGCCGAGCTTGAGCAGGATCGCGGAGACGTGGTTCTTCACGGTCCCCTCCGCGAGGAACAGGGCGCCGGCGATCTCCCGGTTGGTGTACCCCTCGGCCACCAGCCGCAGCACCTCCAGTTCGCGTGCGGTCAGCTCCTGCCCGGCCGACCCGGCCACGCCGACGGGGGCGGGCGCCGACCGGATGGCGCGCAGCAGCCGGTCGGTGATCGACGCGGCGATGAGCGTCCCGCCCGAGGCGAGGGTCTCGACGGCCCGGGTCAGCTGCTCCAGCGTGACGTCCTTGAGCAGGTAGCCACGCGCTCCGGCGCGTACGGCGTCGAGGAGGAGAGCGTCGTCGTCGAAGGTGGTGAGCACGAGCACCGGCACGTCCACCGCCCGGTCGCGCAGCTGCCGCAGCGTCCAGATGCCGTCGCGGTGCGGCATGCGCAGGTCGAGCAGGGCGACGTCCGGGCAGTGCTCGACGATGGCGTGCAGCCCCGCCTGGCCGTCGTCCGCCTCCCCCACGACCTCGATGCCCGCCAGGTCGAGCAGGCGGCGGATGCCCTGACGGACCAGGGTCTGGTCGTCAACCACCACGACCCGGGTCATCGGACCGGCGCCCACGCGGTGATCCGGAAGCCGGACCGGCCGTCGTACGCGATGCCGCCGCCGAGCGCCGCGAACCGCTCCGCGGTCCCGCGCAGCCCGTTGCCGGGGACCACCTCGGCGGCGCCCTTCCCGTCGTCGGACGCCGTGAGCCGGATCGTGTCGCCGTCGCGCGCCACGCTGACCCACAGCTCCCGCGCCTCGGCGTGGCGCAGCGTGTTGGTCACGATCTCCTGTACGGCCCGGACGAGCGCGGCCGTCAGCTCCTCGTCCGCCTCGACGTCGTCGCCCACCTCGACCGCGACGTCCAGGCCGGGAACGTCACGGCCGACGTCGCGCAGCGCCTGCGCCAGGTCGGTGGCCGGCGCGGCGCGCAGCGCGCCGACCGTGACGCGCACGTCCGCGAGCACGTCGCGGGCCACCCGGTTCGCCCGCTCGACGTGCTCCCGCGCGGCCTCCCCCGTTCGGTGGCGGGCCGCCTCCAGTTCCAGCGTGAGAACGGTGAGCTGGTGGCCGATGAGGTCGTGCAGCTCGCGGGAGATGCGCAGGCGTTCCGCGGTACGCGCGGACCCGGCCAGCAGCACGCTCGCGGCCTGCAGGTCGACGTGCGCCCGGGCGAGGTCGCGGCGCAGGCGCCGCTCCCGCCCGATCGCCGTGAGGCTGAACACCGTCGCGAGCTGGATCAGCGCGTAGAACACCGGGGCCGCCGCGAGCTGGAAGCCGTCGACGTGCACCCGGCTCACGGACACCGCCACCACGGCGGTGTTCAACGCGACCACCACGAGGTTGGCCGGCAGTCGGACGACCTCCGGTCCGAGTGCGGCGACCACGACCAGCAGGATCGGCAGCAGCCCGGCCTGCGGGGCGGAGAGCACCGTGCCCCAGCTGGCCGCCACCGCGACGCCGAAGGCCGCACGCCGCAGGAGCAGACGTCCCCTTCCCGCGACCGCGACGAGAGCCGCGACCAGCGTGGTGAGGAACAGCGCGATCCACAGCGGCGCCGGGATGTCCGGCTCGACCAGGCCGACCACGACGGGCGACGCGGCGCCCAGGCACACGGCGAGCATCACGAGGCCGGCCCACTCGTCGAGCCCCATGCGACGCATGGGACCAATGTAGCGACGCGGCCACCCCGGCCAGAGGTGCCGGAAGTCATGACCGGCGTCGCTGACCTGTGGCACAGGCGGTGGGGCGGGTGCGGCACCGACGATCGAGGGCATGAGTGGACCCGCGATCCAGGTCGAACATCTGCATAAGCGGTACGGCGACGTCGTCGCGGTCGAGGACGTGAGCTTCGAGGTGGCGGCCGGCGAGGTGCTGGGCCTCCTCGGCGTCAACGGGGCGGGCAAGACGACGACGGTCGAGCTGATCGCCGGCCTGCGTACCCCGGATCAGGGCCGGATCCGGGTGCTGGGCCTCGACCCGCGTCGGGACCGCGCGGCCCTGCGGCAGGTGCTCGGTGTGCAGTTGCAGCAGACGCACCTGCACCACGCCTTGACCGTAGCCGAACTCGTCGATCTCTACCGGTCCTTCTACCCGGACCCGCGCCCCGCGGCCGACCTGCTCGACCTGGTCGAGCTCGGCGGGCACGCCCGGACCCGCTTCGAGAAGCTGTCCGCAGGGCAGCAACAGCGACTGTCGATCGCCCTCGCCCTGGTCGGCCGGCCGCGCGTGGTGATCCTCGACGAGCTCACGACCGGGCTGGACCCGCGGGCCCGGCGCCGGGTGTGGGCGGGCGTCGAGGAACTGCGCACGGAGACCGTGCTGCTGGTGAGCCACTCGATGGACGAGGTCGAGCGGCTCTGCGACCGGGTCGCCGTCCTCGACGGCGGCCAGCTCGTCGCCCTCGACACGCCCGCCGGGCTGGTCGCCCGGGCCGGCGCGACGGACCTGGAGGAGGCGTTCGTCGCCCTCACCGGCAAGGAGCTCGCCCCGGAGGAGGACGCGTGTCCGAGGTGACGGTGCGGCGGCCGGGCCCGCGAGCCTGGGCGACCCTGATCCGGTGCGAGGCGAAGATGGTCGTCCGGGACACCGCCGGGCTGGTCGTCCCGATCGCCCTGCCGCTTCTGATCATGGTGATGAGCGCCTCGGCCGCCGGTGACGAGGTGGTCGTCAACGGCCGCTCGGCGTTGGACGTCCACGTGCTGCCGCTGGTCTGCACGATCGTCCTCGCCGCGATCGGCATCATCAACATGCCGAGCTTCTTGGCGTACTACCGCCGGGCCGGCGTGCTACGCCGGCTCGCGGTCACCCCGGCCTCCCCGGCGATGGTCCTCGTGGCGCAGTTCGTGGTGAGCCTGGCGCAGGCCGCCGTCGGCATCGGGGCGGCCTACGCCCTGGCGGTGCTCGCCTTCGGGGCGCTCCCGCCCGTCGACACCGGGGTGGCGCTCGGCGTCGTCGGCCTCGCGGTCACCGCCATGTACGGGGCGGGCATGGTCGTCGCGTCCGTGGCGCCCACGCCGAACTCCGCCGTGGCCATCGGTCTGATCGGCTTCTTCGCGCTCGGCGCGGTCGGCGGGATGTTCGGCGGCACCGCCGTCCTGCCGGACCCGCTTCAGCGGCTCGGCTCCTGGCTGCCGTTCGGCGCGACGGTCGAGGCGTTGTCCGCGGCCTGGGCCGGATCGCCAGTCGACACGTCGAACCTCGTCGGCCTGGCGCTCTCAGCGGTCGTCGGGACGGTCGTGGCCACGATCCTCTTCCGCTGGGACTGAGGGGGCGATGCGACGAGCACACGCTGGCCGGCACCCCGACGGGGTGCCGGCCAGCGGCATGTCACGGCTGGATCAGGTCGCGCTGATCCAGCCCTGCGTGAGCGCGAGGATCAGCACGCCGCCCAGGGCGAGGCGGTACCAGACGAACGCGCCGAGCGTGTGGTGCGCCACGAACCGCAGCAGCCAGGCCACCGAGGCGTAGGCGACGCCGAAGCTCACCACCGTGCCGACGACGAGCGGGACCACCCCGATGGTGTCGGACAGGGCGCTGGGCAGCTCGTACACGCCGGCGGCGGTCAGCGCCGGGATGGACAGGAAGAACGACAGCCGGGTGGCCGTGACCCGATCGAGGTCGCGCAGCAGGCCGACGGTGATCGTGGCGCCGGACCGGGACACGCCCGGGATCAGCGCCAGGCACTGGGCGAACCCGATGATCAGCGTGTCCAGCAGGGTGAGCTGCTTCTCCGACCGGGTCTGAGTGGCGGCGTGCTCGGCGAACAGCATCGCGAAGCTCCACACGATCAGCGACCCGGCGACCCACCACAGGCTGCGCAGCGGTCCGCGGATGACGTCCTGGCCGAAGTACCCGACCACGCCGATCGGGATCGAGCCGGCGATCACGTACCAGCCGAACCGGTAGTCGAACTCCTGCCGCGCGTCGGCGGAGAACAGCCCGCGCACCCAGGCGCGGGACAGTCGCGCGATGTCCCTGGCGAAGTAGACGAACACCGCGGCGATCGCGCCGACCTGGATGACCGCGGTGTACGCGGTCACCGCCGGGTCGTTGACCGACAGCCCGAGCAGCTTCTCGGTGATGGTCAGGTGACCGGTCGAGGAGACGGGCAGGAACTCGGTGATGCCCTCGACGATGCCGAGGACGACAGCGTGCCAGATCTCCACCGCGCTACTCCCCCACCCCGGACCGGTCCAACGCGTCGGCGACGGCGCGCAGCGTGGCGATGCCGCCGTCGCGGTCGCCGGCGAACACCGTCACCGACAACGTGGTCACGCCCGCCGCCGCGTACGCCGCCATCCGCTCGGCGATGCGCTCGGGCGGGCCGAGCAGCGACGTGCGGTCGATGAACTCCAGCGGGACCGCGGCCGCGGCCTCGCGGTGGCGCTTGGCGAGGTAGAGGTCCTGGACCTCACGGGCCGCGTCGGCGTACCCCATGCGCACGGCGAGCTGGTTGTAGAAGTTCTGCTCGCGGCTGCCCATGCCGCCGACGTACAGCGCCGCGTACCAGCGCACCAGCTCGGCGCAGGCGGCCACGTCGTCACCGACGACGACCGGAACGCTGGGCACGATGTCGAACCCCTCGAGGGTACGGCCGGCGCGGGCGCGCCCGGCGGCGACCGCCGCAAGCTGCTCGTCCGCCGCGTCCGGGGCGAAGAAGATGGCCAGCCAGCCGTCGGCGATCTCGCCGGCCAGCTCCACGTTGCGCGGTCCGACCGCGGCCAGATAGATGGGAATGTCCGCGCGCGGCGGGTGGAAGCCCAGCCGCAGCGCCTTGCCCGGACCGTCCGGCAGCGGCAGCCGGTAGTGCTCGCCGTCGTGCACGAGAATCTCGCGGCGTAGCACCCGACGCACGATGTCCACGTACTCGCGGGTGCGGGCCAGCGGTTTGGCGAAGCGTACGCCGTACCAGCCCTCCGAGACCTGTGGTCCGGACACACCGAGGCCCAACCGGAACCGGCCGCCGGAGAGCGCGTCGATGGTCGCCGCGGTCATCGCCGTGGCCGCGGGCGCGCGGGCCGGGATCTGCATGACCGCGGAGCCGACGTCGATGCGGCTTGTCTGGCCGGCGATCCAGGCCAGGGTGCTGGGCGAGTCGGAGCCGTACGCCTCGGCCGCCCACACCACCGAGAAGCCGAGCCGCTCCGCCTCCTGCGCGAACGCGAGATGGTCGGCCGGCGTGGTCCACGCCGTCTGGTATCCGAGGCTGAGACCCAGTCGCATGCGCCCTCCGGTCGGGTATGGCAAAAAGTCCAACCAGGCTACCCCGCGTGGTGTCGCGGCCCGTGCCGGCAGGGTGGTGAATAAGGTGCATCCCATGCAGCAGCGACCGCTCGGCCGCAGCGGGCTGGCCGTGTCCCGGCTGGCGCTCGGCACGATGACCTGGGGCCGGGACACCGACCCCGACGACGCGGCCGCGCAGCTGAAGACCTACCTCGACGCGGGCGGCATTCTGCTGGACACGGCGGATGTGTACGCCGACGGCGAGGCCGAGGCGCTGATCGGCTCGCTGCTCGGCACGTTGGTGTCCCGGGACGAGATCCTCATCGCCACCAAGGCCGGGCTGCGCCCGGACTCCGAGCGACGCCGCGACGGCTCCCGGGGCCACCTGCTGCGCGCCCTCGACGCGTCGCTGCGTCGGCTCGGCACCGATTACGTCGACATCTGGATGGTGCACGGTTACGACCCCGACACGCCGCTCGAGGAGACGCTGTCGGCGCTGGACCACGCCGTCAGCTCCGGCAAGGCCCGCTACGTGGGCATCTCGAACTTCTCCGGCTGGCAGACCGCGCAGGCCGCCACCTGGCAGGCCGCCTGGCCCGGCCGGGCCCCGCTGGTGTGCGCGCAGCTGGAGTACTCGCTGCTGGAGCGCGGCATCGAGCGGGAGGCGCTGCCGGCGTGTCAGGCCCTCGGCCTGGCGGTGCTGCCGTGGTCCCCGCTCGGCCGCGGGGTGCTGACCGGCAAGTACCGCCACGGCCGCCCGGCCGACTCCCGGGCCGCGTCCCCGCACTTTGAGCTGTTCGTGACCCCGTACCTGGATCCGCGCTGCTCGGCGATCGTGGAGGCGGTGGTGACCGCGGCGAACGGCCTTGGGGTCTCGCCGGTGCAGGTGGCGCTGGCGTGGGTGCGCGACCGGCCCGGGGTGGTCGCCCCGGTGCTGGGCGCCCGCACGGTCGGCCAGCTGCTCGGCGCGCTGCAGGTGGAGGAGATCACGTTGCCAGCGGAGATCAGCCGGGCGCTGGACGACGTGTCGGCCCTGCCGTTGGGCTACCCGGAACGGCAGGGCTGATCCCCCTGGGCCGCCGGTCCACCGGCGGGCCGGGCTGGTGCGGGCGGTGCCGGTCGGGCCAGGATAGGGCGCATGGACTACGAATACGCGCCGCTGCGGCTCCCCCCGGACGTTGACCGGAGCACCGCGGCGGCGCAGCTGCAGATCCGGGCGGAGTTCGGCGGGTGGGAGCTGGCCCGGGTACGACTCTTCCGCGACGGCACGCGCCAGGTGATGCTGCGCCGCCGCCGGGCCGCTGAGCCGCTGCCGGGCCTGTCCTACTGACCGGGGCCGGCCCGGCTACGCCCGGTCCTCGTCGATCTCGTCCGCGTCGAGGTCGGCGTACGGGTGCTCGTCGAGCCTGCCGACGATCCGGTCCCCCGCGTCGATGGTGAAGGCGCCCACGCCGTCGTCGTCGGCGTACGCCGCCAGGTCCAGCGGACTGGTCACCTCGGCGATCGCGACCACCCCGTCCAGCGGCTCCAGCTGCGGCACGTCCAGCCCGGCCAGCGACCCGTCCCCGGACTGCAGCAGCTCCAGCACGGCCTCGCCGACCGAGGCCACCGGCTCGACCGGCTCCTCGGGCTCGCCGCTGCCGACCAGGCCGCCGCCGCGCGCCGCCTCGGCCGCGGCCAGCAGCGCGGACACGCTCGGCACCCGGTAGTCACGGCGCTGGCGCACCGACACCACGAACGGGTACGGGTCGTCTGCCTCCTGCTCCAGCACGCCCCGCTCGAGTTCGCTCGGGTCGATCGTCTGCACGTCCCACGGCGTCACCTCGCCGTACACGTCGAGGAGCAGCTCGTCGTAGGCGTGCGACGCGTTGTTGAGCGTCACGTACGCCTGCCACACCGAGTCGTCGTCGATGCGCCCGTCCGCGGCCTTGACCGCCGCGAGGTGCTCCCGGGCCGCGGTGAACACGCGTTCCAGCGCGGCGTCGAGTTCCGCTTGCCGGTCTGTCATGGTGGTGGTGACCTTTCGCTCGGCAGTTGTGGTCAGCAGCAACAGTCTTGGTCATCGACAACAGTTTCGGGTCAGCAGCGTGCGGTCGTCGGCCGCGTCGGCGGGGCGACGTCGGTCAGCAGGAGCGCAGGAAGCGGTCGAGGACCCGCACGCCGAACTCTAGCCCGTCCACCGGCACCCGCTCGTCGATGCCGTGGAACAGCGCGGGAAAGTCCAGCTCCGCCGGCAGGCGCAGCGGTGCGAATCCGAAGTGGCGGATGCCCAGGCGGGAGAACGCCTTGGCGTCGGTGCCACCGGAGAGCATGTACGGCACCGGGCGGGCGCCGGGGTCCTCGGCGCGCAGGGCGGCCGCCATCGCCGCCACGAGGGCACCGTCGAACGTGGTCTCCAACCCGGGCTGGCGCTGCACGTACTCGATCCCGATGTCCGGGCCGAGCAGCTCGCGCAGCTGCGCCTCGAACGCCTCGCTCTGCCCGGGCAGGGTGCGGCAGTCGATGGTCGCGCTGGCCCGGCCGGGGATGACGTTCTCCTTGTAGCCGGCGGCCAACCGGGTCGGGTTGGCGGTGTTGCGGATCGTCGCGCCGACGATGGTGGCCAGCGTGCCGAGCCTGGGCAGCGCCGCCTCGGGATCGTCAGGGTCGAACTCGACGCCGAGCGCGTCGCAGGCCTCGGTGAGGAACGCCCGCACGGTCGGCGTCAGGCTGACCGGGAAGCGGTGGCGGCCGACACGGGTGACGGCCTCGGCGAGCGCGGTGACGGCATTCTCGTCGTTGAGCATCGAACCGTGGCCGGGGCGGCCGCGGGCGTGCAGGCGCAGCCAGTCGATGCCCTTCTCCGCGGTCTGGATCAGGTACAGGCGCAGGTCGTCGCTGACCGAGTGGGAGAAGCCGCCGACCTCGCCGATCGCCTCGGTGCAGCCGTCGAGCCAGTCCGGGTGGCGGTCGACGAGGTGGTGCGCGCCCAGGTCGCCGCCGGCCTCCTCGTCCGCGGTGAACGCGAGCACGATGTCCCGGGGCGGCGCGATGCCGGCCCGCCGCCAGGCACGCACGACCGCGAGCACCATCGCGTCGAAGTCCTTCATGTCCACCGCGCCGCGGCCCCACAGGTAGCCGTCGCGCAGCTCGCCCGAGAACGGGTGCACCGACCACTCGCTCGGGTCGGCCGGGACGACGTCGAGATGCCCGTGGACCAGCAGCGCGGACCGCCCCGGGTCGGTGCCCGCCACCCGGGCGACGACGCTGGTCCGACCCGGCTCCGACTCGGTGATCAGCGGCTCGAGGCCCACGTCGGCGAGCTTGGTCGCCACGTACTCCGCGGCGGCCCGCTCTCCGGCGCTGGTCGCGGTGTCGCCGGTGTTCGTCGTGTCGATGCGCAGCAGATCGTGGCAGAGCTCGACGACCTCGGTCGTCGCCTGCGCCAGGACATCGGTCATGCCGCATAGACAACACGACCGCCTTTCGGGATCGAGCACCGGGGTCAGGCGCGTACGGCGCGCGTCAGAGCCGGTACGGCGCGTGGCGTGCTCGCCGAGTCAGGGCTGTGGGCGTTCGACGTCACCTCGCCACGCGCCGGTCTCGCCGTCGCGGGACTCGATGAACTCCTTGAACCGCTCCAGGTCGCCCTTGACCTGCCGGCGCAGCAGGCCGAGCATGTCGGCGGCCTTCTCGGTGACGCCGTGCGGCTCGATCTCCATCTGCACGGTGACCCGGCTGCGGTCGGGCGCGAGCCGGTGGAAGGTGACGACGCCGGCGTGCTTCGGGCCCTCGGTCGACACCCACGCCACCCGCTCGTCGGGATGCTGCTCGGTGACCCGCGCGTCGAACTCCCGCTCCACACCGGCGATCTCGATCTTCCAATGGGTCATGGTGTCCGAGAGCTTGCGCACCTGCTCGACGCCCGCCATGAAGCGGGGGAACTCCTCGAACTGTGTCCACTGGTTGTAGGCGGTCCGCACCGGCACCGCCACGTCCACGGACTCGGTGACACCGCTCATCTCCCCGCCTCTCCGTCACCGGTGGCTGCCCTCACCAGCGCCTCTCCTCGTTGTGGTGACCGAGCGCGGCCCACACCTGCGACACCGTCTCGAAGCTGTGCCCGGGCGGCAGGCGGCGCAGTTCGGCGAGGACCGCGTCGGGAGCCTCGCTGTCCTGGGCGGCGCGCAGCAGGCTGTCGCGGTCGCCGGGCAGCGCGGACAGCGGGATGTAGCGGCCCAGTCGGCTACGGGCTTCGACCTCCTCGGCCGTCAAGGGCCTGGGCGCGCCCCCGCGTCGCTCACCGGCTGGGATGGCGGTGGCTTCCGGCTGGTCCTCCCCCGCCGGCTCGGGCTCGCGCCACTCCTCGCCGCGGCCGTCCATCGGGGCACCCTGCAGCAACCCGCGGACCTCGTGGGCCATCTGGTCATCGACGTTCGGCCCATGCTTGGTGTTGCCGCGCTCCATAGGTTCCGGCTACCCGGCTACCGGGCGGGTAAACCGGGACGCAGCAGCAGCGCCTGGTCGGGGCGCGCGATCCCGTCGAAGGTGTTGCCGGGCTCCGGCAGGCGGGCTGCGCTGTCGAGTTCGACCTGCCACTCGCCGGGCAGGCTCACCTGGCGCTCGCGACGAGCGAAGTTGAGCAGCACGACCCGTTTCTCGCTGCCGAGCGTGCGGCGGTAGCCGAACACGCCCGGCGGGGTGTCGATCTCCTCCCACCGCCCGTGGGTCAGCACCGGATGCTCCTTGCGCAGCCGGATGAGCGCCCGGTAGAGGTTGGCCAGGGATCCGGGATCAGCGCGTTGGGTCTGTACGTTGCGCTGCTCGGGGTGCGGCGGGAACTGCACCCACGGCTGCCGGCCGGTCCACCCGTGTGGCTCGTCGGGCGTCCACGGCATCGGGCCGCGGGCCAGGTCCCGACCGCCGGGGTCCTGCCAGCGGCTCGGCGGCAGGTCCACGTCGTCGACGCCGAGCTCGTCGCCCTGGTAGACGAAGGCCGTGCCGCGCAGGGTGAGCAGCAGCACCGCCGCGGCCCGGGCGCGGGCGTCGGAGCGGCCGTAGCGGGAGTACAGCCGGGCGTTGTCGTGATTGGACAGCACCCACGTCGGACAGCAGTCGGTGTTGGCGAGCTGGCGCTCCACCTCACGGACCACGTCCCGCCACACGATCGGATCCCACGGCGCGTCCAGCGGGGAGAAGTTGAACACCAGGTGCAGTTCGTCGTTGCTGCCGTAGTACTCGACGACCTCGGAGACGGTGCGCAGCCCCACCTCACCGACGGTCACCTTGTCCGGGCCGTACGCGTCGACGACCTTGCGGATTCCGCGCAGGATGTCGTGCGTCGCCGGCTGGTGGTTGATGTCGAGAACCGGCCGGCCGGCGAGGCAGCGGTCGTCGTCGGCGTACATCGGATCCTTACCCAGGCAGTGCGGCACGTCGATGCGGAATCCGTCGACCCCCCGGTCGAGCCAGAACCGCAGCGTGTCGTGCATGGCCGCCACGACCTCCGGATTGGCCCAGTTGAGGTCCGGCTGGTGGGCGAAGAACAGGTGCAGGTAGTACTGCCCGGTCTCCTCGTGCAGCTCCCACGCACTGCCCTGGTTGAGCGCGGCCCGCCAGTTGTTGGGCTCGTCGATCCAGTGGTACCAGTCGCGGTGCTTGGCGTCCCGCCCGGTCAACGCGTCGCGGAACCAGGGGTGCTGGTCGCTGGTGTGGTTGGGCACCCAGTCCACCAGCACCTTCAGGCCGCGCGCGTGGGCGTCGGTGAGCAGCCGGTCGAAGTCCTCCAGGGTGCCCAGCCGGGGGTCGACGTCGCAGTAGTCGACGACGTCGTAGCCGCCGTCGGCGAACGGGCTGCGGTAGAACGGGCTCAGCCAGAAGCCGTCCACACCCAGCCACTGCAGGTAGTCCAGGTTGCGGCGAACACCTTCCAGGTCGCCCAGGCCGTCGCCGTCGCTGTCGGCGAAGGAACGCGGATAGATGTGGTAGACGACGGCCCCGCGCCACCACGGCTGATCTTTCATGTACAAGAGCTACCCGGCGTCCCGGCCACAAAACAGTGACGGTCATGCGGCCTGGCGCAGCACCGCGCCGATGTCGCCGGGCAGCTCTCCGGGCTCGGTGAACATCAGCGTCCCGCCGGTGGCGGCGACCGCGCGCACCAGCGCCGCGTCCCCGGCCACCTCGCGCGGCTCGGATGTGCCGTCGCCCAGACGCAGGTCGGCGGGGTCCCGGGCCACCTCGGTGGGCGCGTCGCCGATCCACAGTGGTGTTTCGACCCCGCCGGTGGGCAGCAGCAGTGTCGCGATCTCGCCCTTACGGGCGGCGTCGACCACGCCGTCGAGGCCCGAGCGGGACCGGCCGGACGCCCGGCGGGCGGAGAAGTTGTCCAGCTCGATCTCGCGGCGCCGCTCCGCGGCGGCCTGCACCGCCTCGGCCGTCGCCTCGTCCACATGATCGGGTTTGGCGCCGGGCGCCCGGGAGCCCTCGATCTGCAGGGCGACCGGCGCCCAGCGCGCCGGCAGGTTCTCCAGCAACAGGGTGCGGGCGTACGGATCGCCCGCGACGAGCAGCGTCTCGGCGTTGACCCGCTCTGCCGCCGCGACCACGGCCTCGGCGACCTTGGCCGCGTTGCGGTCCCAGGAGACGATCGCGGACCGCTGGAAACGCGGCTGCAACCAGCCGCCCGCGTCCACCCGTCGCAGCGGCCACTGCTCGTCGCCGACGACCTCGGTCGCCTGCGCCGGCCGCCATCCGGGCGAGGCCAGGATGTCCGCCCCGGTGCGGTCCACCACCACCCGCACCCACGGCACGGGCTCGCCGAGCGCGGCGAGCAGCGGTACGACGTGCGGCAGGGGGCCCACGAAACCCGCGTCCCGGGCGGGCGGCGTCGGCGTGCGTACCGTCATCGCCAGCCGCCCCCGGGACGCGAACAGCACGTAGCCGTGCGCGCCGTCGCGCGGCGGCCGTTCGACGGCCCGGTCCACGGCCGCGAGCGTCCGCTCGTCGACTGCGCGCTGCGCCAGGTCGGCGCGCACGCCCCGCCACCGCAGGTTGATCGCCTGCCGCGCGTCCTCGGTGCGGCGGGTCGCGTCCAGGTAC
>VSCG01000075.1:0-15807 GCA_047459115.1 Micromonosporaceae bacterium
CACACCGACACCTGAGCCCACGCCTCGCCGGAATCCTCCCCGGCCACCATCTCCCACAACCGCGGCACGTCATACGCCGACCAGTTCGTGCACCACGACCCGTACCTGGTCACGCCGCCACCCGCAGGTGTGACGGCCGGCTGTGTGCCAAAGGCTCGCCCGGCATCCGACCTCCCGGACACACTCGGATATCCGGGTAAGGTTATCGATCTAAGCCGGCCGCGGACAGGCCTGTGGACAGTGCGCAGAAGCAGTCTTACAACTCCCCGGCGCGCAGCCGGGCGACCCACGCCGCGGCCTCGGCGTAGTCCTCATCGGACAGCCCGGCCGGCGGCGGTACCGGGCGGTCGCCCTCCGCGCCCGGCGGGCGGGAGCGCGGGTACGAACCCAGGAAGCGGACGTCCGCGCACACCCGGCGCAGCCCCTGCAACGCCTCGCCCATCCGCGCCTCGGCGACGTGGCCGGTGCAGTCGAGGAAGAACACGTACCGGCCCAGCCGCTCGCCGGTCGGCCGGGACTCGATGCGGGTCAGGTTCACGCCTCGGACGGCGAGTTCGGTGAGCACGGCGAGCAGCGCACCCACCCGGTCGTGCGCGATGTAGACCGCCAGCGATGTGAGGTCGTCTCCGGTCGGCGGCGGCGGTGGGGCCGGCCTGGACACGACCGCGAAGCGGGTCATCGCGCCGGCGCGGTCGGCGATCTTGTCCGCGAGCACCGCGAGCCCGTGCCGCTGCGCTCCGATCGGCGCGCAGATCGCCGCGTCGTACTCACCCTCGGCGGCACCGACCGCGGCCGCGCCGTTGGACAAGACATCGACCACCGCGGCGTTGGGTACGTTCTCCCGCAGCCAGCCGCGGCACTGCGCGGATGCCTGCGGGTGTGCCGCGATGGTACGTACGGTGTCCAGGGCGACGGGCGTGCGGGCGGCGAGCACGAACTCGACCGGCAGCACGACCTCACGGACGATGATCAGCGGCTGGCCGGTGGCCAGCTCGTCGAGCGTGACCCCGATCTGGCCGCCGACCGAGTTCTCCACCGGCACCAGCGCGGCGTCGGCCTCCCCGGCGCGTACGGCGTCGAGGGCCTCCGGGACGCTGCGGGCCGGCACCCGCGCCGCCCGTTCAGCCTCGGGCACCCGGGTCAGCGCCTGCTCGGCGAAGGTGCCCTCCGGCCCCAGGTAGACGAACCGCACGGCAGCCGAGTCTATCCCGTGCGCTGACAGCGGGTGATTTCCCGGATACCGGCCGGGGCGAGCGCGCGTACCTCGACCGTGCACACGTCCGTGCCCGCGGTGACGAGTTCCAGCGCGGCTGGCGCGCCCTTCGTGACCACCTGCAGCGGGTCGCGGTCCGGCACCGTGATCACCGTGTACTGCCAGGTGCCCGCGCACATCGGGCCTGTGGTCACCGTCGCGCTCGCCCCCGCGGGGATGAGGCCGCCGGTACGGCGCAGCAGCGCGAGGATCTGCTCGCCGGTCGGGTGGCCGGCGCACGGCACGGCGGTCCGCTCGCCGAAGGCCGGCGGTCCGGTGGGCGAGCCGGTCGCAACCGGGGGCCTGCTCGGCGGGGCGAGGGTGGGGTCGGACGGTGTGACCGTCGCCACCGGGCTCGGCCCAGGCTCGCGCGAGGACGTGGCGGAGGTCGAGGCGTCGTCGGGCCGGCCGCAGCCGGCGAGCAGAACCGGGCCGGCGAGCACGGCCACGGCGGCGAGCACGGCCGCCACGGCCGGACGCGGCCGGGTCACGGGAGGTTGCCTGGCCCGCACGACGACATCGTATGGTCACTCGCCTACGCGGTGCCCCGCGTCGTGCAGCGCGGTGATCGCCTCAGTCAGCCGTACCACGGGGACGAGGACGTAGTCGGTGTCGAACGTGGAGAACGCGAGCACGTTGACGCGGGCATCGGCGAGCGGCACGAGCAGCGAGGCCAGGATGCCGGTCAGGGTCAGGTTGAGCGGGCCGTTGACCCGAAGGCAGCGCCACGGACGCTCCACGGTCGCGCCCGCCGGGGCCTGATCGGCCGGGCAGATCACCGAGACCTCGTCCGGGGACCAGGCCACCGAGACGACGCCGGCGCCGGGGTCCAAACCGGCCGGCAGGGGCGATCCGGCCGGCAGCCGACAGATCGCGTACTCCTCGGGCAGCAGCGTGAGTTCGAGCATTCAGACCTCGGCGAAGAAGCTCAGGGCGGCGACCTGCTTGCCGCCGTCCCACAGTGGTGTGGCGATCGCGTCGACAGTACGGATGCGCCCGGGTTCGGGTCCGGACTGGACCCGGATAAGCCCTCGGGCCAGGCAGCCTGCGGTGAGCGCGAGCAGCGGCGGGATTTTCTGGACCTCGGCGATCGGGAGGTCCTGCTTGTCGGCGGTGAAGTCGAGCAGCCGCAGCAGGCCGTGGGGTGCCAGGGGTCGGCCCACCGTCGCCAGTGGATGGCCCAGCCCCAGCAGCGCGCAGCAGGAGGCGGAGGCGGCGAGGATCACCGCGCCGGTGTCGACGATGAGGCTCGGTTCCTGCGCCGCCATCACCGACGCGACCCAGCGGTCGAGGTTGGTCGCCAGTTCGAGGTCGGGCAACCCGCGGCGTGTGACGGGGCCGTGCGTGTCGGGGCCGATCAGGGACAGCTCGACGTGCGCCACTCCACCTCCCGTACGCCCGGCACGCCGGGGTCAGCGTACCGACGGTCTGGGACTTTCGGATGTGGACGCTACCGTCGGCTGCTGTTCTTGTCAGCCGCTTGCACCCCGTTGGGGTACCAACGGTAGCTGTCGGCGTTGCGCCACGTCGCGGGATGGCGCGCCACGGCGGACAGTTTCACCGCCGTGGTGGGGGTGATGCGTTCGCCGCGGTACGCGAGCACCAGGTCGAGTTCCTGGTACGTGGTGACCAGGCAGTCCTTGGGCAGGCCGTAGTAGGTGACCGGTCCGCTGCCTACCAGCGCCAGCACGGGGACCACGGGCACCTTCACGTTCACCGCCGCCGACAGGGCTTCGCTGGCCCGCTTGGCCGCGCGGCGCGCCTCGGGGATGTACGGGGGCCGGCGCCCGCCAAGCTGCACCACGTCGCCGGCGAGGAGGACCCGGCTGCGGCCGTGGTCGAGCACTGTGACCGCGAAGACGCCACCGGGCCCGATGGCGAGGAAGCCGCACTTGTCGGCCAGCTTCTTGTCGGCCTGCTTCCGCTGGGGCATGAACCATTCGGTGGCCTTGGGCAGCTCCACGATGTGCCAGTCCGGCCAGGCGTCGAGGCGAGAGGCGGCGCGCTGACCGGCGGCGGAGAGGTTCAGTTCCTTGTACGCTCGTCGTCGGCGGGTCCATTCCAGAGGGCTCGGGTGGGGGGCGGCGAGCGAACTCGTCATGGGTGGGCCTCCGGGGTGCTCCTTACGGGCGGGGGTTTCACTACCCTAAGTGACTCGATGCCTACTCAAGCAAGGCCTTGGCAGCCGCACCCGGCCATGAAAGATGATGAAAACTCCTCGTATCGAGGCTCTTGCCGCTTTATGCAAATGGCGGAAACAGATTCGAGGGCGATCGATATCCTGGATGATCAGCGCAGCGTGCGCTGCCGGCTGACCAGGCCCTGCCGGCTGCGCCGCTCGGCGGCGGTCAGCGGCTCGTGGGACGCCTCGGCTTCGGCGTACCGCTTCGCGAATTCCGCGAGCGGGGCCTCCCAGGCCGCCGCTTCCGGCTCGCGCGGCAGGTCCCAGACCGGCACGATCCGGCCGTACGCCCGGAACATGCCGGCCAGCCGGGTCCCCTCGCCGAGCGTCAGGGCTCCGGCGGCGCCGAGCCGGGCCAGCGCATCCATCGCCAGGTCCTCATCGGTGGGCAGCACCCACCGCACGTGTGCGCGGTCCGGCACCCGGCACCAGTACGCGGCCGGCGCGGCGGACAGCCTCGCCGTCGGGTAGATCGCCGCGTTCGCCTGCTCCAGCGAGGCCCGCACCTGCGGATCGTCCCCGCTCCCGTCGGTCAGCCAGAACTCGAAGCCGTCGTGCACGGTGATCTCGAGAGGCACGTTGTCGAGCACGTCCTGCAGGCGGGGCCCTTCGCCGGGCAGGGCGGGGACGGGCACGGTCTCGCCCGGCGGTGTCTCCAGCGCCGCGAGCAGCGCGGCGGCCAAATCCCGCGACGCGTCGCCGGACCGCGCGTGCCGCTGCAAGCCGACGAGAACATGCCCGTCGGTGCGGCTGATCGCGGGCAGCGCCATCGGCAGCACGGTCGCCAGCGTGATCGGGCGGTCCGGGTACCGCTGCGCGTACTCGGCGTTCAGGCGCAGCGGCGCGGACGCCGCCGGCACCAGTTCGCGCAGCGCGATCCACTCACACTCGCTCGCCAGGCCCTCGAAGGGGCGGGGTACGAAGATGTCGCGTACCTTCTGCCGCCCCGTCGCGGGGCGCGCACCTTTGCGCCGCTTAGCCACGGTGGGTCAGCTTAGGGCAGTGGCGGCCGGCGGGCAGCGGGCGGCTCGCCAACGACACGGGTCAGGACAGCGGTGGCACCGGCATCAGGGCAGCGGTGGCACCGACAGCCGGGCCCACACGCTCTGCCCGAGGCCGTCGCGTTCCACGCCCCACCGGTTGGCCAGCGCGGCGACGATGGTCAGCCCACGGCCGTCCGGATCGTCGACCCGGGCGTCGCGGATGTGCGGGGCGGAGGACTGCGAACCGCCGTCGGTGACCCGTACCTCGACCTCGCCGGACCACAGCCGCCAGGCCACCCGCACCACCCCGCCGGGCAGCGGGGCGGCGTGGCGTACGGCGTTGCCGACCAGTTCGGCGGCGACCGCGATCACGTCGGCGAGCAGGCTCGGGGAGACGATGCCGGCGAGTTCGGTGGAGAGGCGGTGCCGGGCCAGCTGGGCGCCCCGGGGGTGGTGCGGGACCACCACGCACCACGCGCGCTCCACGACCGCCATCGTCACGTCAGGCCTCCCCGGGTGCCACATCCGCACGTGGCAGCCGTACCTCTGCGACAGTACCGCCCAGTTCGCGGCGACGTAAGGACACCCGCCCGTTTTGTCGTTCTACGATGCGCCTTACGAGGTACAAGCCCAGTCCTACCCCTCCGTACCGTCTCTGATCCTCTGTGTCGCCTTGCCAGAACCGCTCGAAGGCCCGCTCGACGTGCTCCGGCCGGATGCCCGGGCCCCGGTCCGTCACCTGGAAGGAGACCGTGCGATCGCCGGCGCGGGCGGTCAACGACATCTGGGCGGGCGCCGGGGAGTACTTGTAGGCGTTGGTCACGAGCTCGGTGAGCACCGTGGCCACGCTCGCCCGGTCTCCGAGCGCCTTGGGCAGCGACCGGGGCAGGTCCACCCGGAGCTCGCTGCGCATCTCGGCGGGCAGGCCGTCGACCGCCGCCCGCAGCGCCGCGACGAGATCGAACGGTACGGGTGGCGCTGCGCGAGGCGACTCGTCGGTCTCGCTCGCCGCGCACAGGAGCCGGTCCACCAGCCGGGCCAGGTCGTCGGCGCGCTGGTGCACGACGCGTACCGCGTCGCGGCGCGCGTCGTCGTCGAGCGCGTCCCAGTGCTCGGTCAGCGTGCCGGTGAAGCCCTTGATGACGGTCACCGGCGTACGCAGCTCGTGGCCCAGCACCGCGACGAACAGGTCCCGCCCGCACTCGTGGTCCGGGCGCTCGTGGCTCACGCTCCCGTGGCTCGCGCTTTCGTCGTAGAGGCGGGCGGCGGCCGCCGCGAGCGCGGTGACGGCCGCGCGCTGCTCGGCGGTGGCTCGGCCGTCCGGATCGGGGAACGCCACGTGCAGGGCGCCCACGAGCCGTCCGCTCACCTCGGCGCGGGCCAACAAGAGTCGGTGCAGCCCTCGGTCGACCAGCTGCGCCGCGGCGGGCGGCGGCAGGTCGTCCGGGTGGCACTCCCGGGTCCGGGGGCCGGCCAGCAGCCGCGCCAGCGCCGGGTGGGGCACGTCGATGGCGGACCCGAGGGCCCACCGGGCCGAACGGCTCGCGGCCACGACCCGAGCGCCGGCCGGGGTGCACGCGGCGAACCACGCGCCGTGCCCGCCGAGCGCCTGCTCGCCGAGGTTGAGCAGGTCGCGCAGGGTGGACGGCCCGTCCCGGCGGGTGCCGGCCGCGTCGAGCAGCGCGGCCAGCCCCACGAACAGGCGGGCGTGGTCCGAGGTGAGGGGCACGCTGCGAGTGTGGCCCGATCGGCGCGTCGCCGACAGTCCCCTTCCCGTCAATTGCGTGGAAGTTGCGCGTCAGGCCGGAGCGTGGCGCGTCACCCGCCGACCTGCGCCAGCACGTCGGCGGGGCGGTCGGTGATGATGGCGTCAACGCCCAGCCCGCACACCAGGTCGACATCGGACGGTTCGTTGACCGTCCACACGTAGACGCCGTACCCCCGCGCGCGCAGCCGTTGCACTAGCTCCGGGCGGGCGCGCACCAGCCCGATGCCGGGACCGGCGATGCGCGCGCCGAACGGCAGCCTGCCCACCGGCACCCCACGCGGCAGGAGATCCATCAGCAGTACGGTCGGCAGCGCCGGCTCCAGCGACCGCAGCCGGCGCAGCGCCAGCGGCGAGAAGGACATGGCGGTGACCTGCACCGGCGCGTCCGGCGCGGGATCGGGCAGGCCGTGGCGGCGCAGCAGCGCGACGAGTTCGCGCTCCACCGCGGCGCCGTAGCGGGTCGGGTGCTTGGTCTCGACGAGGAGGCGCACCGGCCGGCCGGCGTGTTTCAGGACGGTGATCAGCCGGTCGAGGGTGAGCACCCGGCCGGCGTCGTCGCGGACGGTCAGCCCGCGGGCCGCGCTGGCGGCCGGGTGCCACGAGGCGAAGTCCAACCGGTTGAGCTCGGCGAGGCTGTACCGACTGACCCGGCCGGTGCCGTTGCTCGTGCGTTCCAGGCGGGCGTCGTGCAGGCAGACCAGGTGGCCGTCCCGGGTCAGGCGCACATCGCACTCCACGCCGTCGACCCCCTGCGCGAGCGCGAGTTCGTACGCCTCGAGTGTGTGCTCGGGCAGGTGCGCCGACGCGCCGCGGTGCCCGATGACGAGGGGTCTAGATGACCCTCGGCTCACTGCCGTCCTCGCTGACCAGCGGTCGGCCGGAGGCGGCCCAGTCCTTCATGCCGCCGTCCAGGTTGAGGACGTTGTCCCAGCCCCGGGCGCGCAGGAACTCGACGATCTTGCCCGACCGACCGCCGGAGCGGCAGACCACCACCACGTCGCGCTCGGTCGGCACCTCGTCGAGGCGGCTCGGCACGTCCGACATCGGCACGTGCCGGGCGCCGGGCGCGTGCCCCGCCACCCACTCGTCGTCCTCGCGCACGTCCAACAGGTACGCGTCAGCGGGGATCTCGTTCACGGAGACACTGGGTACGCGTTGCCCGAACACGGCGCCTAGCCTAACCCGGCGGCGGGGCGTCCGCCGGGGACCGGGACCAGGTTGCGCCGCGGGGTCAGCGGCGCAGGCAGCAGCCCGAGCAGATCTTGGGCTCGGGCAGCGTGAACGCGAGGCAGCAGGTACGCCGCTGGATGTGCACCTGCCCGGCGGCGGTGGGGACGAGATCCACGAGGTCCGCCACACCGAGCGCGGTGAGCACCGAGCGGGTCGTGTCGATCGTGTCCTGCGGCGCGGCGCCCAGCAGCGCGAGCCGGACGGCGTACGCCACACCCGAGGCGACCGAGCCGAGCAGGGTGCGCCGGCCGACGCGTACCCGGGCGGACAGCTGGCGCAGCAGCGGGTCGAAATGCGCGTCGAGCAGGGTCTCCCGCAGAGCGGCGAGCAGCGCGGCCTCGTCGCGTACCACCTCGACGCCGGGCGTGGCGGCGGTGGCCAGCGGGTCGGACGGCAGCACCGCGACGGCGGCCCGGCGCAGCCCGACGTGCAGGAACGGCTGCCGGTCGTGGTAGTTGACCAGCACGTCGTCGGGGCGCAGCAGCGGGACCCGGCGGGCGGCGACGTAGGCCGCCATAGCGGGCAGGGCCAGCCAGTAGGTGTACGACTTCCAGGCCAGCGCGGCCGCGGCCGGAGCCTGGGCCCGCCAGCGCTGCTTGGCGGTGTCGATCAGATGGGGCACCCGGCTGCCGTCGGTGAGCCGCCCGGCCGGGGTCCAGCCTTCCCGGTCGGCGGGTGCGACGAGCAGCCCGGGGTGGACGGCGCTGGTCGCGGCGTGCCCGACGCGGTCGCGCAGCGCGGTGAGGCCCGCCTCGATCGCGGCGAGCGCGGTGTCGGTCACGGGCGCGTTACCTCCGGCTGCGGTCCGATTCGGGTACCCGAACTAAGGGTAGCCTAACCAGATCTACGCCGGGGTGGTCGTGGCGGTGGCGGCCGGGATCGGCGGCTGGGCGCCGTCCTCGGGGACCGGGTCGTACTTGATCCGCGTGGCCGGGACGGACAGGTCGGCGAGCGTGCGCAGGGTCGCCCGGACCATCGCCGGCGGGCCGGAGACGAAGAAGTCGCGCTCCCCCCAGGGCGCGTTGCGGGCCAGCACCTCGTGGATGGCGCCCTGCTCGCCCCGGAACGTCGGGTCCTCGCTGCAGGCCGGCACGACCGACAGCCAGGGGTGCCGGGCGGCCATGCGGTTCAGCGCGGCCAGGTCGTACAGGTCGTCGCGGTGCCGGGCACCGACGAGCAGGTGCACCCAGCGGGTGCGGTTGTAGCGGGTCAGCTCCTCCACCAACGCCTTGATCGGGGCCAGGCCGGTGCCGCCCGCCACACACACGATGTCCTTCGTGGACTTGAGGTCGAGGGTCATCGACCCGGTGGGCGGGCCGAGCCGGATCAGGTCGCCGGGCCGCAGCCGCCGCACCAGCGCGCCGGAGACCAGCCCGCCGGACAGCGCGCGGACGTGGAACTCCAGCGTGCCGTCCGGGTTCGGCGCGTTGGCGATCGAGTACGTCCGCCACACCCGCGGCTGGTAGGCGCACTCCACGCTGACGTGCTGGCCGGCCCGGTACTCGAACGGCTCCAACGGCCGGCAGGTGAACACCGCCACGTCCGGGCCACGCCGCTCGTGGGTGAGCACCGTCGCGTACCAGAACGCCGGCCCGTCGTCCGCCTCCGCCGCCGCGATCATCTTCTGGGCGATCATGGCGTACGCCTCGCGCCAGGCCCGGTCGTAGTCCGCGCACCAGTTCTCCGCGAAGGCCCGCAGCGAGTCCAGCAGCACCTCGCCGAAGATCCCGTAGTGTTCCGCGACGACACCGAACCTGCGGTGCGCCCGCCCGAGGTGGGCCAGATAGTCGTCCAGGCGGGCGACGTCGTCGAAGCTCTGCACGGCGGTCACCAACGCGCCGAGCAGACGTCCGCGCTGCTCGTCCATCTGCAGCGGGAAAAGGTCGCGCAGCCGGGGGTTGGCGAGGAACAGACGGGCGTAGAAGTGATGGGCGAGTTCGTCCCGCTGGTCCTCGACGAGGCTCCAGCTCTCCTTGAGCAAACGTGGAAGGTTACTCATCATGAGCAGGATGACGACGCTGGGTAAGGGCCGACGCACAAACTGTGCGACTCCCGGCCGGTTCGGCTCTTGCTTTGGCCGTCGGTCGCAGCGGGCCGCAGAATGACGGTCGACCAGAACCGACCAATCTCGGGCCGCCAGCGGGCGTAGCGGAGCGGTCAAGCGGCCCGAACCACGACGAAAGGGCGGCGGTGGAGACCGGGGTACGCCGGCGTGTGCTGCGTCACGAGGTGCTGCTCGTCCTCGGCGTATCGCTCGGCGCCAGCGCCGTCTACTCCATCGTCACGATCATCGCCCGGTTGACCGCCGCGCGGCCGCTGTCCGAGCAGACCGCCACCCTCAACACGCCCAAGGCGCCCGGCCGGCCCTGGCTCGACCTCACCCTCCAACTGCTCGGCATCCTGTTCGCGGTCGTGCCCGCACTGCTCGCCGTACACCTGCTGCGGCGCGACCCCGGCGAACCACGACCGGAACTCGGCCTGGACCGTCGGCGGCCGGTCTTCGACCTGGCCTCGGGCGCCGGGTTGGCCGCGCTGATCGGGATCCCGGGCCTCGGGCTGTACGCCGTGGCGCGGGCGCTGAACCTCAACGCCACGGTCGCGCCGGCGAACCTGCCAGACGTGTGGTGGGCGGTGCCGGTGCTCGTGCTCGCCGCCGCGCAGAACGCCGTTCTCGAGGAGGTCGTGGTCGTGGGGTACCTCATGACCCGGCTGCGCCAGCTCGGCAACACGCTGCCCGTCGTGATCGCCGCGAGCGCGATCCTGCGTGGCTCCTACCACCTCTACCAGGGCATCGGCGCGTTCGTGGGCAACGCGGTCATGGGGGTGGTGTTCGCGCTGTTCTTCCTGCGCACGAAGCGGGTGATGCCGCTCGTCGTCGCCCACACGCTGCTCGACATCGTGGCGTTCGTGGGGTACGCGCTGCTCAAGGACCACCTGCCCGGGTGGCTGTGAGCGGGTGAACGGGGTGGGGCCCTGGTCGAGGCGGCGAGCCGCCTCGACCAGGGCCCCTTACGCCCGACAGGTGCCCGCTAAGGGATCACGATGTCCACCGTCTTCGTCCCGCTACCGGGGATGAACACCGTGGTCGCCCGGTCGAAGCTGTCCGCTTCGCGGTGCCAGCCGCTGTTCACCCTGAATCGGACCAGCGCCGGGCCCAGCACCCGCATCTCGTAGGTGTCGCCGGTCACCCAGGTGACTGCGGCGATGTCACCGGTCGCCGCGTCGTAGGCGGTGACGTCGGCATCGCCGACCGCTTCGCCGGACGCGCGCTGGACAGTGCCCCGCACCAGCGTGCCCGTGGTGAGCGCGGCGTCCGCGGTGACCGTCTTGCCGTGCTTGACCTTGACCGGCTTCGCGAGCAGCCGGCTCGGTGCCCCGCCGGACCACTGCCCGGCGTACTCCGAGTGGTCGAAGTACAGCGGCCAGTCGTACGGGCCGAGGTTCGCGAGGGTGTACCGCCCGTCGGCGTCGGTGCGGGCGGAGGGGCCGAAGTCGCCGATACCGGGGTGCGCGGTGAGCAGCGACACGATGGCGTCGGCCACGGGTGCGCCGGTCGCCTTGTCGGTCACCCGACCCGAGACCGAGCCGGCCCGGTCGAGCAGCACGGGCGGCGCCTCGACCGTCTGGCCCTGCTCGACCGTGATCTTGTGTGCGGCGAACTGGCTGCCCGTACCGCCGTTCCTCCCCACCCACTGCATGCCGTGCACGCCGTTGTCGACGCGGGTGAAGAGTGTGTACGTGTCGGGCTCGAGGTGGGTGAGGGTCACCCGGCCCTGCTCGTCACTGCACGCCCACTGGGAGTTCGCCAGGGTCGCGAAGCGCAGCCGGACCGGCTGCAGGCAGACGCCGGCGACGGGCTTGCCGCCGCGCCGGTCGCGGACCACGGTCGTGATCGTCCCCGCTTGCTTGAGCGTGACCGTCACCTCAGCCACCGTGCCCGCCGTCACGTCGACCACGCCGTCGGCGCTCAGGTACCTGTCGTCGTGCGGGCTGACGGATACCGGGTGCCGACCGACGGGGACCTTGGCCAGGGCGACGACACCGTTCTCCGCGCAGCCGAACTGATCCCTGACATTGGCGCAGAAGTCAGTGACCGGCTCTCCCGTCCGGGCGTCAGCCGCGCGGACGAGCACCTGGCCGGTCGGCAGAACGGCCTCGTCCACGACCGTCTCGGCGTTGGCGACCACGGTGAACCGGTCTGCCGCCTGCTCGTCGAGCTTCCCGTGCGCCCACTGCATCCGCCCATCGGGGAGCCGGAATGAAACCCGGTACTCCCCGGGGAACAGTCGGGGCAGCCGGTAGCGGCCGTCAGCGTCCGTGTACGCGTACCCGGACTCCGGGCCAGCCACGCCGAGCCAGCTCACCATCGCGCCCGCCACGCCGACGCCGTCCTCGGTCAGGCGGCCGGACGCCGACCCGGTGGACAGCACGGTCTCGGTGATCTCGACCTGCCCGCCCGCGGGGACCGTCACCACATCGGCCATGTTGAAGTCCGTCTGTTGCCGGTAGTACTGGGTCAACCCGTCGCCTAGATCGAACGACACCCGGTAGTCGCCGGCGACGAGCCGCATGGTGAACCGCCCCTGCGGGTCGGTGAGGACGCCGTCGGATATGCTTCCGTCGACCTGCGAGACTCTCACATATGCGCCGGCTACCGGAGTGGTGCCGTCGAGGAGCGTGCCGGTGAGCATGCCGTTCGGCAGCAGGATTTCGTTGACCGTCAACTCGGCGCCCGCAGCGACGGTGAACGTGTCCGCGTCCCAGAAGCTCATCTCCTGGTGGGCCCACTGACGGAAGCCGCCGACGGAGATCATCAGCTTGTAGTCCCCGGCGGGCACCTCAACCTGATAACTACCGTCAGGGTTGACGCCAGTGGCGGTGACGTACCCGTACGAGGTGTCGTAGACGGTGACCTGAGCGAACTCCCCGGATCCGATGCCTGTGATCTGTCCGGAGATGGTGCCGGTGGGGGTTTCCGCCTGAGCGGGCAGGGCTGTGGCCGCGACGGCGGTCGCGATCAGCACCGCCGACAGGCCGAGCCGGCGTAGGGTGTTGGCCATAGAGGGGATGACCTCCAGGGAAAAAGGGATAATTTAGGCCCGCTTGTCGCTCGATGTCCGAAGCGGGCCGGGGTAGCCGCAGGATAGCGACTTTGTCGAGATCATTCAGTCCCTGTATCCTCGACCGACGACGGCCTGTGGTACGCGCCGCTGGCCGCCGAGGGAGGCTTCGCCTAGTCTGGTCTATGGCGCCGCACTGCTAATGCGGTTGGGGCCCTCAAGCCCCTCCCGGGTTCGAATCCCGGAGCCTCCGCGCTTGGACCGGTATGTACACTGGTCAGGCACTGCGCCCGTAGCTCAACGGATAGAGCATCTGACTACGGATCAGAAGGTTAGGGGTTCGAGTCCCTTCGGGCGCGCTTCGCGATCAAGGCCGTGACTTGCGGAAACGCCGGTCACGGCCTTTTCGTTTTCCCATTTTCGTGCCTGGTTTCCCGCTGCGCTGGAGGTATTGCTCGGGTGGTGCTCGTCTGTTTCGCAGGGGTGTGTACCGGCCTGCCCGGGTTGCGCGCTGGTCCGTGCGTGCGGTCCTGATCCTCGAACACCGAGGCGATCCACGCGCTGAAGGCACATCGCCAGGCGCGTGTTCACCCTTCTCCGCACCGGGAGACAACGAGGGTGTCACGCTCCTCCCGCCTGCTGGTCGCGGCATACCGGCAGTCCGCGTGCTCCCACCCGTAAATAGTTGCCAGGCTGGAAACCATCACATATAGTTGCCGGCATGGAAACTATCGACCGGAATCCCGATCCACACGAGGCATCCGCCGGACTCGAAGCCGTCGCCGAGGCGCAGCGCGCAGTTCGAGATCGTCCCTGGCCCCTCTGGCTGTATCCGACCAACGCGCTGCTCCTGGGTGGACTGGCGCTGACAGGGCTCGTGGAGTCCTCGATGCTCGCTTCGCTCGTCATGCTCGTACTCGGCGTTGCCCTAGCTGCCCTGAACTACTGGGCCGGTCGCCTGATGGGCACGCCGTTCGCGGTTCCGACCAGCCGTGGCTTCCGCGTTCTCGCCGCCCTATCCGGGGCGTTCGTGATCGTGTCGTTGTTTGTGCGCGCCGCGGACCTGGAATGGGCTATCATCGTGTGCGCTGCCGGGGCGGCGATCAGCTACGGCCTCGGTTCGGTCCTGCACTACCGGAGCACACACCGATGACCGGACAGCTGGACCCGGTCATCCACCCAATGCACCGGCTGAAGATTTGCGCCATGCTCGACACCGGTACGACCGTGGAGATGTCCGTCATCAAGGACGCCGTCGGCTTGAGCCCTTCCGCGCTCAGCAAGCAGGTCGCAGCACTTGTCGACGCGGGATATGTCAAGCAGGAACGCTCCCACCGCGACTCCCGGCGCATCTGGTTGACACTGACGAAAGAAGGCAAGAAGGCCTACCGCGGCCACGTCCAAGCGCTGCAAGAGATCGTGGCTGGCTCAATACAGCCGTCGTGACCTGGCCGAAGTCCGATTCAGCGAACAACCATGGTGGCGCCAACGGGCGACACGGCAAGGACGCTGACCCCGTAGAGAAGCTTGACATTGAACGCAGAGAGTTGTCTGCTCGGCGAGATCGAGCAACTGCTCGCGGGTGTACCGACCGGTCGCCCGCGCTACGTCGACGTCCGGGAAGTCGCGCGGCTCCACCCGCAGGGCGAGCGCCAGCCGTACAAGGCGGGGACAGGCCTGGTTGACGTGGCTGCCGCGCGTCATCCCCGATGTGTCCGTGGAGGTCGATGATGTCGTTGCCGCGCATCAGGCCGCCCGAAACGCCGCGCTGAGATCGTGCGCCCACCCACCGACGAACCATGGGGGGTCCGACGCTTCTTCATGCGTGACCCCAACGGCAGGGTCATCAACGTTCTCACCCACAAGGGCTGATGGCTTTTGAGCGAGTTCACCGACGTCTCTGGGACCGAGCGCAACGGCTGACCCAGTACCTGGATGACAGCGAGGCCAACAGAGTCCGCGCGGCGCACCGCCGACGCGCTGGTATCTGCCAAGGTCGGCTGTTGACACCGCCGGTCAGGGCAGCCGGCGGGCGCCTGTCATGGTCCAAGTGAACGCGTCAGGGGCCGGGGTCGTGCCCCGTGCGACCACTGATGCCTGAGGAGAGCGCCTCGGCGACGGTCGCCACGTAGCGATGGATCTGTTGACCGTCCGGATCATGGCTTGGATTGACCTCGGTCAGGACGACCGCGACCAGTCCCGGGGTGCCGGCGGCGACACGCAGAACGCGTCCGGCTTGTTCGAGCGTGACGCCGGTGCCGTAGTGCGGAAAGTTCGCCAAGGGCAGATCCCCGGAGTCGATGGCATTCACGTCGAAGTGCACCACGATGCCGTCACTGGCCCGCTCGAGAGCCCTCAGCGCTGCCGTGGTGCAGCCGGCCGGGTCGGCGCGGAGCTGATGATCGGCGAACCGCAGCAGGTCCGGACGGGCGTCGAGAACCGAGCGGTGAAACGTCTCTGGGTCCGACTCGGCGATTCCGAACAGGACGAGTCGTTGATCGGCGAGCATCGGGCGTTGGTCGGTTATCCGAGCGAGTTGGGTGTCGGCGACGCCGATCAGATGTGCGACGCCCATGGCATCCAGTACACCAGCGGTCGTCGTCTCAGGCGTGGCGAGGTCGGCGTCCCCGTCGAAGTAGAACAACCCGACATCCGGCCTGCGACGCTGCAGCCCAGCGACGACGGCGATCGTGACGGTGCAGTCGCCACCGATCACCAGGGGAATCGAGCCCTGGGCGACGACCTCGGAGACCAGGTCGGCCACCGCCCGCGCCACCCGCACCACCGCGGGAAGGTTGCGACGAGTGGGCTGGGCATGATCGACGGCGAAGACTTCGGCGACGACATCGCCCCGGTCGTCCACCGACAGGCCCGCCGCTCGCAGCCGGTCGAGCAAGCCGGCCTGCCGTAACGCCGGCGGCGCCGCTTCCAGACCCGCATGGTGGGCTCCAGCGCTGCTCGCCACCCCCAACACGACAAGATCTGCCGCCACCGCTCCTCCCGGCCGTCGAGCCGGTCACACCTCAACCAAGGCTCCGGCACATGGACCATCATCTGCTCGTGTGGCAGAGGGCGCGCGCGAAACGGCGCAGTTCGGCAAATAAGGCCAGAATCTAGTACGACAGCCCGGGTTCGTTATGTAGACAGTCAGCGATGTATGTGCCCGGGCCGGCGTGTCGGGGAGCGTGGGAACGACCGCCGCGTGATCATGCATCGCTGTGTGGGCAGATGTGGATCGAGCGGCGGTCGCTGCAGACAGCGTAGACACCGAGGGGTGTAGCCGCCATCACGTCCGCAGCAGGTGCCGGGCCATGACCATCCGCTGGATCTGG
>VSCG01000076.1:0-15475 GCA_047459115.1 Micromonosporaceae bacterium
GCTCAGAACAGGGCGCGGGCGAACAGCGCGCACAGCGCGAGCAGCATGATGGCGCCGGCGACCAGCCCGACGCCGTAGGTGACGGTGCGGGCCGCCGCCTCCTGCACGTCGAGCGCGCCGTGATCCTGCGGCGGCAGCGTCCGCGGCGGGGGTGGCTCCACGACGAACTCCGGGCGCCATCCGGGCGGTGGGGGAATGTTCGGCGGTGGCCCCGGATAGTCGACGGTCTCCGGCGTGCCCCCGGCCGCCGGGGCGGTCGACGGTTCGCCGTGCGGCAGGGATCCCGGCGGTGGCGTGCCCTCGGGCGGAGGCCGCCAGAGCGCGTCCTCTGAGGTGGTCACGGGTCGACGCTACCAACCACAACCCCGTGCACAGTGGACGTTTTCGCGAGTGTGCCGGCACGAGCGTCACACCTCGGGCGTACCCTTGCCAGCCGTGCAGGTACGACACAGTGACGATGATCGGGTGGTCGAGCTCGGTGAGGAGGACCTCGAGGTCCTGCCCGACCACGGTGACGACGCGGACACCGGGTGGGGCGCGTACCACCACGACGACCACGCCGACCGGTTGTGGGACGAGCGGCCCCCGCACTGGGAATGAGTCGGGTTGCCGCAGACAGGCGGGAGTGATCCGTTGCCAGGCTGCGTCCCGGATGAGCCGGCCGGCTCATCCGGGACGCACCACGACCGCGAACTGGACATCCGGGGCGACGGACAGCACCGCACGCGCCTGCGCCTGGGTCAGCGCGAGGTAGAGCACGGGGGAGTACGCGTCGGCGACGGCATCCAGCACGAGCGCCCGGGCGGCGAGGGTCACCGGAGGACCCGCGCCGTGCGGGCCCGCGTCCGCGGTGTCCGCGGCGTCGGCCGGCGGATCGGGCCCGGCTGCCGGGAGCGCCACGAGGTCCACCCGGTCGCCGGGGCGCAGCACCACCAGCGGAGCCGCGTCGACGAGTCGGACCGGCACGCCGACGCGGTCGCTGGGCAGCGGCAAGGGGCCGTCCGAGGCCGCCGGCGACGACCCGGATCCCGCAGGCAGCCGGGCGCCGGAGTCAGCGCCCGGATCGGCGTAGAGCACCGCGGCGGCGAGACCCAGCAGCGCCGCGACGAGCAGCGCTCGCAGCAGGGTGCCCGGCCGGGGTGGGCCCAACCGGCTGACGGGGTCGAGTCGTTGGCTGGCGCGCGGGGACACGCCCGGCACGCTAGGGCCGCGTTCCCCGTGCGCGATGCCCTCGACGGCCCGCCTGTGGATACTGCCGCCGCCTGTGGATAACCGGACGGCGGGCCACTTGACCTGCTAGTCCGGCCGCCGTTCGCGAAGGACGTTCAGGACGAGCCGGACGAGCCCGACGACGAGCCCTGCGACGCGGGCTTCTTGGGCCCGGACCCGCTCTCCGCGCCCGACGACGTGCCGCCCGACGACGACGCGGAGCTGTCGCTGCCCGAGCCGCCCGACGACGAGCCGTTGGACGCGCGGGAATCGGTCCGGTAGAAGCCGGAGCCCTTGAACACGATGCCCACCGACGAGAAGAGCTTGCGCAGCCGACCCTGGCACGCTGGGCACTCGGTGAGCGGGTCGTCCGCGAAAGACTGCACCGCCTCGAGCTGGTGGCCGCATGCGGTGCAGGCGTACTGGTAGGTGGGCACGTTCTCCTCCGTTGCCTGGCACTCGAACTACTCGAGTGCTAATGGTGCATCAGCCATCCGCCGCACGTCCAGCGGAGGTGGGAAGAAAGACAACCCCCCGCCCCGGCGTGATCACCGCATCCACGCGGCGGTCGTGCGGTTGCGCGGGCAGCCGCTGCACCAGCTCGCCGTCGTAGAGCAGGGCGATCACCAGCGCCGACGTGGGCACACGGGCCAGCGCCCGATCGTAGGAGCCGCCGCCACGGCCGAGCCGCACCCCGGTGGAATCGACGGCGAGGGCCGGCACCACCACGAGGTCCGCCGCCGCCACCGCCTGGCGGCCGAGCCGGGGCGAGCCCGGCTCGCGCAGCCCCCGGGCGGTGCGGGCGAGGGAACCCGGACCAGCGTAGGCTGCCCAGTCCAGATCGAGGTCGTCGCGCAGGACCGGCAGCAGGAGCAGCCGCACGCCGCTGGCGACCAGCGCCTCGGGCAGCCCCGGGCCACCCGGCTCGGTTGCGAGCGGCACGTATCCGGCGACGGTCCGCGCCGGCGACCCGCGTACCACCTCGGCCAGTGTGCGCAGCAGCGCCGCGTTCGCCGCGTCGCGGACCTCGGCGGGTGCGGACCGGCGCGCGGCGAGAACCGAGCGGCGCCACCGCTGTTTGGCTCCGACCGCCCCGACCGGATCACGGTGGCGGGCAGCGGAAACATCGTCGGGACGGTCCGGCACCGGACACTCCATCGTTGTCGCTGTATAAGGAGCAGCACTTGTGACAGCATCGCATCCAGCGGTGCGGATCCGGGAGGACCAGTGACCCTGCGCGGGCGGCTGACCGGCGCCTTCCTGGCGGTGGTGCTCGGCCCCGTGCTGGTCGGCGCCGTTTTCGTGGCCGGGACGGCCGCCGCGGTCAACCGCAACCGCTCGGTCGAGCGGCTGGACCTGGCGGCCAGCGCCGTGCGCACCTCGCTCGGCGGGCTGTGCCGTCAACTGCGCTCCGCCGCCGAGACGGTCGCGGTCCTCGTCGCGGCCGGCGAGCCTGCCGAGGCGGCGTCCCAGCGGATCGTCGACCAGGGGCTCGCCTCGGCAATCCGGCTGACCGACCCCTCGGGCACGACGACCGTCACCACCAGCGGCGCCCCGGCCGGGCCGTGGGCCGACTGCTCGGGCACGACCGGCGCGGCGGACGAGCCAGCAGGGTACCGGGCGATCGCCGTGCGGGTGGAACTGCGCGACGCCGCGGACACCCTGCTCGGACACGTCTGGGCGGCGCAGGCGTTGGACCTGGCCGTGCTGCGCCGGCTCGCGGACGCCGCCGGCGCGTCGGTCACGCTGCTCACCGGCGATGACGGCGCGGGCGGCCCCGTGACCCTGACCACCGAACCCCGGGATATCGCGGCCAGCGTGGTCGCCGCCACGGCGCGGATCCGCCCCGGCGAGCTGGCCCGGACACCGGACGGCGGGTACGCGCGCCGCGAGGCCCCCGCGCCGGGCCAGCCGCTGCCGGTCGTGCTGTCCGTTCCGCCGACGCCGACGGGCGGGCTGTACGCCGTGCTCGTCGCGGTCGTGTCGGGCGCGGCGCTGTGCGCCGTGGCGGCCGCATGGTGGTTGGCGAGGTCGACCACCCGCCCACTCGCCGAGTTGGCATCCGCGGCCGACCGGGTCGCCGGTGGTGATCTGGACGCCAGGGTCCCGGTACGGGGCCCGGACGAGGTGGGCCGACTCGGCGCCGCGTTCAACCGGATGACCCACGAGACGCAGCGGTACGTGCAGGCCCTGACCGCCAGCCGCGACCAGTTGCGCGGTCACCTCGGGGTGCTGGGCGACACGCTGTCCAGCACCCACGACCTTGGCCGCATCCTGCGGGTACTGCTGCGCACCGCGCTGAGCGCGACCGGCGCGCGCGGGGGCATCGTCCTGCTCGCCGACCCCGCCGAAGGCGTGCTCGTGGGACAGTGCGGGGAAGGTCTGGCCGGGCGACTGCCCGCCGGGCAGGACGTGTCGGCGGTGCGGGTGCCGGTCGGGGCCGGCCTGCTCGGCGCCGTCGCCCTGACGCGCCAGGCGCGTCGCGGCCGGATCGATCGGGACGGCCCGGTGCTGTCGGAGTCGGAGCCGCGGTGCGTGACGTACGTCGCCGTGCCGTTCGCCGCCGCTGCGCCGGGCGGGTCGGCCGGCGGCGGATGGGGCTCCGGCGAGCCGGTCGGCTACGAGCCGGGGGTGGGCGCCGACAGGGCCTATCCCGACGTGCCGGCCGCGTCCGGGGTGCTCGCGCTCTACGACCGCCTCGGTCACGACGAGTTCGACGACGCCGACCTGGTCACGCTGGGCACCTTCGCCAGGCAGGCCGCGGTGGCGGTGGACAACGTCCGGGTGCACCAGGAGGCGCAGCGGCTGTCGGTGACCGACCCGCTCACCGGGCTGCTCAACTACCGATCGCTGACCGAGTCGCTGCGGCGCGAGGTCGAACGGGCCAACCGCTTCGCGCACACGCTCGGCGTGCTCGCCCTCGACCTCGACCGGTTCAAGACGGTCAACGACTCCTACGGCCATTTCGCCGGCGACGCCGTGCTCGCCGAGTGCGCCCGGCGCATCCGCGGCGCGGTGCGCGAAGTGGACCTGACGTTCCGGCGCAGCGGCGAGGAGTTCGTGATCCTGCTGCCCGAGACGGACGCCGCCGGCGCGGCGGTGGTGGCGGAGCGGCTGCGCCGGGCCATCCGGGCGGCGCCGATCCTCGTCACGACCGGTGACCGGCGGGCCACCGCGGCCCCGCCGTCGCCCGCTCCGGCGCCGTCCGATGCTGCCGCGCCGTCCGATGCTGCGGCGCCGGGCGATGCTGCGGCGCCGTCCGATGCTGCGCGGTCCGAAGTTCCGGCTCCGCCCGCCGCGGCTTTGGTGGCCGCCGACTCGCCCGACGCCCGTCCGGTCCGGATCCCGGTTTCGGTGACCGTGTCCATCGGTGTCGCCGTCTACCCTGAGCACGGCGACACCGGGCCGCGGGTGCTGGCGGCGGCCGACGACGCGCTCTACGCGGCCAAGGCCGCGGGGCGCGACGCGTACCGGGTGGCCGCCGCCCCCGAAGGGCCGCACGTGCCCGCGCAGGCGTCCGGGGGGCCGGATCCGTCGGGCGGCGGCACCGGCGGCGCCACCGGCACCGGCACCGGTGGTACCCGCGGCGTGGCAAACAGGCGACAGCCGCCGCGACAGAGCCGCGGCGGATAGTCTCTGGACATGTCGGAACAAACCTCGAACAGGCGTGCGGTGAAGGCGGTCATCCCCGCGGGGGGTCTGGCCACCCGATTCCTGCCCGCGACCAAGGCCGTGCCCAAGGAGTTGCTGCCGGTCGTCGACCGCCCGGTGTTGCAGTACATCGTCGAGGAGGCGTCCGCGGCAGGCATCGTCGACGTTCTGCTGATCACCGGCCGGGGCAAGACGTCCATGGTGGATCATTTCGACCGGCAGCCGTACCTGGAGCAGCGCCTGCAGGAGAAGGGGGACGAGGAGCGTCTGCAGGCGGTGATCCGGCCGGCCGAGCTCGCGGACATCTACACCTGCCGGCAGAGCGAACCGCTCGGTCTCGGCCACGCCGTGCTCAGCGCGGAGTGCCACGTGGGCGGCCAGTCGTTCGCCGTGCTGCTCGGCGACGAGTTCGTCGACGAGAACCATCCGCTGCTGCCCGACATGCTCGACCTGCAGGCCAGCACCGGCGGGATCGTGCTCGCCCTGATCGAAGTGCCGCGCGAAGAGGTGTCCCGGTACGGCATCGCGACCGTCGAACCGACCGAATCGGACAAGGTCGTCAAGGTGCTGGACCTGGTGGAGAAGCCGGAGCCCGACGAGGCGCCCAGCAATCTGGCGATCGTGGGGCGCTACGTTCTCCCGTTCGGGATCTTCGAGGCGATCCGGCGGACGAAGCCGGGTAGCGGTGGAGAGATCCAGCTCACCGACGCGATGGGGCTGATGATCTCCGAGGGCACGCCGGCCCACGGCATCGTCTACCGTGGGGTGCGTTACGACACCGGTACCCCGCTCGGTTATCTCCAGGCGGTCGTCGAGATCGCGTGCCAGCGGCCGAAGATCGGCCCCACGTTCCAAGAGTGGCTCAAGACGTACGTGAACAGGGGGAGCGCCGGGCATGACGGCACAGGCTGAGCGCGCCGCGCAGGGCGCCGATGTGCCGCCGACGCCGCTCGCCGAGTACCTCGGCGACGTGCTCCGGCGGCTGCGCCCCCTGCCGCCGCTCGACCTGGAGCTGCCCCAGGCGTACGGCAACGTCCTCGCCGAGGACGTGCTCGCCCCCGGCCCGCTGCCGGCGTTCGACCACGCCGCAATCGACGGGTACGCCGTACGCGCCGACGACGTGGCGACCGCGGACGCGGGCCGCCCCGTGCGCCTCAATGTCGTCGGCGACCTGTCCGCCTCGTCGTGGCGGCCGGTGCGGCTCACCCCCGGCAACTGCTTCTCGGTCGCCGCGGGGGCGCCGCTGCCGGCCGCCGCCGACGCGGTCGTCCCACTGTCCTACACCGACCAGGGGATGGCCTCGGTCGAGGTGCGCCAGACGGTACGCCGTGGCCACGGGGTCCGCCGGGCCGGCGACGAACTGGAGCCGGGTGCCGTGATCGCCCGGGCCGGGTCGTTCGTGACCCCGGCGCTGGTCGCAGTACTCGCCGCGACCGGGGTGGGGCACGTCGTCGCGCGCCCGACACCCCGGGTCGTCGTGGTGGCCACCGGGGACGAACTGATCGACGTCGGCCGCGCCAGCCAACCGGGCCAGGTCGTCGACGTCAACTCCCACGCGTTGGCGGCGGCCGCCGCCGACGCGGGTGCGCTCGCGTACCGTGCCGGAATCTGCGACGACGATCCGGAGGGGCTGCGGGGGCTCCTCGAGGACCAGGCGCTGCGGGCCGACCTCATCATCACCACGGGCGGTACGGGTACCGGGCCGGGCGACATGGTGCGGCGCATCCTGTCGCGGGACGGCAACCGGACCGGCCCGGTCGTGTTCAGCGAGGTGTCGCTGTTCCCGGCGTCCACGTTGGGCTTCGGCACGATCGGGGCCGAGGAGGTGCCGATCGTGTGCCTGCCGGGCGATCCGGGTGCCGCGCTGATCGGGTTCGAGGTGCTGGCCCGGCCGGTGATCCAACTGCTGTCCGGCGCCGATCCGGTGTTCCGGCCCGGGATCAAGGCGCACCTGCTCGAGACCGTCTCCTCGCCCGCCGGCCGGCGCGAGTTCCGCCCCGCGTACGTGTCGGAGCGGCGCGGCGGCGGGTACACGGTACAGCCGCTGGCCGGCGGCCCGTACACGCTCTCCGGTCTCGCCGAGGCGAACGGCCTGCTGGTGCTCGGCGAGCGGGTGACCACCGCGGCGGCCGGGTCCACCGTGGATGTGCTGTTGCTGGACCGGCGACGATGAATCCTCCCGGTTGGCCGGCGGTGCTCGCCGACGGGCCGGTGCTGCTGCGGCCGTACCGGCGCCGCGACGGTCCGGCGTGGTCGGAAGTCCGGCGGGCCAACGAGGCGTGGCTGGCGCCGTGGGAGCCCACCACGCTGGGCGGATCCTGGTGGGCGCTGAACTCGCCCGCGGCGTACCGGGCGGTCTTCCGGGATCTGCAGAGGTCTGCCCGCGACGGGCTGGCTATGCCGTTCGCGGTCTGCCTACGTGAGCCGTCCGGTGAGGAGCGGCTGGTCGGGCAGCTTACCCTCGGCAACATCGTGCGCCGGGCGCTGTGCTCGGCGTACGCCGGTTACTGGATCGACTCGCGCTTCGCCGGGCGGGGCATCATCCCGACCGCGCTGGCGCTGGCAGTGGACCACGCGTTCCGGTCGGGCCTGCACCGCGTCGAGGTCCATATCCGGCCAGAGAATCACGCCTCGCGGCGGGTGGTGGAGAAGCTCGGCTTCCGCGAGGAGTCGTACCTCGTCCGGTACCTGCACATCGACGGCGCCTGGCGCGACCACATCGGTTACGCACTGACCACTGAGGATGTGGCGGCCGACGGCGGGCTGCTGGCCCGCTGGCACCGGATGCTGGCCCGGCGCAGCGCATAGCCTGTTCCGCCTGTCGGCTTCTTGATCAATAACTCGTGGCGCGGCGCGCCGCGCCTCCGATCGGCAAACGCGCCCGTAGCCTGCGGATGAGGGAACTTCCGGTCGCAGAGAGTGATGGGAGGCGTGGGTGCCGACGTCGGTGCTCCTCGCCGTCCTGGCCGCCGCCGCACTGCTCGCACTCGCTCCGGCACTGGTCCGTCGGTACGACGCGACAGAGCGGTTGGTGGCGGAGCGGGCGCAGTCGACGGCGCGTGTGCTGAACAGGCAGCGCCGCCGTCGCACCGTGCCCGGGCGCCGGCCGGTCAACCCGCCGCGGGTGCTCGTGGTGAGCCTGCGGGCAGCGGTGCCCACCTCGGCTCCGCCGGCCCGGGTCGATCCCGACGCGGTCCGCCGCCAGGCCCGTCGGGTCGCGCGCAAGGCCCCCGACCGGCGGCGCGCCCGTCGCCGCTCGGCGACTCCGGCGATCTACCGTCGCCGGCGGGTCCTGGCCGCGCTGCTGCTGCTCAACGCCGTGGAGTTGGTCGGGGTGGTGCTCGTCGGCCCCGGCTTCTGGGTCAGCGTCGCGGTGACCGGCACGCTGCTGCTGGTCTTCCTGGTCTACCTGCGCAACGCCGCGCTGGCCGAGCGCCGGCGACGCCGGCGCGAGGCCCGGTACGCCGCTTGGCTCGCCGAGCAGCAGGCCGAGGTGCGCCGGGCGCAGGAGCGCCGGCTCGCCGCCCGCCGGGCGATGCAGCGCCGGCTCGCCGAGCAGCGCGAGGCGGCCCGCCGCGCCGTCGTGGGCCTGCCGAGACAGGGGGTACGCGGACAGTCGTACTCGATCCGGTACAGCGGGGACATACGACGCAGCTCGCGCGCGGCCGGGTTCTGAGTAGCCGATCTTCCCGGCCGCCTGCTAATCTGGTCGCCGGCCGGTTCCCGTCCGGCGGTTCGGGGCTGTAGCGCAGTCCGGTAGCGCACCTCGTTCGCATCGAGGGGGTCAGGGGTTCAAATCCCCTCAGCTCCACCCAGACGCCTCCTAGCCAGGGAAACCCTGGCTAGGAGATCAACAGGGCCAAATCGGGCACAGGTCAGCTCTCTGAGTCCCGCTATCGCTTGGTGGTGGCATCCCGCAGCGCCGCGCTGACGATGTTGCGCCGGCGCTCCTTCTTCGGCCACCAGTGAACGTAGGTCTCCAGCATCATCCGCAGGCTGGAGCCGGAGCGCCTCCTGCACGTCTATGGGGGCGACATTGCCCCGCACCTCACCCATGATCGTCACGGCTTCTCGGATGTCGGGGTGTCCGGGGCCGGTGCGCGGTCGCAGTTTTCGGGATGTCGGGGTGTCCGGCGTGTTGATCGACTCGGTTTACCGGGATCTGGGGGTGTCTGGCGCTGGTTGAGGGCGCGACTTACAGGATGTCGTGCGCGAATCGGGCCGGGTCAGCGCGGTTTCCTGGATGTCGTGACCCGTCGACACCGCAGTTTGCCGGCATCCGGTGTCGATCACGGTGTTTCCTGTGGAAAACCGGCGGGCAGGTGCGCGGCCAGGTGATCAACATGTCAGGACGGAAGCGACGCCATCTGCGCCTCCGTAGGTGGCGGCGAAGCGCGGATCATCGACGTCCACGCCGTAGTACCGGTAGCCGTTGTCGCCGAGGCTGGTGCTATCTGGGCCCATTCCTTGGCGCGATCCATCTCCGCTTCCCGGGGCGCCGTGAGGATCACCCGGTTCCCGTCAGCGTCGTCGATGGTCAGATCCGAGGTGAACCAGGGGGTGTCCATGGGGCCTTCGATGCGGGCTCCCTCCGGGGCGGCGGCCCGGAGGGTTGTTGGCAGCTCCCCGCGGTCCTGCCCGCCGGCGGCGAAGCTCACGGTGGTGCTACCGCGGACCGGCTCGCCGGGAGTGAGTAGGAGATCCTGATGCTTCATCCGCCGCAGGTGCACCACCACCGAGGACCCATCGGGCCCCGGCATCGTGGCCAGAGACGAAGCCGACGGCGTGGTAGAACTCCTCGGCGGCTGCGATGTCCGAGACCTGGAAGGTCGCGAACATCGGCATGGAGTAGATGGTCCGGTCGATGGCGGGTGCGGTGCGCTCGCTCATGGCGTCGACGCGAAAAGCTGACGTTGCGGCAGGGTCGAGGCCCGAGGCGAGACAAGCCTCCGACCGTCCATAGTGGTCAGCACGGAACTACTCAAGGCCTCCTTCCGCTTGAGCTGACGAGATCGAAGCTGTCCGGCGTGGGTTAGGCTGCTGCGCATGAACGCCATCAGGCCCTCGTTGGCCCTGCTGGTCTGCGGCCTTGGCACCGTGGCCATCATCGGGATCATCGTCGCGGTGGTTGCGCTCACCAGGCGGCGTTCGTAGCAGGGCACCAAGCCCCACGGGCCAAAGGTCACCCGGACCAGTCGAGGATCGGGGCGAGCGAGCGCAGGAACGACGACCGCGGCATCAGCCGCAGCGCCCCGTTGCGCAGTGCCGTCCCCGGGCGCGAGGACCACTGCGCGACCGCGCCGATCTGGCGCGAGCGGTGGGCGACCATCTGCGTGCGTGGCCGCCGGGCCCGGTCGTAGGCCGCGAGGTCGCCGGCTGCCACGGCCCGGGCCAGCACCACCGCGTCCTCCAGCGCCTGGCAGGCCCCTTGCCCCAGGTTGGGCGTCATGGCGTGGGCGGCGTCCCCGAGCAGCACCACGTTTCCGGAGACGTACGAGTCCAGCGGCGGCAGCTCGTACAGGTCGTGGTGCAGCAACGCGTTCTCGTCCACCGCCGTCAGTAGCGTCGGGATCGGATCGTGCCAGTCACCGAACCGGCGGTGCAGTTCGGCCAGTCCGCCGTGCCCGGCGCCCTCCGGCGTGTTCGCGACCGCGAAGCAGTAGACCCGCCCGTCCGGCAGCGGGGCGTACCCGAACCGCTCACCCCGGCCCCACGACTCGACGCTCTCGCCGATCGGCACCGGGCGGGTCACCATCCGCCACGCGCTGTACCCGACGTACCGTGGCGCCGGCGCGTTCGGCCACACCGATCGGCGTACGACACTGTGGATGCCGTCCGCGCCGACCACCAGGTCTGCTGTGGACTCGCCTGCGGAGTGCAGCACGGTGCCGTCCGGCCGCACGGCCCGCACGACGACCCCGGTCCGCAACGACTGCGCGGGCACCGCCGCGAGCAGGGCGCTCAGCAGATCGGCGCGGTGCAGCACCGCGACCGGGCCGTACCGGCGCTCCAGTTCGGCTGTGTCGGTGCGGGCCAGCCAGCGCCCGGCGGCGTTCTGGATGCCGGCCTGGGCGCCGAGTGACGACCGTGCCCGTACCCGGTCGCCCAGCCCGAGGTGGTCGAGCG
Source organism: Micromonosporaceae bacterium (assembly GCA_047459115.1). GTDB lineage: Bacteria > Actinomycetota > Actinomycetes > Mycobacteriales > Micromonosporaceae > VSCG01. The sequence continues at coordinate 10,987 of VSCG01000076.1, forward strand.
CCCGCAGCGCGTTCGGCCACAGCGACAGGCCGGCGCCCACCTCGCTGAGTTCGGCCGCGCGTTCGAGGATCTCCACCCGCCAGCCCTGCCTGGTCAGGGCGACCGCGCCGGCGAGTCCGCCGATGCCGCCGCCGACGATGACCGCTCTCATGCTGATCCACTCCTCTACAGCCGTAGAGGACTCTACACTTGTAGAGGACTGTTGAGGGGGTGATCCGTGTCTCGCCGGGCCGAGATCGCCGACGCGGCGATCACCACGCTGGCCAGGGAAGGCATGCGGGGCCTCACCCACCGGGCCGTGGACCGTAGGGCCGGGCTGCCCGAGGGCTCCACGTCGTACTACTTCCGCACCCGGGAGGCGCTGCTCCGTGCGGTCGTCGAGCGTCTGGTCGAACTGGACGTCGCCGAGGCGCCGGCGCTGCCCGCTGCCGACCTCGACACGCTCGCGGCCCAGGCCGCCGGCCTCGTCCGGCATTGGCTGACCGCGGGACGCGACCGCCATCTCGCGCGCTACGAACTCGCCCTCGAGGCGACCCGGCGGCCGGAACTGCGCGACGCCCTGGTGCGCGCCGGCGCCAGACTGCGCGGCATGGTCGCCGAGTTGCTCGCCACGGCCGGCGTGCCCGAGCCGGAGGCACGGGCGTACGACATGGTGGCGTTCCTCGATGGATTGCTGTTCGACCAGATCGCCGGCGCGGGGGCGCGAGGACTGACCCCTCAGCAGCTCCACGACACGATCCGCACGCTACTGGCCGCGGTCCTCGTCGGTGCGACCGGCGGTCGCGCAACACCGCCAGACCCTCGTTGATCATGAGCTTGGCAGCACGCACATCGGCGTGTCGCGCTGCCAAGCTCATGATCAACCGCGGCGGCGGGGCGTCGTCACACCCAGAGCCGGCCCAGCCACATTCGCGCCAACCAGTCGGAGTACGGGATGACCTGCCCGGTAAAGATCGGGTAGAAGTACGCGAAGCACAGCGCCACCGCGATCACGTACCCGCCGGCCACGATCGCGCCCACGGCGCGCCGGTCGGCCGCGTTATCGGCGAGCGGCCGGTTCGGTGGCGGTGTCATCAGTGCGCCCAGCACGTAGACCACCGCGAGGACGAGGAACGGCAGGGCCGGCAGCGCGTAGAAGTAGAACATGGTCCGGTTCTGGAGGGCGAAGAAGAACCACGGCAGGATGCCGGCCGCGATGCCGAGCGCGATCGGCGGCATCCGCCAGTCCCGTCGCGCGATGCCGAACCAGATCATGAGCGGGATCGCGAGCAGGAACGACCACCACAGGACCGGAGTGCCGAGCAGCAGCACCTCGCTGGCGCAGTTCTCCGCGCCGCACGGCCCGTCGGTGCTCCAGTGGAACGCCACCGGCCGGCCCAGCAGCAGCCACTGCCACGGTTCGGACTGGTAGGTGTGCGTCTCCGTGAGCCGGTTGTGAAATCTCAGAGCCTCGAGGTGGTAGTGCAGCAGGTTCAGCAGGGCGCCGATCACCGGCGGCTCGCGCACGCCGGCGTCCGCGAGGCGGTGGCGGAAGTACCCGTCGTCGGACAGGAACCAGCCGGTCCAGGTGGCGATGTAGGTGAGCACCGTGAGCAGCCCGCTGAGCGCGAACCACCCGGTCTCGTCCAGGAAGGTGTCCTGCCACGGCCGGCGCGCTCCCGCCGAGCGGCGGGCCCGGATCTCCCACACGAACGCCAGCGTGAAGAAGACCGGCAGGAAGAAGGCGGCGCTCCACTTGACCCCGACGGCGCACCCCGCGAACGCTCCGGCGGCGAGCCGCCACCAGGGCACCCCGGTACGCCAGTCGAAGCCGGGGCGTGATGCGCGACCCGGCCGCGACGGGTCCGCCCCGGACTCCAGGTGGCGCAGCCAGCGGCGGCGCCGGGCGTCCCGGTCGAGGACCAGGCAGCCGAAGGTCGCCAGCACGAAGAGCATGAGGAAGATGTCGAGCAGCGCGGTCCTCGACAGGACGAAGTGCATGCCGTCGAGCGCCAGCAGCAGTCCGGCCGCGCAGCCGAGGGTGGTCGAGCCGAACATACGCCGGGCGAGGCGGGTGAGCATCAGCACTGAGAGGGTGCCGGCCACGGCCGCGGAGACCCGCCAACCGAACTCGTTGTACCCGAACAGCCACTCACCGAGCGCGATGCACCACTTGCCCAGCGGCGGGTGCACGACGTACTTGGCGGTGTCGTCCTCGAGGTTCCACTCGACGCCGTGCAGGAGCATCCCGCGGGCCTCTTTGGCGTAGTACACCTCGTCGAACATCAACCCGGGCGGGTGGGACAGGTTGACCAGGCGCAGCACCGCCGCGATCAGGGTGACCACGCCCGCGGCCAGCCACGAGTACGGGTCGAGCCGCGCGTCGAACGGCGCCAGGCGGCGGCGGACGATCCCGGGCACGCGGGCGAGCACCGGCGGCGTGGGGGCGGCCAGCCGGTGTGGGACGCCTTCCCGCTGCGCCGGCGCGGTCGAGATCACGGGGCCGATCGTAGGCTGCGAAGCTGGAAGCGGACGACCCGTCGGTGCCGGACCCCCGGGAGGTGGAGCCCATCTTGGCCGATATTCCCGGCGAAGGCCGGCTCGTGCTGGTCGGTGCGCCGCTCGGCAACGCCGGCGACGCCTCGCCGCGGATGCGCGAGGCTCTCGCGACCGCCGACGTGATCGCCGCCGAGGACACCCGGCGCTTCGCCCGGCTGGCGCGCGACCTCGGGGTCCCGGTCACCGCCCGCGTGGTCTCCTACTTCGAGGGCAACGAGGTACGCCGTACCTCGGAACTCGTGGCGGCCGCGCGGGGCGGCGCGGTGGTGGCGGTGATCACCGACGGCGGGATGCCCAGCGTCTCCGATCCCGGATACCGGCTGGTCCGCGCCGCGCTGGACGCCGGAGTGCCGGTCACCGCGGTGCCCGGACCCAGCGCCGTGACCACCGCCCTCGCGCTGTCGGGGCTGCCCAGCGACCGGTTCTGCTTCGAGGGGTTCCTGCCCCGACGGGCGGGCGAGCGGCGCAGCCGGCTCGCCGCGCTCGCCGCCGAGGAGCGCACGCTGATCTTCTTCGAGGCGCCGCACCGGGTGACCGACACGCTCGCCGACCTCGTCACGGCCTTCGGTGCCGACCGTCCCGCCGCGCTGTGCCGGGAGTTGACCAAGGTGTACGAGGAGGTGCGGCGGGACGGCCTCGGCGCGCTGCTGGACGCAGCCCGGTCGGCGCCGCCGCGTGGGGAGATCACGCTCGTGGTCGCCGGGATGACGGCCGCCGGGGCGGGCGGCCCGACCGACGCCGACCTGCGCGCCGCGCTCGACGCACGCCAGGCCGCCGGCATGTCCCGGCGCGACGCGGTCGCCGCGGTGGCGCGCGAGTACGGCGTGCCGAAGCGGCGGGTGTACGACCTGGCGGTCGGGGTCGAGCCGGACTGATGCGCCGTCCCGGGCCCGGGGTCTGAGCCCGCCCGGGCCGGTTCCCTCCGCGTCTCCGGCCCGGGTGGCGGCCCGTCAGAAGCTGACGGCCAGGAAGCCGGCGAACAGCAGTAGCGGCGCGGCCACGCTGAGCGCGACAGCCACCGAGCTGGCGCGCCTGCCGGGCAGCCGGGTCGCCCCGGTGGCCAGCGCGATCCCGACCCCGCAGGCGAGCACCAGGACCAGGCCGATCGCCCAGCGCAGGTGCAGGCCGGGATCGTCCGTCGCATACGCGCCGCGTCCGCCGGCGGACACCATCCGGGCGTCGACCGTGACGCCGGCCTGCCGATCGGCCACAGCCAGGCCGAGCAGCGGCACCTGCTCCACCGTGAACCCGCCGTCCACCGAGGTGAACGTGGCCACACAGCCCTGCCGGTACCCCTCGCCGGTGCACCGGGTGACCGTCGCCGTGCCCCGCTGCTCGTGGCCGAGCGCGAGCCACAACGGCTCGGCGCTCACCCAGGCGAGGAACGCCGTGAGCAGCGTGAGAACGAGCAGGGCGACCAGCCCGACGGCCGGGCGGCGGGGGGACCGGCGCGTGCGGATCCGGCGGGCCCGGGCCGTGGCGATCCGACCGGCGCCCGGCCGGGGCACGGCTTCGGTCAGCCAGGATTCGAACCCAACGTCCGGTTCCGGCTCGGGCTCCGGCTCAGGCCGGGGCCGCACGGGCGGCGGGCTGGCCGACCGGGGCACGGTCGGCCAGAGGTCGCCGGCCTCTGGGTCGTCCGGCGGCGCTTCGCCGGTCTGGGCGTTGTCCGCTGGTGGTGCGCCGGTCTGAGCGGTGTCCGCCGGTGGCTCATCGGCCGCGGCCCGGTCCGCCGGTGGTGCACCTGCTTCGCTCGGCTCACCGGTGGTTCGCCGGGCGGGGCTCGGGGGCCGACGGGGCGGCGTGGCCCACGGACTGGTGCCCAGGTCGGTGTCGCTGGTCGGCTCGAGGGGCTGCTGGGGCGGTGGCTGCGCCCCGTGGGTACTGGTCACGGTCTTCATTGGACACCGTGACCCGTCGGTACGGCGGTACCGGGCGGGGGGGTCGGGCC